>CAYWYC010000066.1:0-16780 GCA_964462565.1 uncultured Candidatus Sumerlaeota bacterium | reverse complement strand
GGATCGAATCGTCTGCCACCTCCGGAGCCACCAATGGGGATGCAAAGCGCGTAGCCTTCCTTTATTATTCGTCCGAAAATACTTTCCAGGTCTTCTTCCGAGTCGGCGGCTGCTTTCAGAATGACAGGCTCCAAGTCTGGAAAAATTCGTGTGACGAGTTCCGCTATGGCAGGAGAATTCGTATCGGCGACAATGCCACTTTGAATCTCATCACCCGTAGGCAGGATGGCGACCTTATTCTTCTTCGGCAGCATGGCGTCGCCACCTTTCTCCCAGGCAGCCGCGTGGGCCACCAGGAAGGTTTTCGATATCCACGGGCACCGCTTTTTTCGCAGAGGCGATACGGATAACATCACTGGCCTCAATCCCTTCGCTGGCGGATACAGCTTTGATGAGACCCGCCTCATCCTTCAGGATCGCTTCGGGCGGCAGGTCATACACATCCATTTCGATGGACTCACCCGTCACGCCAATGACGCGGACGGTGGTCTGGAGTTTTTCGCTGAGTGTTTTTTCCAGGTCGCAGGGGCGTAGGCCATGAACGCGAAGTCCCTCGATTTGAAGAACGGTTTTATCGGCAAAGGCGATGATGGTATCTCGTGCGGCCATGGCGCATCCTTATACCTTCACCTGGATTTTCTGCATGATATCAGAAGCAGCAATCTGTTTGCAGTTTTCCGCGCCGGGGATAACTTCGTCCGCCTTATCGATGAGTTCGGAGTCCCTCAGTTTGGGCGAAGGGCTCTGAAACCAGGCTTCATCGATGCCGACGCTTTCGAGTTCGACCCGGGCGCGCGGGGTGATTTTGTCCATGGCGATGGGGCAGTTTAGGGCTTTGGCGCAGGCCAGAACAGCCGGAGAGCATCCCAGATGTTCGCCGGGAACCATGCCCGTGCGAAGGGCCTGCACGATATAGCGCGCCAGCACCTTCTTGGGTGCGAGAATACAGGGGATATGATCTTTCAGGTGCTTGGCGAACTGGCCCGAATCATGAGCCGTGTCGCCCGCCTGAAACTGGCGATGGGGAAAGACACGGCCATATTTTTCGGCAACGGTCATGCCAATGCCCACGGATATATGCTCCCCCGTAGGCCCCAGCATCACATCGCGGTCGTGCATGATCTGCAACTGGCCCAGAATGGGCAGCAGAATTTCATCCATGGTAACGACGTTCATCATTTCAGTGGCGGAGTTGTTATTGACGGCGCGCCCCGTCATGACGGCGTTATGGACGGGCACATGCTTGTTGGCGGGGTTGGGACCGCGAAAGAGGCGGCGACCGGAATAAAGTTGCTCAATCTGGGAAAGATGCGCTTCCTCGCTGATCATGCGGGTGTTGACTTCAATTTCGGCCATGGGAAGCATGCCGAATTCCTTGTGCACTTTTCCCATGTCACCGGCGGCCATTTTGACAATGGCTCCTTCGATAACCACACCGTCGCTCGTGGTCGTAACGGCATTCAGATCGAAGACGTTGATACCCACGGGACCATGGATAACCTCGGCGATCCGGGCTACGGCTCCGACGCGGGTGATTTCGGCATCTTCGATGTCCTGCGCGTCAACAAGCGCAATATTGATGGGAACGGTATATCCGAAGTGATCGCCTTGTTCGATCAGCCGGACGTTTATCTGCTTCATTCTGGCTCCTTCGCGTGATACATAATGGCCGCAATTTCAAGGGCCTGTGAAATCAGTGTTTCCCCAGGGGCGGACGACGGTCTTCCACATCGGGGCAGTCGGCCAGTTCCACCTCTTCCGTGGGATGGAGAATATTGATGACTTCGAGGATGGCCTTGGTGGCTTTGCCGTTTTCGTCATAGGCTTTGACCACAACAGTGTGCATGGTCTCGGGAACGCGCGGCATCAGGACGACTTCAACGCGGTCCGTTCCGTCCTGCTGGGCGAGTTCCTTGACGGCGGACTCGATGCGGCCGGTTCGCAGGGATTGCATATTACAGGATTTCACATTCTCGAGTCCGCGCACGTTGACGGGCTTTTTCTTGCCATTCTTCCGGGCCGCTTCCACCATATACCGCAGAAACTCCGGCAGTTTGGTATGCATCAGTTTCACAGAAATTATCCTTTGTCATGACGAAAAAATAATTGCCGGCCCTGATCAGGAGCAATTCCTGACTTGGCGGCCAGCGGATTATTATAATCGGCGATTTTCCGAAAAGCAATCCCAGAGAAGACAGATTTCATTTTTTCTTGCAGGTAAATGGCATAAGCGGTGCAGTCATGGTGGATTTTTTCTCGTTTTCCGACTTTATGAACTTTTCTGATGCCTTTCGAGGAGTTTGCTTTATGTTAAATTTCAGACAGAAAGAAACACTTTTTCCTTGCCTGTTCGGGATCGGGGCATTAAAAGATAGGTCTGGGTGGGAGATAGAATCAGTGCGATAAAGGTCAAGCCTCACAACAATCCTGACTTGCCGGCTGCAATATTGCTATTCCTGCCAGGCCGGAATATGAAGAAGTCGCCTTTATCCGGGGAACAATTCCCGCTGACTTTGCCGTGATTGATTGATATTATTTAGTTTGAGATGGAAACGTTAGAAAGGTTCTTGAAATAGAGATGGTAGATGCTTACGCAACAAAACTGGGTGGCCTGACCCTGGCCGTGAACGAGGATCACTTCCTGATCGAGGATGCCAGTTCGAACAGTGTTTTGAGTCTGAATCCCGCGATCAGTTTGCAGACAAACGCGAAAGCCCAGCGTTTTCAGAAGATCGCAGGATTTTCGACGTCCGCAACTGCCCTGGAAGCGCACTGGCAGAGTATTGCGGGAATCGAGGCCACGAGCCGCTTTGCCCTGGATGAAGGAGGCGAAGAAGGTCGTTTTCGCCTGAGTGTAAGTTTTCGGAATGTGGGCGGAAGTCCGGTGCGCTTGAACTCGGTGCATCCTTTATATATTCCAGCGGAAGGCACGGGTGCTTGCGCCGTGGGCAACGAGGGTCTGCGGGCCCTGGCGACGGCGGCGGAGGGGAATATGCCGATCCTGAGCCGCTTGCAGGGCGAACTTTTGCGGCGTGATTTTGGGGCGTGGTTTCCGCCGAGCGGAAGTCCCTCGCTTGTGATCGGACTTCTGGGCGAAATGACAGGCAATGGGATGATTGACTTTGAAGGCAGCCGGGGCAAATTATTGAGCCTGAATGTTGAAAAGCCTTTGAATGAGTTCTCACTGGAGCCGGGTGATACATTGCCAACGTACGACTTATGGCTGTCTATCGGAAACCTGGACGTGCGTGATGTGCTTGAAGCGTGGAGCGATATTAGGCAGCAGAGCGCGCTTAAAAGCTGGGCAGAGCAATTCGATCCGAGCGCCGAAGTCGCTCGCGAAGAAGAAATTGCCGATTTGCCCGAAGCCGACCTGGAAGCGGAAGTACGGAAAGAATTTGAGGCACAGCGCCAGATAGCCGATGAAGAAAAGGCGCGCGCCGAAGCGGAAGCACGCGAACAGGCTCTGCTTGATGAAGAAGGCGCCGGAATGGATTCCGAAAGTGGCGCGGTGCAGGCCGTGGCTTCCGGCAAAGAGCGGGGGCGTCCGCATCCGGTGGGTGCGTTTCGTCGTGCCTTGCGGGTAACGGAAGGGGTATGGCCGCGTTGGGCCGCGGGTCGAAAGTATCCCCCCATGACCGGTCCGGCTTCGCGCACGCGGATGCACTGGCGGCGCGGTTCCCAGACCGAAAACGGCCAGTCTTGAACGTAATACCGGCAGGGCTCCGGGATAAAATCTGTCGTCCTGCTGCAAATAAAGAATCCTCCGGGATTATATTGAAGGAGATTATCGCATGAATCTGAATCGACTCTTGGAAGGTACCTTTAAAGTTAAGGCATCGGACTTGCATCTCAAGGTGGGCCATGTGCCTCTTTTGCGTGTGAACGGAACTTTGCGTCCGATCAAGCATGAAGAAATCACGGTTGAGAATGTGGAAACCGTATTAAAAGAAGTACTGCCGGACCGACTCAAGGAGCGTTTTGAAAATGAAGGGGCGGCCGACTTTGCCTACAGCCTTCCGCCTTCGGGGCGTTTTCGTGTGGCGGCCTTTCATCAGCGTGGCAACATCAGTATTACCTTTCGTAGAATCGATTCAACACCGCCTATATTGGAGGACCTCAATCTGCCCGGTCCCGTAGCGCGATTTGCGGATGTGATGCGCGGTCTGGTGCTGGTGACGGGGATTACGGGTTCCGGTAAGTCCACGACGCTGGCTTCGATCATCAATCGCATCAACAAGAAGCACAAAAAGCATATTGTCACCATTGAAGACCCCATCGAATATGTTTACAAGGATGAACTTTCGCTGATCAACCAGATCGAGGTCGGCCCCGATACTCCTTCCTTCGGCGTGACGATGGCGCGTATTTTGCGCTTTGACCCGGACGTGATCATGGTGGGTGAAATGCGTGACCGCGAGACGGTGGAAACGGGCATCGAAGCCGTGGACACAGGCCACATGGTTTTCAGCACCCTGCATACCTCCGACGCAAAACAAACAATCAACCGTCTCCTCCACTTCTTTGACCAGCGCGAGGAAGAGATGATCCTGGAACTGTTGGCGCTGAACCTGCGGGCGATTGTTTCGCAGCGTCTGATTTCACGTACCGACTCGCCCGGCCTGGTTCCGGCCTGCGAGGTTCTGCTGAATACGCCTATCGTGACGAAGCTGATTAACGAAGGGCGTATCGCTGAAATCGAGCAGGTGCTGAAGAACGGTGAAGACGGCATGCAGTCTTTCGATATGTCGCTGGCCAAGATGGTGAAGGACGGCTGGATCGACATCGACACGGCTATGTCCCAGGCGGCGGACGAATCGGCAATGCGCCGCATGGTCCGTGGCGAATTCAGCGCCGGCGACCGTTCCGGACTTATCCGCTAAAAAAACCACATGATCATCCCGCCGGATATTTTCCCGGCGGGATTTTTGTAAATAAAACTGTATCTGAATCTATGAATAAATTACTCGTTGGCACAAACAATCCCCATAAAGCCGAAGAAATCCAGGCGATGCTCGAGGGTGTCGATATCCAAGTGACGACTCCGGCAGAACTGGGAATTGAAAAGGAACCCTTGGAAGATGGTTCTACCTTTGAGGCTAATGCCGTGCTCAAGGCCACTTTTTTTGCGGATCTGTCAGGCCTGTATTGTCTGGCTGATGATTCAGGCCTGATGGTGGATGCGCTGGATGGGCGTCCAGGAATCTTTTCGGCCCGCTATGCTCCGACAGACCTGGACCGCATCAATCGGCTTCTGCGGGAGATGCAGGATGTGCCTCCTGCCAGGCGCAGCGCCCGCTTCGTTTGCGTGACGGCATTGGTGGAACCATCAGCATACCAGACTCCGCTGACACAGGCTCCTTCCAATATCGAAACCGTGCCGATTACCGAAAAGGGTGTCGTCGAAGGAATGATTACGGAAGAGGCTGTCGGCGAAAATGGTTTTGGTTATGATCCGGTTTTTTATCTGCCGGAGTATGGCAAAACCATGGCCCAACTGCTCCCCGGTGAAAAAAATGCCATCAGCCATCGCGCCAGATCGCTGCAAGCGATGAAGAAACACCTGCTGCGCATCTTTCAATAGCGCTGAATCGTCCCCTGAAATCCAATAAGTCCCAGTTTTTCTTTTCGAAGGTCTTGCATTTCGATTTCGAACTAGCTATATGTAATTATGCAAGTTGGCACTGCACGCCTTTGCCAAGTAATTCCCGCCGTGCAGCGAAGGAGATTTCCCAATGCCCAGCACTCCCGGTGGCATGAGCAGTCGCTCTGCCCGACGTCTGGAAAAACTCAAAAACATGGATGCCCGTCCTGAAGAAGGTTTGAAAAACCTGTGGCGCTTTCTGACTTATTCGCGCGCCTACTGGCCCTGGATCATCGGTGGCTTTGTCGCCGGACTTATCCGCATGATACTGCCCATGTACATGCCGAATTTTGTGCGCCATGTGATCGATGACGTTTTGATGCCCGAGGACATGGGCATGCAAAACCGGATAGATACTTTTTACGGGATGTTGCCTTTGCTGATCACGATCATGTCGGTCCATCTCTTCGCAACATTGGGGCGTTTTTATTTTCCCCATGTTGCCGCGGCCAGTGCGGTACGGGATATTCGCTTTTGCCTGTATCGGCATATTCAGAGGCTTTCTTTGGGATTTCATGATACGCGCCCGAGCGGCAGTGTGGTTTCGCGTTTGGTGACGGACGTGCAGACGGCTCAGCACGCCTTTGAGATCATCTTTGTCGTGGCAGCGCAAATGTTTATGCAGGCCATCGGGATCGGGGTTTATCTGCTTTTTCGGGACTGGGTGTGGGCGCTGGTGGCCTTTTGCACGATTCCCTTTTACGTAGTGACGACGCGGCTGTTGCGTAAGCCCATCCGCCAGGCCAGCCGCAAGATGCTGGAATCGGCTGCGGAAATGTCGGGCCATATGCATGAACGGCTCAGCATGATTCGGGAAGTCCAGGCTTTCACCACAGAAAAGCATGAAGAACGGGAAGTGTATGATCGCGCCAGCATGGTTCGGCAGCATACCCTTCGGCAACGCCTTCTGCACGGTTGTCTGGTCGCGGCTTCAGAATTGACGCGCTTTGGCGGTCTGACGATCGTCGCGGCCTTTGGGGTTTACCGGGTGATCAACGGCAACGCGACGGTTGGCGACCTGACGGCATTCTATCTTTACACGGGCCTCATCATGGGTCCCATTTCGCAGTTGGCCAACATGTATGGGCAAGTCTATTCGGCTGCTGCCGCGGCGGACCGGGTCTTTGAATTCCTGGATACCAAGCCACAGATCAAGGACGAGCCTGATTCCAAACCGCTGATTTTGCAGGGCGCGCCGGAGATACGGCTTGAGGGGGTTCAGTTTTCCTACCCGACGGAAGAGCGGACCATGGTGCTTCGGGATATCAACTGTAAAATTGAACCGGGGATGCGGGTGGTGCTGGCCGGTCCGAGCGGAGCCGGTAAGAGTACTTTGCTTGGCCTGCTGCCGCGTTTTTACGATATCCAGCAGGGCAAGATTCTGCTTAACGGGCAGGATATTCGGGATTTGCAATATCTTTCCTTGCGCAAGGCGATCGCTATTGTTCCCCAGGAGCCAGTGCTTTTTACGGGCACAATTCTGGAAAATATCAAGTACAGCAAACTTAACGCGAGTTTCGATGAAGTGAAGGAAGCAGTACGTTCAGCCAATGCCGAGGAATTTATCGAGAACCTGCCAGATGGCTATAAAAGTGTTATCGGGGAACGCGGTGTCGGTATTTCCGGCGGACAGATTCAGCGCATCGCGATTGCCCGGGCTTTCCTGAAAGATCCGAAAATCCTGATCATGGACGAGGCCACGTCGAACCTGGATGCGACGAGCGAGCGACTGGTGCTGGAGGCACTGGACCGATTGGCGGCGGGACGGACAACATTGATTATCGCACATCGCCTGTCGGTGGCGCGCAAGGCGGATATGATACTGGTCCTGGATCGGGGCGAAATTGTCGAAAGCGGAAACCATGAGGAACTGGTGGAAAAAGATGGACTTTATGCAAAACTCTGGCACGAACAGGTTGGACCTGTGGGTTGATTTACGGTATATTGTAAACATGGTTGCAGGATTTGCAGTGGTTTTTCTTCGGTACATTTTACTCGAAGGAGGATATTGCCATGGAGATGATACTGTTTTCGCTGATGTGGGTGGGGCAATCCTGTTTTGTGATCGAAGCGGATGGCAAAGCGATTGTCATGGATCCCGTGCCACCTAAACTGGGCTATTCTCTGCCCGCTGTTGAAGCCGATATCGTAACAATCAGCCATAATCATTTTGACCATACCTATATGGAAATGGTCAAGGGCTGGCCCAAGGTCTTGCGCGGGCTGACGGAAGATGGCTCGGACTGGCATACGATTGACTACGAAAAAGACGACATCCGGATTCAGGCGTTTCAGACCTATCACGACGCGGACAAGGGCGCGGAGCGTGGCAAAAACGCGATGTTCCTGATTGAGATCAATGATGTGCGGATTCTGCACACGGGCGATCTCGGGCACATGCTGGACGATGCCATGATCGAAAAGATCGGCCGCGTGGACGTACTGCTGATTTGCGTGGGGGGCTTTTACACAATCGACGCCAAGCAGGCGCGCAGCCTTGTCGAGAAAATCGGCCCGCGCGTGGTAGTTCCCATGCATTACAAAACGGATCCCGAGGGCGAATTGCCCATCGCTTCGAATGATGAATTTCTTAAAGGGTGGAAAAATGTGCGTAAATTAAAGGACCGCACCTATCCCTTCACACAATCGCTGAGTGCTTTCCCTGAGGGAGAAACGACAATCCTCGTACTGACTCCCAAAAAGGCCGCCACCGATACTGAACCGGTTCCGGGTAAGTAGGCTCTAAAACTGCGAACAGAGGCCCTGGACATCTATGAGCGTAAGCATCTCCGCCAGAAAATATTTATGGGGCCTTTGCGTATTGATGCTGGTGCTTTTCTTCATACGGAGAACCGGCCCTGAAGACTTCATGGAACTGGGCCAGCATTACCAGTTGGCCTATATCATGGATGTGCTGGCAAACGGCAACTGGATCATGCCCCACGGTGTATGGGGCGATGTGGCGTCGAAGCCTCCCCTGTCGGTATGGTTAAGCGCGATTCTGATTCTTCCCTTCCAATGGACGAGCCCCGGTTTTTGCCTGACTCTTGCATACATTCCCAGCGCCCTGGCTTCCCTGGGCATGGCTTTCCTGATTTTCCACATTGGTCGGCGATGCTTTGATGAGCGCATTGGGATTCTTGGCGCTTTTATGTGGGCCTTGTCATATTTTGGTTTTCGTAGCCTGACCTTTTTGCGTGCGGATCCTCTTTTCGGATTTTTGACCTTTTTGTCTGCCTGCTTGGCTTTTCAGGCGATGCGCCGGGATGGCGGATGGATTTTTTTCTGGTTGATTGCCGCGCTTGCCACGCTGGCAAAGGGGCCGTTGACGCTGCTGCTGGTTTTGGGTGGGTTCATCTTGTGCCGGTCCGAATTTTGGCGTAAGCCCGATGGCATGACAAGCCGGTGGCGAGGATTTGGTTTAGGGCTGATCTTTTATCTCGCTATTATTCTGTCGTGGTTTTTGGTGGCCATGGCGGCTGAGGGAAATCGGGTTGCCGAAAAACAGATCGGTAATGAATTGTTTGGTCATTTGCTATCAGGAGAAGAAGGAAGCCTGCCCCTCAGCCATTTCTGGCAGATGCCCTATTTTTTCATCGTCGCTTTTCTTCCTTGGTCTATCCCGGCGATGGTGGGCCTGGTTCGTGTTTTTCGGAAGCCTCCTGAACAACGCAAGCGTCGCCTGGCAGCGCAGTATCTGGCAGGATATTTTGTCTTCGGATTGATCGTCTTTTCCATCGCTCCCCATCAACGTGCCTATTACCTGATGCCCCTGATTCCGGCGGCTTGCCTCTTGGGGGCGCCGGTGTTACTGGAATGGAAGGAAAAATGGATTCCTCGGGAACGGTGGCCGGGACTCATTCTGGCTTTTTCGCTGCTATTCATCGCTATTGCCGTGAATTATATTTATATAATTCGGCCGAATCATCATTCCTACTACCGCTATAAATGCAGCAAAGGCATGAAGTATATGATTGAGCCATTGGTGGAGGCAGGGCTTCCTCTGACCTTTACCGACACCCCTTACGCGCTGCAATATCTTCTGGGAATCCATCAAGAGCAGATCCCCCGCAAAGAAGCGCGGAAGATGCTGCTTTCGGACAAGCCTGCCTATGTGGTGGTGAATAACGCCTGGAAGTTGATCCGCGGTTTGCCAGATCCTGATGAAAATGGTCCTTATCTACTGATGCAATTTCCCGATGGTCTCTATCCTTTCTTCAGCCTGTACAGCAACCAGCGGAGTTTTGCGCCGGAAATATGGCAAACAGCGGTTTCCGATAATCCGTCAAGCAATACCACGAGTCGATAGGGCCTTTCAAAAATATTATGCGCCATTAGCTTGATCTTTTCTTCGGGTTCGGCTATTAAGAAAAATTCGATTCTCGAGGAAGGCAGGAAAGAACATGGAACATAAGGAACTGAAAGAAGCGATCTGCGAAGTGGGGCGACGTCTTTATATGAAGGACCTGACCGTGGCTACCGATGGCAATATCAGCATTCGGCTGTCCCCTGATCGCTATTTGTGCACCCCCAGCGGCGTCTCGAAGTACGATATGAGGCCGGGAGATATCCTGTTGGCCGATGAAAAAGGTAACAAAATCGAAGGCGAGGGCAAGGTGACGAGTGAGTTTTTCACGCACTTGGCGGCTTATGAGGAACGGGACGACATTTCGGCGGTTGTTCACGCGCACCCGCCAAAGGCGATTGCCCTGATGCTCTCGGGACACACGATGGAAGAGTGCGTCCTGCCGGAGGTGGTTTATACCTTGGGTGGAATCCCAACCACGCCTTATGCGACGCCGGGCACCAAGGAAGGCTCGGTGGTGTTGCGGGAGTTTATCCGTCAGACCGATGCGGTGCTCCTGGACCGGCATGGTGCGGTGACGGTCGGGAAGGATGTTTTTGCGGCATTGCGGATGATGGAAAAGATCGAGCATGCCGCAGAGACTCTCGTGACGGCGCATCTGCTTGGCAGTGTGCGGCGGCTGAAAGACGAGGAGATTGACAAACTACTGGAGGTTCGGGTAGCCTATGGCTTTACCGGTCCGACTTTTCTGAAAAGGTGAGGACGTCGAGGCCGGAACCCTTTTTCAGGAGGCGGCATGGAGTTGAAGCAAGTGAAGAACGTCGTTTTTGACGCGGGTGGCGTGTTGGTGGAATGGAATACGGATCGTGTGCTTCGGCAGGTTTTTGGCGATGGAGAAGACCTGAACCGGATCAAGTCCTGCGTTTACCTGCACGATGATTGGCATGAGTTTGACCGTGGCGGGATCGACGCGGGAGACTTGGTGGAAAACTGCTCGGGACGTCTGGGCTGCGAGCCGGCAAAAATGGAAGAACTTTTGCAGGTGACGCTGGAATCACTGCTGCCGATTCAGGGCACACTGGAGATCATGGATCGGCTGAAGCAGCGGGATATCCGCATGTACATGCTTTCCAATATGCCCGCACCAACGTTTGATTATCTCCAGGACAAGGGCCCCTATTGGGAAAAACTGGACGGGCATGTGATCTCGGCGCATGTCGGTTTGATCAAACCCCACGCGGAAATATACGAGCATCTTCTTGGGAAATTTCAATTGGCTGGAGAAGAAACGGTTTTCTTTGATGATCTCGAAGTGAATATCGAAGGCGCGCGCCGGGTGGGGATTCGAGGTATTTTGTTTGAGAACCCGGAGCAGGCCTGGAGAGATTTGGAACCGCTTTTAGCCTGATAGGACATGCAGGTTTTCGTATTTTCCCACGAGATTCATCTGCTCGGCTGTCATGTCAACTGTCATGTTTTCTTTCACATAAGCAATGGCTTCTTCAGCGCTGTAGGCCAGGACTGCCCGGACGATACAGGAAGCGGCAACCGAGGTGCGCCCGACACCGGCATGGCAGTGGATAGCCACATTGCCTTCCTGGAGGCACCCCAGTGCATGGTTGACCATTTCCTGCAAACTCTGCGCGCTTGGGGCCGTATAGTCGGCAATGGGATAGCGACAGATTTCCAAGTTATGTTTTGTATAAATGGTTAGAAGATCTCGCCGGGCTTTTTTCTGGAGTTCCGAATCCGTTACCAGCATGAACACATGCCGAATATGGTGATGTCGATATATATCGATAAGACGGCTACCCTTGTCGTAGGCCCCATAGGGCATGGGACTGGTATACAGTTTGCCCCGGCATGGCAAGGGAATTTCCCGAAAAATATTCAAATCGGGTTCTTTCTGGACAGCGGCCAGGATTTTTTTGAGACTGAGCATAAATGACTCCGACTTGGGACCAGGAAGGTTTATGCGGAGCGATCAGGTACAGGATGCAAAAAAAGGCAAAAGTAAAAACTTTTGCCTTTTCCTACGGGTCCAATTATATGACCATAGATAGATTAGAGAGAGCGAACGTTCATCGCCTTGGGCCCTTTGGGTCCGCTGGACGATTCAAATTCAACTTTCTGACCCTCTTGGAGGGTGCGAAAGCCATCCGCATCAATATCAGCATGATGAACGAAAAGATCATCGCCACCATCGTCGGGTTCGATAAAGCCAAAACCCTTTTTGTCGTTAAACCACTTCACTGTACCAGTTGCCACATCAATCTCCTTTTTTCATTAACCAGATCCCTCACATTCCATCAAAAGCCGTCCCCGGAGGGATTCGCAAAGGACAACCTCATTAAAAGTATCATATTGCATCCAATCGAACAAGTCAACAGAATAATGGCCCAGTTTGTCGATTTTTTAAAAGGGCATTTGGCGCAAGTTCTGCCTTGTGAGTACGGCAGGCCTGTCCGGGGCACTGACTTCCTGATCAGGCGGTGTTGATTCGCCCTTATCCAGACAAAATGGGTGCATCTTACTGGATTTTGAAATCCTTATCAACGGGGCCTACATCGATAACCTGACCTCCGGCTATGCGAAAAAGGAGACTCTTGTCCGAGCCTTCCAGTTTGTCATTATATATGAGTATAACAAAGCCTTCCTGAGTCTTGCCCTGGCGGTCAGGCTTGCCGAGGGTCTCGAGAACATAAGCGCTTTGCTGGTTAATGAACTGGTTATAGAGTTTGATTTCCTGATCCTGCTCGCCTTGGCTGGGTGGCGATCCGCCGCCGTCACATGCAGCCATGAGGCCGAGGATCGCAATCATCAATATCGCCCGTGACACTGAGTTCTTGTTTTTTTTCAAATAACGCACGATTTTTCCTCCACTTTTTGATTCTTTTCATGGGCAGCCTGCCTTTGGACAGACTGCCCATGATCGATCTTCGATTTACACGTTTTCCCTTTGGGTTTCTGGGAAAGACTCACTCGAGGGCGCCGCCACTGAACTGCCAGATGTTTCCTATGCTCTGGGTGCCATTGGTGGCGTCATAGACATCGGTAAAACCTTTCCGGAGCGCCTGGTAGTCCCATTCCGACCCCACCATTATCCAGGGAAACCATATGGAACCGTTATTCTTGGGTTCGCGTTCGAGACGGTCGGGGCCGGTGCTCATGAGAGCCCAAGCGGAACCATAAGTTTTTCCATCTTTCCCATTGAAACGCAGGGGGCCATCGGGTGTGAATTCAGGATACCAGAATGGAGTACCTCCTTCGAGCCAGCGAAAAAGATTGGTGCCGCCGGTCATCCATCTGCTGATTTCCTGGGAACCCGCGGATTCATAGTACTTCCAGGCGCCTCTGAAATTACAATAGAAAAAACTCTTGTACTGATGCCAGCCGGCAGCATCCACATTCCAGTGTCCGCCTTCTTTGGTCAGGAAGGGGTCGATGGGCAAACTGGTCATGAAGGCGACCGGAGTGGTGAGGGAATTGAAGCGTTCGGCGAAGAAGCTGTAGGCCTTGAACTGATTATACTGTCCACGGATGTCCTGCAGAAAACCGGTTGGGTTGATGGGATAATTGTTGTAGTCCACCGAATAGGCTTCGATGGCGGTTGCCATGGAACGCATATCGGCTTTGGCCCGGGCGACTTTTGATCGAGTTTGAGCCTCCAGGAAGTTGGGAACCGCAATGGCTGCCAGAATTGCGATAATAGCCACGACAATCAACAATTCAATAAGGGTGAATGCAGATCTGCGCATAACAAAATCTCCTCCTTTCAAAAATGTGGATGATTATGAACATCCTGTGTAACATACCACAACATATATCGTCGATCCAAGAAAATTCTAACTATGCACAAAATATGCTATTATTTAAAACAAATGATTTGCGTCCAAGGGGGCTGTAAAAATAAGTTCGCCGGATTTCGGCAACCTGATACGGTAATAGCAAAGTTATGTATGCTTATACGAGTGCGTTATTTTACATCTTGTCTGATTGAAGGGAACACACCATGATCTGACGAAGGGCGCGAAGATTTGAGAGGGTATTTTCCGCGCAGGGTCCGTAAATGATACACGGTTTGTGGCCGGAGAAACTCAGGTGGTGTGAATTTCTCCCGGTTTTTCCGTGAAGCCCAGGGGTTCGATCCTGGCGATTCGCAGGTTTTGGATTTCCATTTCTCCACACTCGACAAAGGCTTCTATGTTTCCATTCAGGGCCGCGTGAGGAAAGACCGATGTAAAAATCCACTGGTCATCGAGATAGGCTTCCAGGTGCTGGTCGCGCAGGAATACGCGAACATTATATTCTTTGCCATGCTCGAGAGTCGTTCGGTATTGATCATGGATGAATTGCTGATTGCGTTGGGCGCCGCATGGCACGAAGCCCGTAATATCGGCGCCCCAGCCCACTGCATGATGTTGCCGGCTATAGCCGAGTTCGATCTGCCCGAGTTCATAGTCCATTGAAAACTGAATGCCGCGATTATCGGCCACGCGAAAAACCAGGCCGCAGCGCTTGCTCTTTGTGGACTTTATCGTGACCCGAATATGGTAATCGTCCATATCTTCGGCCAGGATGCAGGATTGCCCCATGGCCATGGCCCGGCCCTTGAGCGTACCGCCGCTTCGGGACCAAGCCTCCCCCGCTCCCCCAACCACGGATTCTATTCCTTCCCGGACGTCGGCGGTTTCCAGCGCTTCCAGCCCGGGCCAGTATTTGAGAACCAGTTCCCGGTTCGGCAGTTGGACCAGCCTTTTGGGTGGAGCCCATGTGGCGAACCATCCGCTGGAATCATCGCGAATATGATGGTACATCAGGCTTTCGCCGCGAAAGACAATGCGCCGACCGACGTATGACGCCATTTTGTAGAATGCCGATCCCACCAGGAGCGGTTCTTCTGGCAGGTGGTAGGGCCCCTCGAAGGAATCAGCAATCATATAATAGGTGCCGACGGATTCGCGGCGGCTGGGGGTGTTGAGTCGAATGCCATAGACGCTGCCGGTGGTGAAAATGATATAGTGGGTTCCGTCGATCTCGAAATATTCCGGTACTTCGGCATGGTAAAGCTGATGGGTAGGCGCGTCGATAGGCGGCAGGAGTTCCCAATTGACCAGATCCTTGCTGCGGGCATGGCCAAGGGCGGAACCGGTATCGTCGGGAGTGGTGACAGGCCGTGACGCGCAAATGATGGTGTGATAATATCCGTCTTCAGGACGGTAAAAGACATAGGGATCGCGCCATGCTACCGTTTTTCCCCAAGGCGGATTTTCGCTGCGGTAATAGGGCAAGGCCGGACGGATGACCGGTTCGTCCTTGACGCGCTTCCAGTTTTCCAGGTCGGTGGATTCGTAGAGGACCGTAGTCTGGCAACCGTCAATCGCTTCCCCAACAAACAGAAAGTACTTGTCGTCCTTGGGAATGATCATTCCCGTAAAAGGCCAGTGGGGTGGCAGGATGTCGGCGTGGCGTTTCCAATGGACCATGTCGGTGCTGGTGCAGTGGCCGATGCGCTGGTCGCCTTCCTGGTTCGCCAGATAATAGAGGTGAATTTCTTCGTCCGTCAGCAGGAGCCAACTATCCCAGAGTCGGCCGTCTTTGGTGGGTCGAAATATCATAGTTGCAAGCTTCTTTCCTTTTGGTCTCTATTTGCATATTCCCCATCGGTAGTCTTCGTCCTGGTGGATCATGTCTTCCCGGGTTCCGCCGATAATACCGTCTTTGGTCAGGATAATGATATTGGGCGCGGCTTTGTGGAGGGCCTGGACCTGGGGGCTTTCGATGGAAATGATTGGGCGGTTGGGAGCCATGTGCAGGTATTTCATGTTGGGCGCGGTAGCCAGATATTCGAGTCCTCCGTCATATTCCAGGCTGTTGTGCCAGTCAATTCCCATGTACATGTATTTGAGGCTGGGGTGTTTTTCAAAGGCGCGGAGGCTACCGCCGTCGATGGAATTTCCTGAGGGTGGATTGCCATTTGGACGTATGACGATGACTTCGAGGCCCTTGAGTGCCTGCCCGATCTTCAGCAGGTCTTCTTCATTGATGGTGGTTCGATGGAGTTGCAGGCTGCGGACCTTGGGCGCGGCAAGGATAAAAGGCACCGCTTCCGGCCCGCAAAAATCGTTATCGAGTTCGAGCTTTTCGAGTTCCGGCTGCGGCTTGAGCTGATCGATGACGGTTCCGTCGATGCCGAAAAGGTGCTTGAGTTCGAGAATCTTGAGCGGCTTTTGCATGTGATTGACAACGAGGGCAAAATTCTCATCGGCAAAAGAGTCGCCCAACTTTTCGCGGAATTGTTTGTCATTGGCATAATGCAGGCGCAGGTCGATGATTTCGGGCAGTTGGGCAATGAGCATGTAACTGCTATTATTAAGCGGCTGTTTTTCAAGAAAGATGGCCTGGAGTTTGGGGAATTTGAGGATTTTGCGGAAGTTTGCATCGTCAATACCGGGAGCCGGGGGCTTGCTTTTATCTTCATAATAGATCTGATGGTTCGACGCGCCGAATTTGATGACGTTGCCGTCGTCGTCGAGTTCATAATATCCGGCCTGTGCAAGGTCAATGAGTTCTTTGGCAATTTCTTCCTGGAATTTCGTGTCCTGTGCCTGAATGCCGCTACAAGCAACCGTCCAGCATGAGAGGGCGATCAGGGCGACGATCGCCATTTTGATAAACAGGTATGGGGGTTTCATGGCGCCTCCGAATAATATCATTGCTTCCTGCCCTTAAATATGGGCGCATTGCGGACACATGTCAATGGGAATGCTGCTGCACATTAGCTTAATCCTTCAAGCAGCAGAGCCAAAAACCGAAATGTCCGCAAAATC
>CAYWYC010000065.1:0-17069 GCA_964462565.1 uncultured Candidatus Sumerlaeota bacterium | reverse complement strand
TTTATCCACAGATTACGCAGATTCACGCAGATTTTAAAAGCACCTAAGGCGTGTCCCATAATAACATAGGGTTTCAACCCGAAGAATCGGAGCAATCCTTTTTGTCGAAATATTACGCAGATTTGCTCAGCTTTAAAAGCGCCAAAGGCGCGTTCCATAATAGCCTGGGGTTTCAACCCCAGGAAGACACCGGAAAAAAAGAGGAGAGGGCTGAAGGCCCGATCCATTTTTGGAATGGCAGAAAGGCTTTTCAGGACAGTAGAAGCAAGCCCGCAAAAAAGAAAGGACGACAAGAATGGCAGAGAAATTTCAGAATTACATCAATGGCGAATGGGTGGACAGTTCCGACGGCAAGACCTTTGAGCAGTGCAACCCGGCAAAACTCGACGAGGTGACGGGGCTCTGGCCAAAGTCGCCGCGCGAAGACGCCGCCGCCGCGATCGAAGCCGCCAAGGAAGCCTTTCCCGCGTGGAAGGCCCTGACGCCGGAGAAGCGCGCCGAATATCTCAAAAAGGCCCACCAGGGCATGATCGCCCATCGCGATGAATTTGCCAAAATCCTCACCCTCGAAAACGGAAAGACCTTTGCCGAATCGCAGGCCGAGATCAATTCTGCTATCAAGGAAATGGAATTTCAGATCAACGAAGGCCTGCGCATGTATGGCGATACGATCCCGTCGTCCATCGACGGCGTCTTTGCCTACAGCAAGCGCGAGCCTTTGGGTGTAGTCAGCATCATCAGCCCCTGGAATTTTCCCTTCAACGTTCCCGGCCGCAAGTGCACGCCGGCGCTCATGGCGGGCAACACCTGCGTCTTCAAGCCAGCCAGCCTGACGCCGCAGACGGGGCAGAAGTTTGTCCAGCTTTTCGACGAAGCCGGTCTGCCTCCGGGCGTTCTGAATTTCGTGACGGGCGGTGGATCGACGGTAGGGGAGGAGTTCACCACGAACCCCACCATCAAGGCCATCTCCTTCACCGGTTCCACGGGTGTGGGCATGGGCATCCACAAAAAGGCCGCCGAAATCCTGGCGCGCACCCAGCTCGAAATGGGTGGCAAGAATCCCCTGGTCGTGCTGGAAGACGCCGACCTTGACGCGGCTGCCCAGTCTGCCGTCACGGCCGCCTACGCCTGCGCGGGGCAATGGTGCACGTCAACGAGCCGCGCCGTCGTCGTCAAGGAAGTGCTCGACGCCTTCATCGAAAAGGCCAAGGCCTTTGCTGCGAAGATCGTCGTTGGCGACGGTCTCGATGCGAAGAGCACCATGGGACCCGTTTGCGGAACGGACCAGTTGGAATCGATTCTGAAGTACATCGAAATCGGCAAAGACGAGGGCGCGGAGCTGATCTTCGGCGGCAATCGCCTGACCGACAATGGCATGGATCAGGGCTGCTTTATCGAGCCGACCATCTTTGCGGGCGTCAAGCCCGACATGCGCATCGCCCAGGAAGAAATCTTCGGCCCGGTGCTCAGCATCATCGCCGTGGACGATTTTGACGAAGCTATTGAAGTGGCCAACGGAGTGCCTTTCGGTTTGGCCTCGTCGATCTACACAAAGGACTTCAGCCGCGCCATGACCTTTATGGAAAAGACAGATGTGGGCCTGGCCCATGTCAACCTGATCACCGCGCTCAAGGAGCCGCACCTGACCTTTGGCGGTGTCAAGGAATCGGGCTTCGGCATTCCCGAGGCCGGCAAGACGGGCATCGAGTTCTTCACCGAGCACAAGGTTGTTTATATGAAATATCGTTGAGGGCCGAAATCCTTCTCAGCGCTTGATTTTGACTTCCACATTTTGGCGCCCCCAGTTCAGGGCTTCGCGGTGGGAGGAATAGTAGATATCAAGTCGGTTGGGGCCCTTGATGGCGCCGCCACGGTCGCGCACCACGCCCCAACCGTATCCCGGCACAAACATTTCCGTGCCGAACTTGTAATATTGCGTATCGGCGGCAATGGTGCCTTCTTGCGGCAGGAGGAGCCAGGGGAAAAAGATAATCCGCACGGGAATCATCCAGGGATGGGCGACACTGTCCACCGAAAAAAGCCCGGGCTGCACCTCGCGGGCCTTTGATCCGTCGGCTGTTCGGCCGGAATATTTCCGGCCTTCATATTTTCCCTCGGAAATATAGCGGTTCCAGAAATTCAGTTTCAGATATTTCCAGCTGCCCCGTTCCCAGCTGCAGCATTCGCCGCAGCCACAATAGGCCGTCACCTCCATGGTTCGCGTCTCGTAGCGGGCGCAGCCGCAGAGCAAAACCATCATCATGCCAACGACGGCAACGAGGATAAAGCGAAGAGCAATTGGTATTAGAGATATTCTCATGGATCGGGCCTTCAGCTCTCTTCTGTTTTATCTTCAACCAGACCTGGGGTAAGACCCCTGGCATATGGATCATCCAAATAACGTTTCAGTGCTGTAAGCACGGCTCAAATTGGGGCGCGCTTACAGCGCTTGCTTTTTTTTACGGTCCTGATCCTGGGGTTCCGCTCCCTTCGGTCGCTCCACCCCAGGCTATGATAAATCGCGCTTTCAGCGCTGAAATCAAGGGTCAATGAATGTGTGTTCATTTATGTTACAGCCCCGTCGAATCCATGGGCGTGACGCAATATACGCCCCTCACGGGGTTGACTACGAACGGGTGATGCGCACGATGGCGCCTCGAAACTTAAAGTTCGGGCAGTTCTTCTTCCGAGGGATGCACGCCCAGGCGGATGGCCTGCTTGATGCTCTTGCGGGCTTCTTGCGGCTTGTTCAGCATTTTTTGGACGCGTCCCATTTCGAGCCATCCGTCAGCCAGCGTCGGCCAGTGGCTGGTCAGGTCGTCCAGGTAGAGCATGGCCGTTTCGGGGTCGCCCCGTTCGCGCATTCCCTGTGCGGCATGATAAAGGGCCGCCGGATTTTCCGGGTCGATATTCAGCACATTGCGGCACCAATCGAGGCACTCGTCGGTGATGGAGTCGTCATGCCGCGCCGCCTCGGCCACCTGAAAGCAGGTATGCACCCACAGGTCAAAGCTGTTCGTGCGCATGGCCTGCAGAGCCACATCGCGAAAGCCATCGCTATAGGCCGGAGCCAGTCGCACACCCACATCCAGAAAACACTCCGCCACCTCGTATACGGCTATCGGCACCACAATACCCTTCATACCCACCATGTGACGGTGGGAAAAAAGCAGGTTGCGTATTTTCCGATTGATGCGCTTGAAGGCGGGATCGGTGATGAAGATGCGAAAGCGTTCGCCCTCGCGCGAAGCCGATTCCGTGCGCTTGGCCACGTTGATCGCGAAACCCGAGCGGTCAAAGCCCGATTCGGTGCGGGTGGCCCATATTTGTCCGGCATTGATTCCCGCCGCCAGACCCGAGCAGGACATGCCCGATTCCATACGCGCCTTGTTCACGGGCAGGCCCAGCCAGCCGCACTTGAGCGTCACGGCCAGGCAGATCAGCTGATACACATCGTTGGCCGGCTTGTCGCTGTTCAAAAAAACCACCATCTCATCGCCCACCACCTTGACCTCATAATCCAGGCCGTCGGGCGCGTACATGCCTTTGTGCAGTTCTTCGAAAAAAAAGCGGCATTGCTCGTAGCAGAGATGGTGGAAGGCATCGACATACTCGGCGTATTCGCGCAGACCCATAACGCTGGCAAAATCGCTTGAACTCACCAGGTCCACGAAAAGAACCGCCGTATCCAGCACCCCGGACATTCCGGGACGCCAATCCGATTTGGCAATCTGTTTGTCATGCGACATAGAAATACTTCTGCTATTCCTTCAGCATCAGGGGATCGGGCACGGCTTCGGTATCGCCGTTATCGTCCGGCGAGGGCAGCGCGCGCGTTTGTGTGGCCGGTTTCGTCTCGCAGTCACAGCCTTTTTTCTTTGACGTATCTTTTGCCAAAGATCCCGAACAGGCCGCCATTGCAAAAATCATAAGCCCCGCCAGAAGTCCAGCCCCGATTTTGCAAAGCCATTGCTTTCTCATAATAGAATCTCCTTGGCCCAAAATTTTTCTTCACCTGCTGATCCCTGCAAATAATATTATCGCACCATACCGAATATTTTTTAACACCCCTCCCTGATTATGGCAATTCTTTTCGTGGTTCGGCGGCGTTTGTATTTTTCGCACAGAACGTCATCGCACTCGAATTCTGTTCTATCAGCAGCATCCGTACCGCCGGCATCTTGCCGGCAAAACACTTTTCGGCAAAATTACCAATGCACGCTCCATCTCTTTGCAAAACCATATTCGCAATAACATATTTCTTTTATCCAGGATTAGATTTCCTGATATATTTTCAAATCGATTGATTCCTTCCGATGCTCCGCGTCCCCGGGGCCCCGCGTTTCTTTTTATCAACCGCGGATGTCACGGTTATTATTGGTTGCGGCTCCATTGGTCCGGGAAGGATTTTTCTGCAAAGATTGACCGGAGCGCCGGAATTGCTTGAAAAACGGAAATGCTGCTTTAATATGGAGGCACATTGATTCGCAGGCGGCTTGGGGCCGTCTCTATTCACGCACAAGGAGCGGAAAATGAAAGCATTGGTGATTGGTGGGGGGGGACGTGAGCATGCGCTGGTCTGGAAAATCGCGCAGTCGCCGCGCGTGGAAAAGGTCTATTGCGCGCCGGGGAATCCGGGCATTGCGCGGACGCACAAGGCGGAATGCGTGGACATCCAGGTAGGCGGCGATTTTTCGGAGCTGATCGACTGGGCAAAACAGAATGCCATCGACATCACCTTTATCGGCCCCGAGGCGTCGCTGGTGGAGGGCGTGGTGGATGCGCTTGAGGCGGCGGGGCTGAAGGCATTCGGCCCGAACAAAGAAGCCTCCCAGATGGAAGGCAGCAAGATTTTCTGCAAGGACTTCATGCTCGAAGCGGGCATTCCCACGGCGGCAGCCGCTTATTTTACGGAAAGCGCCCCGGCTATCGATTACCTGCAGACGAGGAACGCGCCCTATGTGATCAAGGCCTACGGTCTCGCCGCGGGCAAGGGAGCCATCGTGGCCCATACGCTCGAAGAAGCCATTCAGGCCGTGCAGGACTGCCTCGACAGCAAGGTTTTTGGCGAGGCGGGATCGCGCATCCTGATCGAAGACTTCATGCGTGGCGAAGAGGCCAGCATGCTCGCCTTTACCGACGGAAATACCGTGCTGCCCATGTCGTCCGCCCAGGACCACAAGCCCATCGGCGAAGGCGACACGGGACCGAACACCGGCGGTATGGGAGCCTATTCCCCCGCGCCCGTAGTGACCGATGCCCTGGAAAAAGAAATCTTTGAAACCGTGCTCAAGCGGGCCGTGGACGGCCTGCGAGAAAAGGGCATCACTTACAAGGGGGTCCTTTATGCCGGGCTCATGATCTGCGAAGACGGCAAACCCCGCGTGGTGGAATTCAACTGCCGCTTTGGCGATCCCGAGGCCCAGCCCCTGCTCATGCGGCTCGATACGGACCTGGTGGATATTGCCGAGGCCGTGATCGAAGACCGGCTCGATGAAATCGAATTGAAATGGAAATCCGATCCGGCGGTGTGTGTGGTCATGGCCTCGGGCGGATATCCGGGTTCCTACGAAAAAGGCAAGGCTATCCATGGTCTCGATGCCGTGGATGAAAACGAGAGCGCCGTGGTCTTTCATGCCGGCACCGCCGAAAAAGACGGCCAGGTTGTCACCAGCGGCGGCCGCGTTTTGGGCGTAACAGCGTCGGCTCCGAAACTGGAAGACGCGATTGCGAAAGCCTATCAGATGTGCGATCAGATATCCTTCGAAGGGGCTACGCTGCGGCGTGACATTGGCAGGAAGGCCCTGGACCGCAAGGCCTGATCGGAAAAGGATGGAACCATGAGCCAGCGCGTCCTGTGCTTTGGAGAAGCCCTGTGGGATTTGTCGCCTGATGGCGAGATGCTGGGCGGTGCGCCGCTGAACCTGGGCTACCGGCTGCATTGCCTGGGCCAGGAATGCTGCATGATCAGCCGCCTGGGACAGGACGATTATGGCAGGCGCGCACTCGAAAAAATAGACGCCATGGGCATGGATCGTTCGCTCATCCAGCAGGACGCCGACCATCCCACGGGAACGGTTCCCGTGAAGTTCGATGAAAAGGGCGTGCCCGATTTTACCATCCTGCCCGACGTGGCCTATGACTATATCGACATGAACGCGATCCTGGAACAGGCGGCGATCGCGGCGGATTGCCTGTGCTTCGGCACACTGATCCAGCGGGCCCCCCAATCGCGCAACACGCTGGCCAGCCTGCTGAGTTTGGCCAAGGAATGCAATAACGCGCTGCTTTTTCTGGACCTGAACCTGCGAAAGGACTGCTATACCCGCGCCACTGTGGAGGCATCGCTCGAAAAGGCGGACCTGGTGAAATTAAGCGACGAAGAAATGGAAACGCTCACGTCCATGTTCGGCCTGGAGGCAAATGACGATCCCGATCGCCTGCGGGAAATCATCAGACGTTGGAAACTGCAATCGGCCGTGGTCACCTATGGCGAAAAAGGCGCGATTGCCATGGACGGCACGGGCGAATGGGTGTACGATCCGGGATACGAAGTGCAGGTGGTGGATACCTGTGGATCGGGCGACGCCTTTTCCGCGGGGTTTTTGTATGGGATTTTGAAGGAATGGCCCTTGGAAGAGGCCTGCGCCCTCGGGAATATTCTGGGCGCGATCTGTGCCACCCAGGCGGGCGGTACTGCGCCCATGTCCTGGGAAGACGTAAGGGAATTTGGCAAGATGGAGAGGGCGAGGATCACCCTGGACGAACGTTCTGCCTCGCATTGGTCCAATAATCGGTCGAACTGGAAATGGCTGCAATCAAACCAGGGAGAAAAAAATGACTGACCTTAAGTTTCAACACAAAGTGATCGACCCCAAGCCGCTGGGTTGCTGCAATGACGTTTGCCTGATCGCCGATGTCGATGGCGACGGCCAAAAAGACATTATCATTGGCGGCAAGTTCGACCTTGAATGCAATCCCGGTACGGGAAAACTCGTCTGGTACCGCTATCCCGACTGGACTCGCTACCACATCGGCACGGCGGAAATGGAAGCCGGCGGTGTGGTTCATGACATCACGAGGAACGGCAAGCCCGACATTATCATCGGCGAACAGGGCCGGGGCAAGAATCTGTTCTGGTGGGAAAACCCCGAGAACCCCGAAAAGCCCTGGAAGCAGCGTCTGATCACGGATCGCTTTCAGAAATATCACGACCAGGCCATCGGTGATGTGGACGGTGATGGCAAGGACGAGCTGGTGGTTCTCTCCCAGGGCGCGCGGATACTTTGCTATTTCGACATTCCCGAAGACCCGACTGTGGAACCCTGGCCGGAAGCGAATTGCCACATCATTGCCGAGGACATTGAAGTGGAAGGCGCGCGCGTGGCCGACATCGACGGCGACGGCGTCAACGAAATCGTGGCGGGCGACAATATTTTCAAGCACGAGGGCGACCTTACAAAGCCCTGGAAGCAGCGCAAACTTCTGCCCGACTTCAACCTGTCCCGATGCGCCATTGCCGACCTGAACGGAAACGGCCATCTCGACATCGTCCTGGCCGAAGGCGAAACGCATGTGGCCCGCGTCGTTTGGCTCGAAGGTCCCGACTTCAAAACCGTCCATACCCTTCGCAACGATCTTTTCAATCCGCACAGCCTGGAAGTGGCAGACTTTACCGGCAACGGCAGCATGGATATTTTCTGCGGCGAGATGCACCTGGACAAAAACCAAGCGCCCAAGCTCGTCCTCTTTTTGAATGACGGCAAGGGCAGTTTTGAAGAGATGATCATCGACTGCCCCCAGGGCACGCATGAGGCCAAGATCGGCTACTTCGGCGGAAGCAAGCGCCCGACCATCGTCGGCAAACCCTACGCCCCGAACAACCAGGTGGACATCTGGGAAATTGTGGAATAAGAATATTCACACATAAACAAGGAGACAAATATTATGGCTTATATGGACAAGTTGGGTATTCAGAGTTTTTGCTTTCGCAATTTTCTCCCCATAGATGAACTGATCGGTGCGATGCAGAAGGCGGGCCTGAGCAATGTGGAAATCTGGCCGAAACATATCGCTTTTGACCATGACCCGGCGGAGGTGAATGCCAAGGTGAATGCCCTGAAGGGTGCGGGCATCAGCATTTCATCTTATGGCGCGCTGCAAATTAAAAAGGGCGATGAATCGGTTCGCAAGCACCTGGAATATTGCAAGAAGCTGGGCATTTCCGCCGTCACGACGATGATCGCCCAGGACGCGATCGAGTTCGCCGACGAAATGGCCCAGGAAACGGGGGTCAACCTGGCCCTGCACAATCATGGCCGCAAGGATCCCCATGGTCCCGCCGATGTGATCAAGGACATCTTCTCCCGCACCTCGGAACGCATCGGGCTTTGTCTCGACGCCGCCTGGGCACTCGATTCCGGTGACGACCCCCACGAGATGGTGACCGTTTTTGCCGACCGCCTCATGGGCGTGCACCTGAAGGACTTCGTCTTTGACGATGAGGGCAACCACAAGGACGTCATCATCGGCACGGGCGGCCTGGACCTGCCGCGCTTTATCAAGCTGCTCCAGACGCACAACTTCGACGGCTATATTTCGATTGAGTATGAAGGCAATCCCGAGGATCCCTTTGATGAGATCATTGCCTGTATCGATCAGATGAAGGCCATCGACTAAGACTCGATCTCTTCGCGTGCTTCTTCCATGAGGCGCGTCTTCATGTCGTTCAGCTGCTTCTCCAATCCCACAGGATACTCGTGCGGATTGGAGAAGCGCTTGACGCCTTCGTGAAAAGACGCCAGCTGGGCGGAAGCCCGATCTCGAATATCATCGAGCGAGGGCTTTTCATAGACAAGCTTCCCTTTTTCAAAAATCGGCTTCAGCAAATCTTCGCACTTCTTATCCGCCTCAAAATGCTTCTTTCGCGTCGCATCGAGGGGATCGATCATGGTCGATTCCTTGTCGGGAACATGGTCCAGATGATAAATCATGTCGGCGATAAATTCGGTATTTCCGTCATCCCTTTCCTCACAAAAACGCCGGACCTGCAGGATGCCCGGATTTGTGGTCTTGATGCGTTGCTCGGAAAGTTTGAGGCGGTATTCCCATTCGCTGCCCGGCTCGCGCACGGCGGAAAGTTTATACACACCGCCCATGGCGGGGTCGTCGTGGGCCGTGGCCAGTCTTGTGCCGACTCCCCATAGCGCGATTTTGGCGTCCTGGTCTTTCAGGCTATGGATGGTATGCTCATCGAGGTCGTTGCTGGCCACGATGGCCGCGTCGGGGAATCCTTCTTCGTCCAGAATATCGCGAGCCTTTTTGCTCAGGTAAGCCAGGTCGCCTGAATCCAAACGAATGCCCACCATCTCATAGCCCTCATCGCGCAGCCACTTACCCACTCGACAGGCATTGCGCACACCTTCCAGGCTATCGTAAGTATCCACCAGAAAAACGCAATTATTCGGCATGGCCCTGGCATAGGCCTTGAAGGATTCCAACTCATCGTCAAAGCACATGACCCAGCTGTGCGCGTGGGTTCCTTTGACGGGGATGCCGAAAACCTTGCCGGCGAGAACGTTGGACGTCCCCGTGCAGCCGCCGATATAAGCCGCCCGGGCAACGGTGAGTCCGCCGTCGATCCCCTGCGCCCGCCGCAAGCCAAATTCCAGAACGGGATCTCCCTCGGCGGAGCGGCAGACGCGCGATGCCTTGGTGGCGATAAGGCTCGGGAAATTGATCAGGTTCAGCAGTGGCGTTTCAAGCAGCTGGCATTGCAGGATTGACCCTTTCACCCGAACCAGCGGCTCCTGGGGAAAGGTCACGGTGCCTTCCGGAATGGCATCGATATCCACTTCCAGTTTAAGATCGGCCAGGTAGTCGAGAAAAGCATCTTCGAAAATCGGCTTGTCGTTGTTGCCTTTCAGGCTTTTGAGATAATCGATATCGGAATCGGAAAAATGGAATTGCTCCACATAATCAATCACCGATTCCAAGCCCGCCGCAATGCCGTATCCCCCCTTGAAGGGCGGCTTGCGGTAGAACAAATGAAAAACCGCCTCCTGGTCGGCCAGATCGTTTTTCCAATAGCCATAGGCCATGGTCAACTGGTAAAGATCGGTGAGAAGCGCCAAAGAATCGTTATAAAAGGCGCTGGGGTATTGCGTCTTGTCGGGAACCATATTAACTCCTTGTCCCGGCATGCAAAACGTCTTCGCTCGTTATAATCCTGACGCCGGCATCGCACATTTCTTCCATCGCCTTTTCCACGTCCCCTTCTTTCAGGTTTACGCCGCGGGTGGCGTCCTGTATGAGTCGGCAGTCATAGCCGCATTTCACGGCATCGAGGGCCGTAAATTTCACGCAGACATCCGCCGCCAGACCGCAAATATAAACCGTCTCGACGCCCTGCTCCTTGAGGTAATCGTTCAATCCCGTATCGACCTTGTGGCCGTTGTCAAAAAAGGCGCTGTAGCTGTCGTATTTCGGGTCCATTCCTTTTTGAATCACCTTGTCAAAGGCCTGCGTGTTCAGGTCATCGGCAAATTCGGCCCCTTCCTGATTCTGGACGCAATGCACAGGCCACAGAATCTGCTCGATGCCATCCACTTCGATCGTCTCGCCTTCTTCGTGGCCTTCATGATTATCGGCAAAGCTCGTATGATCCCGCGGATGCCAGTCCTGGCTGGCCACGACCAGGCTGAAATGCTTTGCCAGCTTGTTCGCCAGGGGGATAATCGCGTCGCCTTCGGGTACCGCCAGGGCGCCGCCCGGCAGAAAATCTTTCTGAATATCTACAACCAATAGTGCTTGCATATCATTTCTCCCTTTTTCTCGACTGCATATACTATGGAAACATGGCTGCGCGACAAAAACAATAGGGATTAATCCGGCTTACGGTGCCCGTATTATTCCCGAAAATGCTGATTTCCCGCCTTTCCTTCAGCTTTTTGCCCCTATGCGATAAAGTGGGGCCTCTGAGAGATCGATAATGCTATTGGACTGGGTAAGAAAAAGGGGAAATGATGCAGAAGGACTATTTTTACGAAATCTTGAACCAGCAGGACTATCTGGCCCTGTGGGACTGGGATATTCCGGGTGGTCAAATACGGGTAAATGCCCAATTTGCCAATATGCTGGGCTATGCCCTGGAAAATCTGGACTTCGCTTACGATTCCATGGTGAGCCTCCTCCATCCGGAAGATCTGGAATCGACCCGCAAGCAGATAGACCGTTGCCTGGAGGGTCAAGAACCCTTCTTTCGCTCCGAACACCGCATCCGCCGGGCCGATGGATCCTATGCCTGGATTCTTTCCCAGGGCAAGGTAACCCAACGCGATGATGGCGGACGGCCCCTGCGCATGTCCGGAAGCCACATGGACATATCCGATCATCGCGAACTGGAAGATGACCTGAGCCGTGAGCGCGCCGTCTTGACCGCCCTGCTCGATTCGTTGCCCGACGCCGTCTTTTACAAGGATCCGGAAGGGCGCTATCAGGGCTGCAATGTCAAGTTTGAACGCATGACGGGGAAAACTTTGGACGATCTCCAGGGACGCAAGGCATCAGAAATATTTGAACCCGAGCTCGGCCGCAAACTGGAGGAAGAAGACCGCCTCTGCATGGAATCGGGAAAGGTGCAAAGTATCACCCTGTCGCACCGCTACCCGAATGGCGAAACGCGTCTCCTGGAGATTCTGCGCACCACCTATCGCGGCCCCAGGGGCAATATTCTCGGCATAATCGGAATTTGCCACAACATCACAGAATATCATCATGCCCGCCAAAAAGCCGAAGCCGCGAACCAGCAGCTGCGTCAGTCTATCGAACATGCCAACCGCATGGCGCGCAAGGCCCAGATCGCCGGCGAGGCCAAAAGCCAGTTTCTTGCCAATATGAGCCATGAAATACGAACCCCCATGAACGGTATCATGGGCATGGCGGACATTTTGCTGAAATCCAACTTGGACGAGAAGCAAAAACGTCAGGCGCAAACCATTAACAAGTCCGCTAAAAACCTGATGGCCGTCCTCAATGACATTCTCGACTTTTCCAAAATAGAAGCGGGCCGGTTTGACCTGGAGACCATCCCCTTCTCTTTTTCGAGCGTGGTCAAAGATTCTCTGGATTTGTTGGCCATAGACGCCCATCGCAAGGGATTGGACCTGGACTGGAAGCAGGACAGCCGCCTCCCGGCAAAACTCCTGGGCGATCCCAGCCGGCTCCGCCAGATCATCATCAACCTTCTCAGCAACGCCATCAAGTTCACCCATCAGGGCCGCATCATTATCGAGGCCACCGTTTTGGAGGACGACCAAGAAGATATTCTGCTGCGTACGGAAATTCGCGACACAGGAATCGGCATTGATCCCGAACGCATACCGCGGCTTTTTGATTCCTTTACCCAACTCGACGCGAGTACCACCCGGCAGTATGGCGGTACGGGTCTGGGACTGGCAATTTCCAAACGCCTGGCCGAAATTATGGGGGGCGCCATAGGCGTGGAAAGTTTGAAAGGCCAGGGTTCCATATTCTGGTTCACCTGCCGCCTCAAAAAATGCAGGGGACAGGCAGTCACCAAAACCGCCGATCAGGCAGAAGCCGAAAACATTCCCGTCGCCAAAACCCTGGCCCCCGGCCATGCCAAAATCCTCCTGGCCGAAGATAACGAAGTGAACCAGGAAGTGGTGCAGGAAATTTTGGACGGCGAGGGAATGGAGGTAGTATCGGTTATTAATGGCCGGGAAGCGGTAGATGTTTTTTCCCAAAAAGAATTTGACCTGGTGCTGATGGATATCCACATGCCGGTGATGGATGGCTTCGACGCCTGTAAAAAAATCAGGGAAAGCATGCGAAATGCGCAAAAGCAAGTGCCTATTATCGCGCTGACGGCCCGGGCCCTGAAAGGCGACCGGGAAGAATGCCTTAAGGCCGGCATGGATGACTATCTGGCAAAACCCATCGATTCGGCTCGTTTGATTTCCATGGTGCACAAATGGCTGAACCGTACGGCACCGCCCGCGGAACCCGAAACCGAAATTGCTGCCGGGCCCCCCGAGGCCAAAGAAGCCTTTGAAAGTTTTGACATGGATGACCTGATGAATCGCTGCATGCACAAAAAGGCCCTGGTCCAAAAACTCATGGGCAAGTTTCTGGACATTCTCGACAAGGGACTCGATGCGCTCGAAACAAGCGTCCGCGAAAAAGACGCGGAACAGATTGCTTTTCACGCCCATTCACTCAAGGGCAGCTCGGGCAATCTGTCCGCCATGAAACTGATGGAACTTTGCGCCGGGATGGAACAAAAGGCGCGCAATAACGAAATCGATGATATGGAAGCCCGGCTGGAATCCGTAAAAGAGGAAGTGGAGAAGTATCGTAAAGAAGCCGAAGCCTTTATGAATATGTAAATGGGAGAAAATGAAAATGAAGGTGCTGATTGTAGATGACGACCTGGTCTCGTGCGAGCTGCTATCGGAAGTGGCCGAAGCGGGAGGCTATGAGGTGGCAATGGCTTCCGACGGTGAAGAAGGCCTGGCCGCCTATAAAGCCCTCTTGCCCGATGTGGTCATTTCCGATATCGAAATGCCCGGAAAAAACGGACTGCAACTACTGGGGGATATCCGGAAAATGAGCAACGACGTGATTATCGTGATGGAAACCGCTTACGACAAGCTGGAATACGCCATCGAATCGCTGCGGCTCCGCGCGAATAATTTTCTGAGGAAGCCCCTGGACCCGGAAGATTTTCTGAAGCAACTGCGCACCTATGAATCGGCCATCCTGGAACGCAGCTACACCGAGGAAATCCTGGGAATGGTGGAATCGCGCAGCCTGACCGTCCTCTTTGAAAACCGGCTCGAGCTGGTGCCGCGATTCGTTTCCCAGCTCATAGCCGAAGCCCGGCACGTCCTGCCCGGAAGCGATTCCATGCATATCCGGCTGGGACTGATGGAGCTGATCACCAACGCCGTGGAACATGGCAACCTGGGCATCAGCTATGAAGACAAGGCAAAAGCCATGGAAGCCGGAATCAGCGATTACATCAAGCTGGCGGACCAGCGCCTGGAAAACCCCGAACTGGCCAAACGACGCGTGCGAGTCGAGTTCGCCTTTGCCAACGAACAATGCCAATGGATTATCGAAGACGAAGGCGAGGGCTTCGATTGGCGTTCCGTCATGGACCCCCGCGAAGAAGAAGGCTTGGAATTGAGCCATGGACGCGGCGTATTCCTCAGTCGTTTCGCTTTCGATTCCATGGAATATAATGAAAAAGGCAACCGGGTGCGGGTGGTCAAGGCTTCGCAAGAGGATGCGTAAATATTGATTATTCCTCCTTTTTCGGAAAGGCTCGCTCCATGAGCGAAAACAAATTTCTTCGCCATAATTTCGGAGCCGTCGCCCGGGAACTGACCGAAGACGGCTGTCTGGCCTTATGGGATAACCTTCTCCCCGCCCTTTCCGAGGCCATAGTCGTCTTTTCCAACACGGGAAAAATCGCCTACGCCAATGACCGCTTTCTCGAAATATTCGGACTGGCCATGATGGATATGGAAAGCCAACGCTTCCCCTGTTCCTTTGTCGCGCCTTCTGATGAAAGCGATTTCAGTCAAAAAGTACACCAACTCTTTGATTCAAAAATGACTTCCCTTTTTGAAATCCAGATGATGCGGCTGCCCGACAAACATCTCTTTTCATGCAGCATCCATCTGATCTTTCTGGAATCGGAAAAAGAACCCCTTGCCATGGCATTGATGTCCAGCATCGAATCCGAGAAAAAAGCCCAGCAGGAAGCCGAACGCGCGCGCTATGAACTGGAAATCATGAACCGCCACCTGGAGCATTATCTGCACCGCGCCAACCAGCTGGCCTACGAAGCCGAGCAGGGAAATACCGCCAAAAGCGAATTTCTCGCCAACATGAGCCACGAAATACGCACCCCCATGAACGGCGTGATCGGAATGATCGAACTGCTTCTCGAAACGGAGCTGAGCGAAGTACAGCAGGAATATTTGCGCATCATCAACCAGTCGGCCGACGGCCTCCTCACCATCATCAACGACATTCTCGACTTCTCAAAAATAGAAGCCGGCAAACTCGAACTCGAGCCCATCCCCTTTGATCTTATGAACACGGCCGAGTCCGTTATGGAAATCCTCAAGCAGAAAAATGAAAAACAAAACCTGGAAATGATCCTCCATTATGTTCCCGGAACACCACGCCGCTTCATCGGCGATCCCGGACGCATTCGACAGATTCTGACCAACCTGGTCAGCAACGCAATCAAATTCACCCCAAAGGGCCATGTTCTGGTGAAAGTGGATTGTCTGGAAAAATATAAGGCTCACGCGAACCTGAGCATCTCCGTGGAAGATACGGGCATTGGTATCAGCCAGGAAATGATGGATCGCATCTTCCAGAAATTCTCTCAGGCCGACGCTTCCACGACCCGTAAATACGGCGGCACGGGTCTGGGGCTGGCGATCACCAAGCAACTGGTCGAACTCATGCATGGCCAGCTGCTGGTCCAGAGTGAACCGGACAAGGGATCGGTCTTTGAGTTCACCCTTTCCCTCCCCCTGGATCATTCAGTCGGCGCCGAGGACAGCAGCGAAGGGTGGCAGGAATTTCCCGAACGGATTGCCATCGTTGGAAAGAATCGCGTATGGCGGCAGGTACTGGCCGAACAACTGGAAGCATGTGGCAGCCGGGTGGAAGAATTGGAATCGGGCGAAGAACTTCTGGGCTTTCTCTCCGCCGGGCAAAATCCCGACGAGAAAACACAGGCCCTTATTGTGGATTGTGATATGAAGGGCCTTAGCGGAGAGCACCTGGGGAGAGCCGTTCGGGCCCTGCCGCAAAGCAGCGACGTGGTGATGCTGGCGCTTTCTTCGAGCGGCGAACGCGGCGATGCCCAGCGTTATCAGGATGCCGGCTACGCGGCCTATCTCAGCAAGCCCTTCCAGTCGCGCGTTCTGATCCAGGCCCTGCATCAGGCATGGAAACAGGATCCCGACTGTCCCGCTATCGTCACGCGTCACAGCCTGCGGGACAAGGGCGGTGATTTTTCAACCGATATCAATGACTCCAAAATTCATGAAGAAAAAAGCGACCAGAAAAAAGACCACCTTGCGGCAGATACCAGGAGCAATCGGCGTATCCTGGTTGTCGAAGACAGCCTGGTCAACCAGAAAGTCACACGGAGCATGCTCGAACTTTTTGGCTTTGATGCCGACCAGGCAATGGACGGGCATGAAGCCCTGGAATATTTTCACAAAAACCACTACGACGCCATCCTGATGGACTGCCAGATGTCGGGGATGGATGGATATGAAACAACCCGAGCCATCCGCAAGATAGAACGCCAAGAGGGCGGTCATGTGCCCATTATCGCGCTCACGGCCCATGCCATGGAACGCTATCGCGAAATGAGCCTGGATGCCGGAATGGACGATTTTGTTTCCAAGCCCATGCGCAAGAATACGCTTCAAAACATTCTGGAAAAACATCTCTCCCTGCAATTAGAAAAAAGGCATGTGGCTGAACCAAAGCCCGGCGGGGCACAAGAGCATGATCATTCCTCGCCCGTGGACCTCAGCGATCTGCGTCGTGATATCGGACCAAATCCCACCTTTGAGAAGCAATTTATCCAGGCATTCCTGATGGAACTGGAAAAGCGGAAAAGCCAGATACAAGAACACATCCAAAAAGACAATCGCCAGCAGATCAAAGAAAGCGCCCACGGCCTGAAAGGTTCCTGCCTGAATGTGGGCGCGAATGATCTTGCCGAAACGGCGCGCCTCATCGAAAAAGAAGCCCTCCACGCAAGCCCAAGAAGACTTACCGACCTTCAAAAAGAGATGCTGATAAAAGCCGAAAAGGTCGAAAACTATCTTCATCAGGAACTCGACAAAATCCCTACAGCCTGACAATGGGACCACAGTTCGTAGTCAGCCCCGTGAGGGGCGTCGGGTTGAATGCAATCCATGCATCATTCTGGAAATTTCTGCTCCGAATGACGGCCCTTACGGGCCTTACTACAAACGAGATATCCCATGCCTGCAAGAGTT
>CAYWYC010000064.1:0-17121 GCA_964462565.1 uncultured Candidatus Sumerlaeota bacterium | reverse complement strand
CAAAACAGCAAAAGCCGAGTTGGCGATACGTACCGCCGGCATCTTGCCGGCAAAAGGTTTCCGATAGAATTACCAATTCTGGCGCGGTCTTCATGCTCGACACATCAGACTCCACTGCCACCAGGATGGTGGCGATACGTACCGCCAGAATCTTGCCGGCAAAAATAACAATATATGCTATTATTCGTAATGATACAGTTCGATATTGACTTCGTCGCGGTCGGGTAGAACCAGGGCCTCGGCCGTCTGCCATTCTTCACCGCTTTCCCGATACTCGGCGACAAAGTAGCTTTCCCGTTCGACGATCAGCCGATGCACCTCATCGTCTTCGCCGTCTATTTGATAATCGGCCTCGCGTTCATCGCCGTCGTCATCCTTATACTGGATACGCCAAAAGACAGTGTCGTCGTCATAATTAAAAAAATGCAAGGTCAACAGAGAGATATCATCGTCACCATCAAAATCATCATCGTCGTCGTGATAGTGAAAACCGCAATCGCTCGCCATCAGCAAAAGCGGCAAGCATACTACTGCCAGCAGAAAGATGGACCAGCGAAACCATTTTTGCTTATTTTTCGCCATAGTCGTGCTCCTTCCCCGGGTACTTTCGATTCAGCCTATCATCATTGTGTTGCCGTATCGCGATTTTTGCTCCAGGGGAATGTGCAAAATCACGCGGGTTCCGCCGATTTCTTCGGACGATTCGATATCCAGTGCTCCGCGGTGGTCTTTCAGGATGCTGCGGGCCAGGCTGAAATTGAAGCGTTCCTCGGCCAGCTGGTCGCCTTCATAATCAAAGGGCTGCTGAACGGCGTTGATCATTTCGCGACTGATGATGTGACCGTTGTCGGTAAAGGAAATATGCATGTGTTTTTCATCGCGCTCGATTTTAATTATGAGCCGGCGTTTGCCTTCGGTTTCGGCAAAGGCGATAGGCAGGCGATGAAAAAGCGCCACGATGCCCTGGATCAGGCTTTCGCGCATCAGTTCCATATCGCCATCCACGTCGCCGTAATGACGCTCGACACCGATTTTGTTTTCCTGGAAGAGGAAGTCCAGCATGCGCAGGCAGGCGTCGATGACTTCACGGATGTCGTGGATTTCCGTATCCGTTATGTCGCGTTTGACCAGGCCGCGCATCTTGTCGATGACCTTTTTGATTTTCTGCGCGGAATCTTCAATGATGGCGGCTTTCTGGCCTTCGCTGGTGTCCCGTTCGAATTGCATGCTCAGCATCTGGGCATAGCCCATGATGGGGACGAGTTTGTTGTTCAGCGCGTGTCCCAGTCCGCGGCTGAGCGCGCTGGCAACGGCCAGCTTGCCCGCGTGGCTCAGGGCGATCTGGGTCTTGTTCAGGTCGTTCAGTGTCTGGGAAAGTTGCTCGTTTTTGTACCGGATTTCTTCGAGCATGCGCTGCTTTTCCAGCGCCAGGCCGCATACGTTGGAAAAGACATGCAATTGCGGAGCATTTTGCGTCAGGAAATCTTCGGCGTCCGCTTCTATCTCCAAAAGTATAAGCCCCAATGCCGATTGTGAAGCCAGGAGTGGCTGGATGATACCCTTTTTGATCGACAGCCCTTCGATGAGGGGCGACGAGACATGGGCCAGTTTTTCCCGGTCGAACCGCACGGCCTTGCCCGTTTGGAGCACTTCGTTTTCAAAGGAATTTTCCACCAGCGGCAAGCCGTCTATTCGGCTGGCCAGCCCGGGTTCCTTGCTTTCGATGGCGGCGGTCCGCAGAACCTTGCTTTCGTCGCCTTCCTCCACGGTCATCAAAAAAGCCTGCCGCGGACGAAAAAAGCGGACAATCGCCTCGAGCGCCTGGCCGAAAATTGCCGACGATTCCGGCGTACGCAGAATATTACCCGTTATGGTCTGGACAAAGGACAGAAAGATCAATTCCTGGCTCATTTGTTCCTGGATGGCGGTCAGGGCTTCGATACGGTGCGTATCGGTGGGAGGCATTGTAAGCAGGTCGAGGAGTTTTGTGTCTTCCAGGAGGCGCTGGATGGGCTGGTTCAGGTTTTCCAGGCGGATGGAGCCGTTTCTCTCAACGGCGCGGTTATAAATATCCACCAATAGCCCCAGCGCCGCGCTGCACATGAATTGCGTGTCTTTCATGTCCAGGACGAAGTGGATGTATCCATCGGTGAAGAAACTGTTGATTTCGGATCGCAAATCATCGACCCGGCTTGAGTTGATTTCTTCGCCAATAAAGATACGAACTGTGGAGCTAACAGAATCGGTTTGTATCATATTGTCTCCCCACTTGTTCCTGGAATGATTTCTAGCGCATGTGCATGCGGCGATAATCCTGCTTGGGAAAAGTGTCACAGTAGTCCGATGCCTCGCAGAGCCGCGACACGGTGCGCTCCCCCAGTTTGTCTATGAGTTCGTCCATCGCCAGGTTTGTTGTTACCAGGATGGGCTTGCATTCTTCATATCGGCGGTTGACGATGAGATAAAGGCGATCATTCACCCATCCGGCGGTCTTTTCCGCGCCCAGATCGTCCAGCACAAGCAGATCCGGTCCTACCAGATCGGCCAGCAGTTCGGCTTCGGAAAGGTCGCTGTTGTCGTCGTAGGTCCTGCGGATGTCCATCAGCAGGTCGGGCATGTTGTAATAGAGGCCGGAATAGCCGCGGTCGATAATGGTTTGCAGAATGGCCACGGCCAGGTGCGTTTTGCCGCAGCCGACGGCTCCCTGGAGGATGAGTCCTTTTTGGAAGTCTTCGTTCTTGCAGAACATGTCCACATACATTTTGGCCATCTTGACAAGGTTTTTACGCTGGGTGCTTTTTTCGGTGCGGAAGCTGTCAAAGGTCTTGTTCTGGAATCGCTTGGGTATGCGGGCCCGCTGCATGCGTGCGCGCTGGCTGAAATCGGACTGCCAGCCCTTGGGCAAAGGCTTGGGTTCGATCAGGTAGAGGCCCTTATCGCTTGCGGCTTCCGGCTTCTGCCGACCATTGTTTTTGGGTTGCTTATCGGTCATATTCTCGTGCGGCTCGTGTTTCTTTCAGGCGGTTCGTGCGATATAATTCCTTGACGATCCATCCAAGGCTCCTTATATCATTTTTTTGCGCCCGGGCAAAGGTCTTTTCCACTTCCTCCAGGGGAAAACGCTGCACCAGCAGGCGAAGTTCATCCAGGATAAAGGTGTTCATCTTAAAGCCGATCAGGTTCAGGTAAAGGTCAATCACCTTTTGCAGGTCGCGCTTGCCGCCGCTTTGTGCGGGCTGGGCGTCTTCATCTTTCTCGTTTTCCATCCCCAGTCCCGCGTACCGGAAGCGGATTCCACCTTCGAGCCGGTTGAAGGGAAATTCTCCCAGAACTTCCTCAATGGACCGGGGGGTGGGGAGTGGGATTTTAATCTCGACCAGGGCGGTTTCTTCAGGATGATCGGGAAGAAACAGGGCGATGCATTTTTTCTTGCGCAAGCCTTCGAGGATCCGCATGGCAGCATCGGCATCGATTCCGGCCATTCGGGCCAGTTCGGCCGGGGTGATCTCGACCGTTTCGGGCCGGCTGTTCCGGGCACAGTCGGCTTCCATAATCGCCTTGAACAGGCTCCAGGCTTGTCGGTTTATTTTCTGGTTAAGCCATTCCGGCAAGCCGCTGTACTGCACCCAAAGCGGCGAAACCGCCATGGGTTCCCGGCTGCCGTCGCCACTGGAGTCATTAATAAAAGAATCCACCATTTTTCTACTATACCAATCTATTTTTTTGCTTTTTCTTCTTCTGCCATTTCAGGGTTTGGGTTCTGTGCCTGCTCCGCTTAGAACAAGGGTGCCAAAGCAGTCGGCGTTTTTCCAGCCCATGTTGTTCAGGACGCCTTCGTTGACGATGGTGCCGATGAAGCTTTCGCGCTTGGGGCTGGCGTCGTTGTCGCAGTAGGCCATCATGAAGCCCATTTCGTGGCCCGCCTTGAGTTGCATGGCTTGGTTTTTGTCGGACTTCTCATCGTAGTCATCCCCATATATGGTCATTTCCATCTCCCATGTATAGAGATTGCCCTCTTTGGTAATTTTGGTTTTTACGTGGTCGTTGTAGGTATGGGGTCGTTTGTCGGGGCCCATGTCCACGACGTTGTAGTCGGTGGCCACGTGGTAGGCAAAGGCGTTGTGGCTGAAGGTATGTTCGCCGCCGGACTTGTCGGCATCGACGAAAATCTCGACGCAGTCGTCGTTGGGCCATTGTTTGAGGGGATCCTTGTGCACGTCCAGCAGCACGTCGTCGGTGATCTCACAGAGAATATAAACGCGGTCCCGGGTCCAGACGATTTTGTATCGTCCGGAGAAGTCTTCGGGCGTCACTTTTTCGCCGAGCCAGAGATAGTCGAATCCGTCCCATTGGGCCTGGTCCCAGCAGGCATCGTCGGCCTTGCCATCGATCACCGGCGCTTTTTCCGCGCGGGGAGCCACGTAGGTGTTTTTCGGCCATTCTGATTTGTCGCTTGCATCCAGCGCAAAAAGCGATGCACAGGAGGCCGTGAGAATCGCCAGCAGGGGTATACCGTTCCATATTCGCATATTTATAGTCACCTTTCTTAATGGTTATGCATGCTTAGTGCATAGCATTATTGATAGCATATTTTCGCGGATAGTAAAAGCAGGAAGACAATGTGATGGAGAAGCAAAATCTTAAGCTTGCAAGGTGCGGGGCAGTCGGGAAGAATAGAGCCGATCATAATTCCAGGGGCGGTGCTTTTTTTCAAGCCGTCGCCATAAAAAGGATTTGAATATGCTGAAAACGCTTTTGAAGGGTGACCGTGCTCCATCAACGCTTTGCGTGATGGCCCATGCCGATGATGAAACAATTATCGCGGGCGGCCTGCTTGCGCGCATTGCCCGGTTGGGGGCTCGCGTAAAGGTGGTGATCCTGTGCGGGCAGGATAAGGTCCGTCGGACGGAACTGGCCGAGGCATGCCGAATCCTGGGCGCGGAACATGAAATTCTGGATTATATGGACGGGACCCTGACGCCTCAGATGGAGCCGGAGATATTGAAGACGGTGGTGGCCCGGATTCGTTCGGACAAGCCCGAACTGGTGGTGACTCATGATCCGGAATTTGATTATAACAAGGATCACCTGATGCTGGGAGAATGGGTGCGTTTTGCCTGCCAGAAGGCGGGTATGAGCGACCAGGGGCATCGTCCCGATCTGGTGATTTCGGGAGAGGTGCATATCCCGATTCCCTTTCCCGATTATATCGTTGATATTTCCGAGGATATGGACCGGATGCTGGAGGCTTTGCGGTCGCACAAGTCGCAACTGGAGGCGGGGCACAAGCAAGGCTACTATACTCGATTGCTGGAGCAGCGCTGCCGATGGCGCGGGGCGCAGGCGGGTTGCGATGGCGCGATGGCTTTCCGGCGTTTGCCCTTGCCGGTGATTGGCGATCTATACAAGTATTCGCCCTTGATTTAGGGGCATCAACCCTTGACGGCGCCCTTTGTCAGGCCGCTGATGAATTCCTTCTGCAATGCAAAGAAAAGAATGGCGGGCGGTATGATCGCCAGAAGCGTCCCCGCGAGGAAGACGCCGTATTCCTGATTATACACGCCCATGTACTGGTTCAGCACGACGGGCAGTGTCAATTTGTTTTGCGAGTGCAGGTAAATCTGGGGGGCCAGGAAGGCGTTCCAGGAATTCATAAATGTTACCAGGCAGAAGGCCCCTGTCATGGGGCGCACGAGCGGCATCACCAGCCGCAAATAAATGCCGAATTCGCTGCAACCATCGATGCGTCCGGCTTCGATCAGATCGTCGGGAACGCTGATAATGGCCTGCCGGAAGAGAAAGATGCCAAAGACCGCTACCGCCGAAGGCGCCAGCAGCGCCAGGTAGGTATCGACCCAGCCGATGGTAACGATAATCTTGTAAAGCGGCGCCAGCAGCAGAACATGGGGCACCATCATCGTACCGAGCATGTAAAACACGAGGATATTGCGGCCGCGAAAGTTGAACTTGGCCAGAGCATAGCCGCACATGCTGGCAAAGAAGAGCTGGATGATCGTCGTCGCGCTGGCCAGAAAAAGCGAGTTCAAAATATAACGCCAGAAATAGACTTGACCTTGTTGGGTGGGCTTGGCTTCAAAAAGTTTTTTGAAGTTATAGAGATTCAGCGTTCGGCTGCCCAGTATGTTATCCGGAAAAATCCCTTCCAGCAGGATGCGGTTCAGGCGCAGTGTTTCTTTGTGGCTCAGGTTTTCTATTCCCTTTTGCTGGAATTCGTCAAGTTCTTCCATGCGCTTCATATTTTCAAAATATTCCGGCTGATAAAAATCCCGCGTCTCCATCACCTTTTGCAGGCCTTCCAGGATGGATTCTTTTTCATCCTCGCGCGGCAGTTCTCTCAGTTTGCGGCTCAGGTCCTCAAAGGCTTTGGCATATTGCGCGTCCGTATCGGTGGGGCCGTCCACGTCTTCAAGGCCGTTGCTTTCATTTTCCAGCGCATCGCGCGTCCGGGAGAACTCGTCACGCATGCGCGTGGCTTCAGTGGAAATCCGGTTCACGGCTCTGCGCGCGTCCACCGGCAGCAATTCATAGACCCGTTTGCCGGGACTCGGGATATCGGCCTGTCCCTCCGTACCCAGTTTCAGGGCGATATCGGAATAGGCCACCACATCATTGGCTTCAAGATCGTATTCGATAAACCATTCCGACGGCGGCGGCATGAAGGTGTACTTCATCATGACGTCGTTGTCTTTGAATGCCGCGCAAATCAGCCACCAGAAAGGCGACAGCACCAGCGCGGCAGCCAGGGCCAGCACGACATAGCGCAAATAGCCCAGAGCCAGCCACCGCTTGCCGGGAAGCAGCACATAGAGCATCAGGAAGATGCCGAAGAGAGAGATGAGCGTGCCCTGGAGCGAGTTCACAATCAATCCTTTCGCAAGGTACCCGACAAGTGGATTTGCACGAGGCTGATCATAAAGATGATCAGCGCCAGAATCCAGCCGATAGCCGCGCCCATGCCCAGGTCGCCGGAATTGAAGGCGTTGTCATAAAGATAGCCGACAATGGTCATGCCGCTGTTTTGCGGCCCGAAGCCCTGGCCGTTGTTTTTCAAAAGGTTGTAGGGCAGCTCGAAAAGCTGGAACGAGCCAATCGTGCTCATGACCACCACAAAGGTGGCCACCGGCTTGAGGGCGGGCAGGGTCACGTTCCAGAAGACCTGCCACGAGTTGGCCCCGTCGATCCGCGCCGCCTCCACGAGTTCCTGATCCACCGCCTGCAGGCCCGCCAGGAAATAGATCATATTGAAACCCACATACATCCAGAGGGAGGTCAGGATAATCGCCGGCATGACGAGGCTCGGGTTGCTGAGCCATTCATTTTCCAGGCCCCAGCCGATCAGGTTGTGGAGGAAGCGATTGAAAAGCCCGTATCGCGGTACAAAAAGCACGCTGAACATGACACCCACAAAAACCTGTCCCACCAGATTGGGCGAGAAGAGAAGGAGGCGGAAAAAGCCTTTCATCTTGTCCTTGCGCGAATTCAGAAGCAGGGCCAGACCGAGAGATAATGGCAACTGGAGAAAGACGGAAAAGAAGGCATAGATGGCCGTGTTAGCCAGTGCCTTGTGGAAGATGGCGTCGCTCAGGATAAATTTAAAATTTTCAAATCCCACGAAGATCCGGCTCTTGGGGCCGTTGGTCTGGTAAAAAGCCAGGATGACGGCGTTGATAAAGGGATAGATGAAAAAGGCGCAGGTGATGATAAAAAAGGGCGTCAGGAACAGGTATGGCGTCATGCGTTTTTTCACGCTCAGCGCCACGCCACCGGGAGCTCTGCCTGCTTCCTTAACCATTATTCATCCTTGTCATCAGCCTGATCGCCGGTGAGAAACTTGTTCCGGTCCATCAGGTTCTGCACATAATCTGATTGCTTCTGGAGTTCTTCTTTCACAAATTCGCGTAGGCCTTCTTCGCCTTTCGATTCATAATAGGCGGCGGCATTCAGGAAAACGTCGTTCAGTTTGTTACCCGCCTGGCGGCTGTAGGGTGTGGTGTATTCCGGCGGCGCCTCGGGAGCCAGTTCGGCCAGAATGCGGCCGATGGGCTGGTTCGAATAGTAGCGTACCGGCTCGTGGAACTCGGGCAGGTCCCAGGCTTCCTTCACTGGTGGAATAATATAGGTAATGGCAAATCGCTTGGCCAGGTCTTCCTTCTTCAGGTAGAGGAACTTGGCCAGTTCCCAGGCCAGGTCGGGATTTTCGCATTGCTTGGTGATGGCCAGGCCCGTTCCGCCCCAGACGCTCGTGCGGCGGTCGCCTTCCTTCCAGGCGGGCAGTGGCATCAGTTTCATCTTGCCGGCCAGGTCGGGGACTTCGTTCTCAAAAAGTTTCGTGCGCCAGTCGGGTGTCAGATAGAAGAGCGCGAGACCTTCCTGCATGGCCCGCGCCAGGGTCTGGCCCCAGCCGGCGGCAAAGGCGATCCGGTTATCCCCCCGCGCGTGCTTCACATACCAGGTGATCACATCCACCATTTCGGGATCGTTCATGGTGAGATTGCCCTGTGCGTCAAAAAGCCAGGTTCCCCGTTGTCGCGCCACAATCGCCAGGCCATAGCCGCCGTCGCTGGGCAGGTCGATCATGTAGCGGTCGACAACACCATCCCCGTCCAGGTCACGCGTGATGCGCTGGCCGACCTTGGCAAAGTCGTCCCAGGTGCGCAGGTCCTTTTCGGGATCGATGCCCAGTTCGCCTTCCACAATGTCGGCGCGATAGGCCAGCGTCACGGGATGCACATCGTGGGGCATGGCAAAAATGCGACCCCGGCTGCTCCACAGGCTGAAGCGCGCCGCCACCATGCGCTCGTCCAGATTCTCCGCCTCGATGCGTTCGGTCAGGTCCACAAAGCCGATGTCTTCGAGGGGGCCCTTGCAAAAGTAGGCCAGGGCGTCGGCGGGGATTTCCACGATATCGGGAACGGGCGATCCCGCCATCAGGGCCGATTGCAGGCGCTGGGTCAGCGCGCGATTTTCCACCAGCTGAATCTGGATTTTTACATTATGCTTTTTCTCAAAATCCGGAAGCACTTCCAGATAGGATTCGTAATGAGGCTTGGCAAAGACGGCAAAAACCAGATCCGGCTCCCGATGCCGGCCCGTCAGGGAACTCATCAGGATGCCGAGTCCCGACAGAACAGCCGTGAGTAATAAAGCAAGGGGTGCTTTTCCGTATGGAAATTCCATGAAGTAGCCTGAAATAAGAGTATATCAACCGCAGTAAAGCTATATAACAAGGGCACGCCTATGTCCAGCACAGAATGTTCAGAAACAGGAAGAAAGAATGTTTTTCCTTGAATCGCCCCTTCTACAAGGGCCGGTTGATCGCATTTAAGCAGAGCAGGCTTGTTTACAATCGAGGCGGCTAAAAAGTACCGCCCGCATCTTGCCGGCAAAAGGAGAATGCACCACGGAGGCACGGAGGGCACGGAGAGATTCGCATAAAGGCAACAGCGGAGCGCATGATCCTGTCAACCATCATTATCAAGCAGGGCGATGCAAATATCATCAAGGCCCTCCGGGTTCTCCGTGCCTCCGTGGTAATATTTTTCCCCTGCCGCTTGCAAAAGACGCTATCGCAATCGCGTTCAGTCTTTGAAGACGGATGGAATTTTGCTCTCGAGTTTGTTTCCAATGCGTTTGGCCATGATTTCCTGGCCCCGCGAGTTGGGCACGAAGCCGTTGGGCAGCATAAGCGTCATATCGGATGCAATGCCGTCGAGAATGTTGCCGACAAAGGCGCACTGCATATCGGCGGCCAGATCGGCCAGCGCGTCATTGTAGCGGCCCTGTCCCTTCAGGCGTTTCACGCCCACCAGGCAAACGGCCACGCCTTCGGTGTGCAGTTTGCTGATGATCTGGCGCATGTTTTCGATGCTCTGCTCCAGTTCGATATTTTGCTCCAGGTCGTGTCGGCCGATGAGAAGAATCACCACCTTGGGGTCCTTCGAGAGCACATCGTTTTTCACGCGGACCACGGCGCGGTCAGTGGTCACCTCGTTTTGGCCCGCCTTTTCGATGGTGACGCCGAAGCGCTTTTCCAGCAGACTGGTCCATTGCAGGTCCGCCGGAACGTCTTCCGCCGTGACCAATTCGTCGCCAAATGCGATGATGGTGCTGCCCTGGGGTTCGTGATTGGTAATGCGTCCGGTGTACCCCAGATAAAAATAGCCGCCTACAACTACCACAAGCAGCACAAACAAGATCAAGACTCCATGTGAAGCTTTCATCGCGGATTCTCCCTTTCATAAAAATGCATGCAAGTGCGCTTCGATTTTCAAGTTAGCAGATTGATCCCGCCGGCTCCCGACAAAATCACCTGACACGAGCCGTTATCCGACTGGAGGGCCGCGTTGCCTACCGCCGCCGGAAGGATGACGCAGTCGCCCTTTTTCAAACTCAATTGCTGCCCGCCCGAAAGCAGGACCGCTTCGCCATCGGTAAGGGCCAGCACCTGGGCCGATTTCGGGTTTACCTTCCAGGCCACCGGCTTGCGCACTTCCAGCCGTTCGATGCGATAAGCCGGCACATCCACGAGAATTTCGCGGTGTCCCCATTCCGTATCTTCCTTACGGATTTCGGGCTGGTCTTCCTGGTCTTCGCCGAATCGCATCACCTTGCGCGCCGCGTCCAGGTGCAGCTCGCGCGGCTGGCCGTCATCCCCCTTGCGGCCATAGTCGTAGATGCGAAAGGTGGAATCGGAAGGTTCCTGGATTTCCAGGATCACCACGCCCTTGCACAGGGCATGGACCGTTCCGGGAGCCACGCGAAAAAAGTCGCCCGCGCTGACGTTGCAGGATCGGATAATATCGGTCACCTGGTCCTGTTCGAGCAGGCGGTCGAAGTCTTCCAGGGTCGCCCCGTCTTCGAAGCCGTGGAGGATGCAGCCTTCTTCATCGGCCCAGAGGATGATCCAGCTCTCATCCTTGCTGTAATCGTCGGGGAACTCGGTTTCGCAGGCTTTTTCGTCGGGATGGACCTGCACGCTGAGGTTGTCCTGGGCATCGAGAAATTTCACGAGCAGGGGAAAACGTCCGCCCGTCGGTTTGCCCTTCCAGGCGGGGCCGATGAGTTTTTCGCCCCAGTCCTTTGTCACGTCGGCCAGCAGGTCGCCTTTGCGTGAACCGTTGGCAACGCTCGACGAACCTTCCGGCAGGTCGGCCACCATCCAGGCTTCGCCAATTTTTTCGTTGTCGGGAAGGTCCATGCCAAAGAGGGACTCAAACTTGCGGCCGCCCCAGATTTTTGATTTCAGAACCGGCTTGCAGAGAAGTGGATATACGGTTTGCTCTTGCGCCATTTTTATGTTCCTTTTCCGCGATTGGATTTCAATGTCCCGGCTTCCAGCGTCTCCTCCGCAGCCAGGCCGAAGCGGACAGCCCCGTGACCATCGCCAACTGCAAGAGGATCGCCAGTTCCACCAGGCGCTCCACCAGGGAGTCGGGTACGATAAACAAAATACGCCCGCATATCAGCATCACCGGTACTATTCCGCACCCTGCAAGGGTGACAAAAAGCCGGCGAAAGTGCAAGGCCCTTCCCGCGGGAATGGGCGTATGGGCGTAGCGCCACAGAATCAGCCACACCCAGAATCCCCAACAGAATATAAGCCATCCCAGTTGGAAACTCAACGGTTTATACTCCAAATCCACAGTCACATAGCGCGAATTCACGGGCACGGCCATGAGGAAACCATGAGCCGCAACCGGCTCCACCTTCCGGCCCGACACCCGCGCCTTCCATCCGGGATACCAGGGCATGGACATCACCAGCCAGGGGGCATCGAGGGCGTTGACAAAACGGTAGCGCCGACGGTGCAGCCCTTCGCCGCTATAGTGGTTGGGCTGGTCGTCGTAGAGCCTCCAGTCGCCTTCGGAAGCGGGACGTGGTTTGGCGCGGTCGGGATCTTCTTCGGGCCAGGCCATGGGCGGCAGATTGAAATCCATGCACAGACTCCAGCCGGAGCGCGTCACTACATGCTCGAACTCGGAGGTGAAATCGGATTTATTATTGATGGGCGGAGTATTCCCCGGCGGATATATAAAGCCGCAGTTTCGCAGCGCGCGCGTCCAGACCGTCGGCGCCGGTTCAAAAAAGGAACGGTGATAATCCTCATGGGAAACGCCAAGTGACGCGTTGTGCGCCTGGAGAAAATCATCGTAACCCTTCAGGCGGATGGGGCTGTAACCCGATATTCCCGGCAGGCGTCGCGAAAAGGGATAAGCCAGCATCCTGAGATAATCATCGCTGCTGCGCGTATCCATCAGAATCCGCTCGCTTACGTTCATACGCGATCGTACCATCACCTCGACCTGGCGGGGGATTTTTTCGCCCGATGATTCGTCCAGCGCTTTCCAGAAGGCGGCCTGGTGATTCAGCAGAAACAAAAGGTTCACGACGAGCAGCAGGATGATCAGTGAACTTACGGGCCTTCGAAAACGAAGGGGCAGGCGGAGAACAATCACGTGCAGGCTGAGCGCGGCCAGGACGACCCAGGCGAAATTAAAGAAGCCCAGGTAGCGCGAGATACCCGCGAAATTGCGGAAGAAGGGCAGACGTCGAAAGACATCAAAAGCAAGCGGGGCCGCCATGTAAATCGCTCCCACGCAAAAGGCCAGCAGCAGGAAAAACAGAAAAACCCGGCGTCGTCGGTGCAGCCCCATTAAAATCCCTAGCACCGGCAGTGCAAAAATAACCGGGCCCAGGGCCATGTTGTTCACCGACTCCTTATGCAGGGCCAGCGCGCTGTGGCGCACCCACTCGCGGATGCTGCCGTAGGCCTGCACACCCGTGAAAAAATCCGAGTCCTCACTATGATCCAGTACCGACTGGTTCGTATGGGGCACATATTCCGCCGTCACGGCCAATTGCGGAGCCGCCAGCGACGATGCCAGAATCCACACCCCTACCAGCGCGGCCAGCCCGTGCAGGCCTTGCTTCCAATGGAAGCGCATCTCTTTTTTGCGCATGAAAAGAAAAGCCAGGTTCAGCACAAGGACGGCAATCAAGGCGGCAAGACCGATTGCGCCCATCCCCGAAAAAGCATTGCGCCATCCTTCCCGCGGAAAGGGAATATGCTCCGGCGGATACCGCAAAAGGCTCAGCAAAAAAACCGCCTCGACCACCGGCAGGACGAAGCGATGGATGACCGGCCACATGCCCGAAGGCAACGAAGCCGTCTCCCTTTTATGAAAAACAATCGGGCTTCCCAAAGTCCAGGCCAAAAGCACCAGAAAAATGGTCATGCTGATTTGCGGATAAAAAAGCATGAGGAATATCCCCGCAAAGAGGCTGTAGCCCATGGCCCGGCCCAGCTTCATTTTGCTGAGAAACCGCGCGTTCAGATAAAGCAGCAGTGGCAACCAGGCCATCACCGCGCCCACGTTCATCAGGCTGTATCGCGTGATATGAAAGCCGCTCCACTCCAGGGTCCACGCGCAAAAAAAGGCAATCCCCGCGGAAATGCCCAAGTAGCGCAAAAACAAAAAGCAGCCGATCCCCGCCATGGAAAGATGCATCAGGAACTTGATTTTTCCCATCATCACCGGCCCAAAAAACCAGAGCCCCAGAAAATGCGGCGGATACATGGGCGCGATTTCGGGATTGCCGAATTCCGGAATCCCCGCGAATGAATAGGGATTCCAGAATGGAATGATTCCGCGCTTCAGGTTATCGATGACGAAAGATTGATGATTGCGAAAAAAGTGCTCCAGGTCCGATGCCAGCAGCCCATCCATGCGAAAAAGCGCGATGCCGGGATAAATAAAGGGCAAGACCAGCAGCACCAGCTTCAGCAGTTTTTCCCGGCGTTGCGGCGAAAAGCGGGACATAAAGGAAGGAGATTGCTCGACAGGCTGCAATAGTTTAGTGCTTTCCAGTTCGGGCATTCTTTCAGCCTGTTTAGCGATGGAGTATAGTAAAGGGCAACCCTTTCAGGGTTAAAACATTTATGGTGTCACCTGTCCACGGGTTAAAACCCGTGGCTATTTTAGGGGAAGCCCTTCGGGCTTTCAGTATTCGCAAGCGCAAAAAACAGGCATGATTTCAGCCTGTTTCAGCAGGCTCTTGTTTGCCCCCAGGGCTTCAGCCGGAGGGAAAGAAGCCAAAAAACAAAAGCAAAGCGCGCTTTAGCGTGCTTCTATGCCAGGCCCGCCTTGATCAGGTCGTGCAGGTGCAGGGCCCCCACGGGACGCTTCTCCTCATCCACCACCGCCAGCACCGTGATCTTCAGATCTTCCATGATCCGTAGCGCTTCCGCCGCGAGCATGTCGGCCCGCACCGTCTTCGGCTCGGCGGGCTTGTAGTCCTTCATGGATTCCCCATTCTGCCGAAAGCGTTCGCGCCGGAAATCATCGAGCCGCGCCATCACATTCATAATCGGCAAATCCATGGGGTTGGCGTCCACCTGCATGATGCGCCGCAGGTCGCCGTCCGTCAGAATGCCCCGGAGCCGCTGGTCTGCATCCACGATAAAAGTCGCTCCGATGCGCTTCGATGTCATTGTCAGCACCACCTCGCGCAGGCTGGCGTCGTCCCTGGCCAGGGGCACATCGTCGTCCTTGTGCATCAGGTCCCGCACCAGCCAGAGCAGTTTGCGGCCCAGGCTGCCCCCCGGGTGAAAAATGGCATATTGGTCATGGCAAAATCCGCGACGCTCCACCAGCGCCGCCGCCAGCGCGTCGCCCATGGCCAGTTGCACCGTCGTGCTCGCCGTGGGAGCAATGTTCAGCGGGTCGGCCTCACGCTCCACTCCCACATCGATCACCACATCGCTATGCTGGCCCAGGGTCGATCCGGGCTTGCCCGTAAGCGAAATAATATGTACGCCAAAGCGCTTCAGGTGGGGCAGCAGCGCCACGATCTCTTCCGTTTCACCGCTGTTGGAAATCGCCAGGACCACATCGCGACTCGACACGATTCCCAGGTCGCCGTGAATGGCTTCGGCGGGATGCAGGAAAAAGGCGGGCGTGCCCGTGCTGGCAAGCGTCGCCGCCACCTTGCGACCGATCAGGCCCGATTTGCCCATTCCTGTCACGATCAGCTGGCCCTTGCTGGCATAAATCAATTCCACCGCCTTGTCCGCTTCCGGACCAAGACGATCCATAACGCCGGAAAGGGCGTCGCGTTCGATCTCGATGGCGCGGCGCATGGCCTCGATTGTGTCTTTACAGGTCTTGCTGTCCGCCATCAGCCTTGGCTCTCCGTTCCATTCACCGACCAACGCTCGATCCGCCAGTTTTCCTTCCGGGCCAATTCCAAAAGTTCTCCTTCCGGATTCACCACTACCGGAACGGCCACCAGCTTCAGCAGGGGAATATCATTCCGGCTGTCGCCATAATATGCCACCCGGTCGAGGGTCGTGCCGATCTTGTTGCAATAGCGGCTGGAATGAAAGATTTTGCCCTCGTGGCAGCAATAGGGTTCGACGATGCGGCCCGTGAATTTTCCATCCTCCATTTCCAGGTCCGTGCAAATCAGGCCGTCCAGTTCAAATGCCTCGGCCACAGGTTCGCAGATGGGGCGGTTCGTTGCCGAAAGCATAACGCATCGCTTGCCTTCGCGGCGGGCTTGCTGAATCGCGCCCATCGCCTGGGGATACATGTTGGGACGCACGCGTTCCTCAAAATGCAGCCGGGTGAGATCGCGCATTTCCTCCGGGCTTTTGCCCTGAAACTGGCGCAACTGAAAGGCCAGAAACTTGTCCTCGTCCAGTTCGCCGCGGCAATAGGCTTCCCAGTGCTTCTGGGCTTCATCCCGTTCATCCTTCGGGGCCAGCCCCTTCTCCACGAGAAATTCCTTCCACGACACATCGCAATCGTTGTCGATGAGGGTATGATCCATGTCGAAAAAAACAATATCCAGTTTATCCGTCAAAACAGCCTCCAGAATATTCTATTGGTTTGCGGCTTCCTGCCATTTCACGCGCTTGCTGTCGGACCAGAGTTGCTCCAGGCGATAATAATCGCGCGTTTCCTGGTCAAAAAGATGGACCACCGAATCGCCGTAGTCCAGCGTCTGCCAGCCGCCGCCCGTATTGCCCGAATCGGCATAGGGGCGTTCTCCGACATCGCGCAGCGTCCGCATGATACGCCCCGCCACGGCCCGCATCTGCAAGCGGCCCGTGCATGTAGCGATGATGAAAAAATCGGTAAAGTTACAGCGACCCCGCACATCCAGAATCGTAACATCTTCCGCTTTCTGGTCATCGGCCAGCCGCGCGATATAAACGGCCTTGTCCTTTCCGTTCAATTCTTCGGGAAGCGGAATCCTGCCGCCTTCCGGTTTTGTATTCTCCACGCCTTGATCCTGCGTCAAATTGCATCCTCCATTCCATTCTTTTGCACCATCGTACGCGTCCGCAGCGAACGCGGATGCAGCGGTTTGCTCTTGCTCTGCACGTGATCCGTCTTCTTGATTACCGACGAGCGCACCGCTTCTTCCAGATCTTCCATAGCCAGCCTGCGCATTGGCGCCACCCCTTCCCAGGTCCGGGTCGGCTCGATATAGTCAGCCAGGAAAATCACCTTGGCCAGCCGGTCCATATCGGGCGAACCGGTGGGATGGTAGAGTATGGCCCGCGCTACCTTTTCCGAGACGCCAAACTCCCGGGTGGCGATAATCGCCCCGGCCACGGCATGCCAGATCGAGGGGTAGTGGCCGTCTTCCTCCGTGGCCCATTCGGGGGACGAATCCATCAGCCGTCTGAGTTCCGAAGGCTTGAGTTCCTTGGCGATATCATGCAGCAATGCCGCCGTCAGGGCGTCGTCGGCATCCACGTCCCAGCGCCGCGCCAGGCGAACCGCCGCCTGACCCGATCCCAGCACATGCATGATCCGGGGATCGGACAGCCGCTCGTTCAGCGCGTCATATATATCATCCAGCCGGAATGCTTCCATAATGCACCCTTATCCAAACCGCCAAACAGTCGGTCTCCAGAATATAACAACCTCGAAGCGCGGCATGTCCGGCTTCAGGCGTAAAAACAACTATTAACATGACAGCAAAAGCCCCTGGTGAATGCAAGCGAAAAGGGTCGCGACCCCTATGCTGAAATTGCAGCTGTTTCGGCGCGTGGGAGAAAAATGAATTTCATGAGATGCTCGCTTGCGG
>CAYWYC010000063.1:0-17332 GCA_964462565.1 uncultured Candidatus Sumerlaeota bacterium | reverse complement strand
CTCCCGCGAAATATTATGATAGAAAAAATTGCCCCACATTTATGTCGCGCACCCTCATTTTCCCTTACCAGTCAAAGCCCTGCAGAGCCAGCAGGTTGACGTTTTCCTCATCGGCCAGGTAGGGACGCAGCCGGAATTGGAAATGAAAAGTTCCCGGCTGGATACGGTATTGGTCGAGAGTATCGGGTCCGCAGCTGCCTGTGCCCAGTCCGCGCTGGGCCAGGTCGATGTTGACGATTACCTCGTCCCGGGCTTCGAGTTCATTGGTATGGGTGACGGCGAAAAGGTCGTCGGCCGTATAGTGGCTGGCCGATGCCTGAAGCGGTTCGGGAAAGTCGAGGAGCAGTCCCCCGCCGCGCTTGCTTTCCAGGGCCATCCACCGCACGTCGCACTTATTGCCATGTTCCTGGGGCATGATATAGGGAACATATTGTTCCGTGACGGTGCTTTCGTAAAGGTCGATGGCGGCGCCGGCCTTGCGGTCGATGTAGTTTTCCTGCGGTCCCCGTCCATACCAGAGCAGCCGCTCCATGCCCGGTCGCAGCATGAGCATGACGCCGACGCGGGGGAGTTCGGGCAGTTTTTTGGCGGCGGTCACTTTGTTATCCACGAGGATGTCGCCCGTAGGCAGGATGTGGTAGTTTTGCTCATGGACAAAGGCGCGAGGAGCCGCCTTGCAGGAATAGACATGACGCATGGATACCTCGAATGCGCCGTCCTTTCCCTGGCTGGTTTTGCATTTCGCGCTTTCACACTGGATGCGGTCAAAGCCTGCTGCTTTCCATTTGCTCAGGGCCTTCCAGTCGGGGTTCGGCTTTTCCCGGATGCCGTCGTTGTCGGTGGCGGCGCGCCAGATCTGGAGCGTGGGACCCATTTCCAGGATATCCTTGCCCAGCCAGTTGAGACTGTGGAGGACGCCTTTTTTGGAATTCACGATCAGGTTGAACTGTTCCCCTTCGATCCGGACGCGGTCGCCGCTTTGTTCGATCATCATTTCGGGGGCGGACCGGTTCAGTTTGGCGCGCTTTTTCTGCCAGGGCATCTGGAATTGTTCCCAGGCGACTTCGTGGCCCTTATCGGCCCAGGGCAGTTGCTTGCGGGTGACGAAACGCAGATTCAGATAACATTCGCAGCCCGATTCCACTTTCGGCTTTTTCAGGTCCAGCTGCACTTCTTCACTTTCGCCGGGGGTGGTTTTCAGCACCGGCAATTTCCCCTTCTGCACTACCAGACCGTCCACGGCCAGTTCCCAATAGCCACGCAACCAGCTAAGGTCCGTGAAGTACTGCTTGTTGCGGATAATCAGCGTCCCTTTTTGCAGGTTTTGCGATTCCACAGCCAGGGGCTGGGCGATCTTGCGAAATTCGTACATCGAGGGATGGGGTGTACGGTCGGGCCAGATCATACCGTTGATGCAGAAATTCTTGTCATTGGGTTCGTCGCCATAGTCGCCGCCGTATGCCCAGAATTTGCGGCCCTTTTCGTCTTCTTTCAGCAGGCCCTGGTCCACCCAGTCCCATATATAGCCGCCCTGAAGCCCGTGGTGGCTTTCGATGGCGTCCCAGTAATCCTTCAGGCTGCCGTTGCTGTTGCCCATGGCATGGCTGTATTCGCACATGATCAGGGGCCGCCAGTCGTCGGTGGTCTTGGCCCAGTTGACGATATGCTCTATGGCGGGATACATGGGGCAGATCACGTCGCTGCCGTGGTGATTGTCGTGCCAGTGACCGCGGGTGATGGCCCCTTCGTAGTGGATATAGCGGGAATCGTCATAGGCGCGAATCCAGCCGGCCATGGCGTCGTGGTTGGGGCCGTAGCCCGATTCGTTGCCCAGGGACCAGCCGATGATGCAGGGATGGTTTTTGTCGCGATGGACCATGCGCATGGCCCGGTCCAGAAAGGCGGCGGCATAGCGCGGGTCCTTGCATAGGGTGTTGTAATAATCGTGGGATTCGATATTGGCCTCGTCCAGCACATAAAGGCCGTATTCGTCGCAAATTTCGTAGAAGGCCGGATCGTTCGGATAATGGCTGGTGCGCACGGCGTTGAAGTTGAACTGCTTCATGAGCAGGATGTCGTCGATCATGCTTTCACGGGTGACGGCCTTGCCACGGGTTTCATGGTGGTCATGGCGGTTGACGCCGCGGATGAGGACGGCCTTGCCGTTGATGAGGAGCTCCCGGTTTTTGATTTCCACCTTGCGAAAGCCGATGCGGCACCGGGTGGCTTCGACGCACTTGCCCCGGGGATCGTGCAGGCTGACGACAAGGGTATAAAGGGTCGGGGCTTCTGCCGACCAGATTTTCGGGCGGTTGACGTGGCCTTCGAGAGATACTTCCACGCCGCTGCTGTCAAAGGTCTTGCGATGGGCGGGTACATTTTCCGACAGGGGCGACTTGAAAAGGGCCTTGCCCTGGGCGTTATAAAGCTGGGCCTCGATCTTGTATTCCTGCTTCGGCGCCGCGTCAAAACCCACGCGGCACTGGATACGCAGGATGCCGTTCTGGAGTTTTTCATCGAGATCCCCCCGCGCAAAAACATCGGCGATGTACTGCTTTTCGGTGGCGTATATATAGACATCACGATATATCCCCGCCATCCACCAGTGGTCCTGGTCCTCGATAAAACTGGCATCGGACCAGCGAATTACCATACAGGCGATCAGATTCTTTCCGGCTGATATATATGGACTTATGTCAAATTCCGTCGAGGTTCGCGAGTCTTTTGCGATGCCCACGGCATGGCCGTTGACCCATACGGCCAAAACGCTTTCCACCCCGCCGAAATGAAGGACGACGCGCTTCTTTTTCCAGGCTGCGGGTAGTTGAAATTCCTTGCGATAGAGCCCGGTGGGGTTGTTGGGGGGAACATGGGGCGGCTCGTTTTCAAAGGGCATCATGACGTTGGTATAATGGGGCTTGTCATAGCCTTGGACCGTCCAGTTTCCGGGTACTTCGATATTATCCCAATCTTTGTCAATAAATGACTTATCGGCAAAATCTCTGGGGCTTTCGCCGGGGTGTGAGACCAACTGGAATTTCCAGGGGCCGTTCAGGGTTTTAAGCAGGGGAGACCTCTCGTTTTCTCCCGTCCGGGCCGTATTTGCATCAGGGAAAGGCGCCAGATGCGCGCGATGCGGCAAAATTCCCACGTTTGTCAGTTCCGGCATTTCCCATATTTTGAATTTCATCAAATCGATTTGCGCCATTTTGTTTTTTATCCCTTTCCGATGGCCATTGCTCCAAGTTTAACAAGATCAATATCCTGCATTCCAAGATATTGGCGAAGAATTATCGGGGAGTACAGCCTTTTTATTATGCCTATGTCAAAAGTGATTCAGGCGCAATAAAAATTACGATAAATATTTGACAAAACGAGGGACGTTTAGATACAGTTAGGCTCCTTGCACTTCGGAATTCGCGTAGGCTAGTCCCTGGGTCAAGGTGTTAGAGTATCATTTTTTATTGGTGTGTGACACATAGTAAGCATATGTAAAAACGGAAACACTGTCTTATTCGCGGGCCGTCGGCCTGTATGGGCCATCGGTTACAGGTATGGTGTTTCTCAAATCAATATCATGAATCGGCTTCGAAAAAGAGCCTGCAATGAGGCATAACGAATGAGCGAAAAAGAGCGAAAATTGCCCGGTATCACAATCCGGTCCTTGATTGTCACCTTCTTCGGGATGGTGCTGATGGCCCTGATCGTCGCTTTTGGAGAAGTGGCCGAGGGCAACTTTTTTACGGGCCATACGACGGTTTCGATCCATGCTGTTTCGATTACGGCTACGTTGGTTTTCCTGATGGTCTTTGTGCTGAACCTGATTTTGCATAAATTTTTTCAATTTCGCTTTCTCCAAAAATCCGAACTCTTGTGTATTTTTTTCGCCTTGTTGATTGCCTCGCCGATTATGTCATGGGGATTCTGGCATCGATTTGTGGGCAGCATGGCAACCATTCCCCAATCGGCGGACTTTGAGAAAATGGATGCCCTGCGGAGCCAGCTCTGGCCCCACGGCGAAAACCTTCTCGGAGACGCGCTGGATGATCAAGCAGGCTTGGAAGTTTCAGGAAATGTTGAATTTCAAGAAGTTGATTATAATGTTGATGAGAGTGGTCCGGGGGTTTTAATCACGAATGACGATTCGGCCGCGGTTTCGCGAGTGCGCATTCGCTTGCCCCTGGTGAATGATGATGGAGAACGCTTGCTGGTTCTGGAGCAGGCCTATCTGGCCTCGGTTCTGGTCAAGGCGGACAAGTTGGGGGCTTCCTCCAATTATTTCGCCCGCATTTATTTTGATGACTCCAACAATTTTGCCGAGGAGTTTATTTCTTCGCGCGCCATGGCCCAGCGGACTTATCTGCATCAGGAGGGCTTTCGGCGGATGGGGGCTTACGGGCTGGGCCTGCCTTCCCGGATAGATCGCCATATTGTGATCGAGTTTGGCCTGAACGGCGAAGGGAAGGTGACTTTTGCTTCTCCCGAGTTTTACAGTGTCCTGGCCATGAACAACGCCTACGACGGGCGCGTTTTTGTTACGAGGGAGCAGTATGCCGAACTGTCTGAAAAATCCCGCGAGCATTTTGTCGTCAAGCCCGACAATTTGTTCAGCCTTGCAGGCATCCAGTACGTGCTTGCCGCCTACATCCCCTTGAATGAATGGGTGAATACGGCCATCGCCTGGTTTTCCTATATTTTGATGGTGACCATAGGGTCCTTCGCGATTGTGGCGATCATGCGCAAGCAGTGGATGCAGAGCGAGCGCTACCCCATGCCCACAGGGCAGATTCCGCGCCTGATGCTGGGTGGCGAGGATGATGACGGCAACATAGTGCCGGCTATCTGGCGAAACCGCATTATGTGGATCGGTTTTGGAATCACCCTTTTCTGGTGTCTTATGCGATTGTGGGCGCGGTATAACCCCAGTGTGCCGAATATGGAAGTGCATGTCAGCCTGAAGCCTTACTTCAACGATCCCGGCTGGGGCAAAATGTGGCAGATCAATTTTACATTGGTGGCCACTTTTATCGCCCTGGCCCTTTTTATGGAAATCAACGTTCTTTTCAGTCTGATTGTGGGCTTCTTTATCTTTCGAGCTTTTTACTGGATCGGCGAATCGAATGGCTGGACCGCTGTTCCGGAATACCCCCATGTGAGCGAAATGATGATCAGCTCCTATTTTACCTATGCCCTGATCATCGTTATCTTTACGCGCAAATATCTGATATCCGTTATCAAGACAATATTTACGGGCAAGGGTATTGATGACAAGGATGAGCCTTTTCGCTATCGCACGGCCTTCGGTATGCTGATTCTGGCTTTTGTGGGAATTGTTTTGTGGTCGCGCTGGATGGATTTGCCGACGGTTCCGATGCTTGCCTGGTATGGCATTATGCTGACCTTTGGCTTTGTGGCGGCCAAAATTCGGACCGAATGCGGCACGCCTTTTGTTTGGATTACGCCGGTTGCGGCTTCGTCTATCGTCATGGCTGTGGGAGGTATGGGGTTTTTTCAACCGTCGGGAGTGGTCTTTATCGTTTGCACGAGCATGCTGCTGGTGATGGGATCTTTTTTCATGATTCCCGGACTGCAATTGGAGATGCTCCAGATCGGTCGCCACGCCAAGGTGAATTCGCGCCATTTGCTCATTGCCTGTTTTCTCGGCATCAGCTGCGGTTTTTTCATAGGCGGGTGGTCTTATTTGGGAACGATTTACGCATTGGGGGAAGATGGGGTCGGCAATAAATTGCCCTTTACGGAGCGTCGCGGCGAGTTTCGTCCTTATATCAAGGAAATGGCGCGTGCCAATGCAAAGATGAAATCCGATGAAAAGGGTGAAAAAGCCCCCCGTTCGTCAAATCCCGCCAAGTGGATTTATGTTTACGGCGCCGTGGCCACAACTATTGTAGCCGTTCTGCGACAGCTCTTTGCCGGATTCTGGTTTCATCCTGTAGGGATTTTGCTGGGACCGTCCCAAATGATGACGTCCGTCTGGGGCAGTGTGCTTTTTGCCCTGGTTTTGAGATTATTAGTCCTGAAGTTAGGCGGCGCCGTGTCCGTTCGAGACCGTTTGCTTCCTTTTGCGGTGGGCATGTTTCTGGCTTCGGTTACTGCATACATTTTCCTGGGACTGTATAATGGTTACCTGTACTTTTTTCAGCAGGGAGCCATGCGGTATCCCATTATCTTCTGATGTCAAGGTGATAAGAATATGACGGATTCAAAAAATACAAATAAAAACCATATCGAAATGCAAGAGCAGGGTGAAGGCAGTCGGGGGCGTTCGCTTCTGGTTTCCTTTGCCGTTCTTGTGGTCCTGCTTTTTCTCAGTTATTCTTTCGCGGCTTTTTATTTGAAGGTATTTCAGCCCAAGGAACGGACCGAGCCGGTGCAGCCTTTTGAAGGTTATGACCGGCAGCTCATGCAGGATGCCCTTTCGCCGGAGCACGTGAAGGCGGAGCAGAAGAAGATTCTTTCCTTCGGCGATCGATTTGCCGGCATGGATTCTTTTTATGACGTGGGAGAGTATATTCGCCAGGCCTATGAAGACGCGGGTCTGGAAATGATTGAACATGACAATATAACGGCTATTCCCAAGACCACCCGGCGCGAGATTTCGCTGTCCGACGGGGGCCCGATGGGCGGCGTTGAGATATATCCCTTTATGCCGAATCATTTGCAGCCCATGGTGACGCCCGAAGGCGGCCTGACGGGCGAATTGGTTCTGATCAACCGCGACACCTTGAAAGAGCATTCCAGTTTTACAGGTGTCATCGGCGTGGTTGATGTGCGTGAAGAAAATTTGTCCCCGAGCCATGGTTACAACTGGCTGGAGTACGCACGGCTGGGGCTTTCGGCGGTGATTCTGGCGCATCCCGATTCTTTTGAAGAAATTCCCTGGACCAAGGTGGGAGACCGTTTTTCCGGCATGGTGGGAAGCGATCCGGTTAATTTTGTGCGGCTTTGCGCCACGCCCGAAATTTATGATTATTTGGGTCAGCAAGTGACGCTGAACGTGAAGACGGAATGGGCCAAAGTTCCCAATAAGACTTATATCGGTATTATGCGAGCACCGGGCTCAGCGGCGAAGGCAATGGTGATTCCGACGAACTACGACGCCATCTCTTATTTGCCGGACATGGCGCCCGGTGCTTTGTCCGCCGTTTCTCCAGCCACCCAGCTGGCCCTGCTCCAGGGGATGACGGCTTACAAAGATTCTTTGCGTCGCGATGTGATCTTTGTTGCCTACGGCTCAGAAGTCATGGCTGCCGACGGTATCAACAATATCCTTTCCGTCATTGATTACAATATTGCCAAGTCCCAGGACAATCCCCTGGTCGAGGCGCTTGGTCTGGGCGACACGGGCGCGGGCGATGCAATGAGCGACAAGGAGCAGGCCCGCCTTCAAGCCAAGCAAAAGGCGCGTATGACGCCTCTTGTGAAGCGCAACGAGGAAAACAAGGCAAAACTGGAAAAGGTGCAGCTCGTTTTGTCTTATTTGGAGCAAGCGGATTTTCTGGCCGATTGGGAAGCCACCCGGGAGATCGTGAAAGAGATGGATGACGATACGCGTGAATTCCTCAATGACCAGGTGCGCTATCTTCTGAATACGATCATGTTTGATTATTCCGAGCCGATGCTCCAGGCCAAGGTTGCCATGGAGCGCAAGGAGATGGAACAAAGGGGTTCGATTGTTTTTGATCCCGACGATCGTACTGTCAAGGAGTACCTTGCGGTCAAGGAGGATTATGACGCGGCTCTTTCGGCGGCTGGATACAGCCTTTTGAACCTGATGGAAAGCAAGATGGACTTTATGGAAAAGGAAGACCTCCGGGACCTTGTTTCCAAGCGTTTCGCCGAACTGGAAGCGTACCATCTGCGTGAAGAGAAGGTCTTTGAACAAGGCAAGGCCCTCGTAAACCTGTTCAATCCCTATCAGGAAATCATCTTTGTGAAACCGTATCTGCTGCCCGCGTTTGATGAAGCCAGCGGGAAGGAAACTTTCTCTTTTCATCCCGGAAATATGTCTACCGATACCCAGCCGCCCACGATGATGAGTTTGATTCGGACGACGCAGCAGCGTCTGGGCATGCGCAAAGACATCAAGGTTCCCGAGTTGGTGCGCAATCATTCCGGCACGGTTTCCGACCAGAATTGCGAAGGCGCGCCGTTCCTTATCGAAGGCATGATTTCCGAGTTTGGTTATCCGACCTTTTCTTTCGTCAATTTCGGCCGCCATGAATCATACGCCCGTTATGCCTTGCCGATTGACCAGCCTTTCATGCATGACATCGAAAGTTTGGAAAAATCCTTGAAACTTCTGGCGGAAGTCACGCTTTCCCTGGCCCATGGTGTGGGGAAGTTCAAGCCGTCCGGTACGCGCTACTGGTTGCCGAAAACCGTGGGCGGCCGCGTTCTGGTGTCCAATGTGGGCCAGAGCGTTGTTCCCAATTATCCGCTGAAGGACGCCTTGATCGGCGGACGGGGCGTCAGACTTTTCGGCATGTTTTCCTTTCCCGGCTATTATCAGCATCTTTTGAAGTACACCGATGTTTATGGAGAATTCTGGCTGCCGAATAACGCATCGGATTTTGTCGTCTGGTGGAAGTTTTACAGGGACGGCGGCTACAGCCCGGTTTGCGCGGCCTATGGAGAGGACGGCCTCATCGCATATATGAAGGACGAAGGCGAGGAAGGCCAGCGCCTCTACAAATCCGTTAAATTGTCTTCCGACAAAAAAACCTGGAAAAACATCACCATTGTGACTTTCCGTGCTTCGCCCGTCAGTGTTCTGGATGTGACCAATCCACAAACGATGACGCTTTATTCGGACGTGGAATTGATGTCGCAAAAACGGCTCACTCCTTTCACAAAGAAATGCGTCTTTACCGATGGCCGCATGTACACGACCTTTATTGAGCCCCACGAGCGTTTTTATGTAACCCTCAAGGCTGGAAGCCCCGAGAATGAACTGGCCCAGGTGATTCGCGCCTTTGCCCTGGGCGTTCCCATGGATTACGAAGGCGACAAGAATGCTGAAATCGGCGGCCCCGGCTATCTGGCTTATGACCATACGATCCTCCAGAACGTAGCCTTTGAGGTGGCCAAGTCGATGGCTTATCTGAACGGCAAGCGATTGGATCTGCAAAACCGCTATAACATGGCGGATGAGCGGACGAACGTCTATCATGAGAAGAGCCGCGAACTGGCGCAAGAGGCCATGAAAAAGGACATAACCCTGCGCGAGCGCATCTTGACGGCCCGCGAATCGGTGACCTATTCCACGCTGAACCATCCCGTGATCCGCAATTCGATTGCCGAGGCGGTGTGGGGGATTATCTGGTACCTCGGTTTGCTGGTGCCTTTTTGCTTCTTCTTTGAAAAACTCGTTTTCGGTTTTCCCGACATTCGCCACCAGATTACGGCAAACGCGGTTATCTTCATCTCCGTCTTTGCACTGCTCTGGTATCTGCATCCGGCCTTTGAAATGGTACGATCTTCGCTGATGATCCTGCTTGGCTTCGTGATCATTATGATCTCCGGCGGCATCATGTTCCTTTTCTTTGGCAAATTCCAGGAGAATCTGGAAGGTCTGCGCAAGAGCCAGGGCAAGGTCAGCGCCGCCGAAGTCAACACCATGGGCGCTATCGGGTCGGCCTTTATGCTGGGACTGAACAACATGCACCGGCGCAAAGTGCGTACCGGCCTGACTTGCATCACCCTCGTGCTGATGACCTTCGTGATGATTTGTTTTTCCTCGGTCCAGAGCAACCTGGTCGATGAAACGATCGCCCTGGGACGCGCTCCTTACCAGGGCATTCTCGTGAAGGAGGAAAACTTCCGCGAGATTAAGTCTCTCAACGCGATTCGCAATGAATACGGCGAGGATTTTGCAATCTGTCCCCGCAAGATGGTTTTTGGTTCCCAGGACTGGCAGGAACGACGCAGCACGAACCCCGAACTGGAAGTCGAGTTTGATAGCGGGGAACGCGTACGTTCCTATGAATTTGACTCCATCATTCAGTTTACCCATAACGAGCCTCTGCAGGAGCAGATTGAGTTTGTGACAGAAAAAAAATGGTTTACGGAAGATCAGGAAATGGATACGGCGATTATGCCGGTTTTCCTTCCGGACCGTATGGCCGGCGAAATTGGTGTGACCGAGGCAATGGTCGATTCCGGGCAGGAAGTGGAAGTGCGGATTAATGGTCGGCGCTGTGTGGTGCAGGGCATTTTTTCCTCGGAATCTTACGAAAACTTGCGTGACATCGATGGCTTTGACGTGTTGCCTTATGATATCGAAGCGATGTCCAGCGTCGTGATCGACGAGAAAACGGGCGAGGTGCGTGTGACGGAAGAAGACCCTCGTGTGCCCGCCACCCGCATCGTCCTGGCTCCCTACCGCGATGATATGCGTATTTCCGCCAACAATACCCGCCAGTCCGACAGCGGCACCATGGCTGTGCCCGTGTCGGTGGTGATCAGTCTGGAAAACGTTCCCTATCGCCAGGCCAAAGAACTGGTTAATTCGTATCTCGAACGAAAGGCCGAAGCGGTTTTTTATGGTCTGGGCGGTGTAGCCTACAGCGGCAAGCGGACGCGTGAAAGTTCGCTGGCCGGCCTCGTGGAATTGATTATTCCGCTCTTTATCGCCGCCCTGACGGTGCTCAATACGATGCGCGGCTCGGTGTATGAACGTCGCGATGAAATCTTCGTGTACAACGCCGTCGGTATTGCGCCGCGCTATGTCTTCTTTATGTTCTTTGCCGAGGCCATTGTGTACGCCGTCGTTGGATCTGTGCTTGGATATATTCTAAGCCAGGGGGTCGGCGTCATACTCACCAGCATCAACCTGACCGGTGGGCTGAACATGAGTTTTACCTCGCTGGCGACGATTTTCGCCTCGATGGCGATTGCCATGGCGGTCTTTATTTCGACCCTTTTTCCGGCCATGTCGGCCATGGAAATCGCTTCACCCGCCGAAGAATCGGGCTGGGATCTTCCGGAACCCGATGGCGACGAACTGCGCTTCAGCCTGCCCTTTACCTTTAATCATCGCGACCATATCGCGATCCTGGCCTTCTTCGGCCGCTACCTGCGCGACCATGGCGAAGGTTCCGCGGGACGCTTTTTCGCCGGCACTCCGGAAATGGGAGTTGCGGAAGAACTGGACCCGCTGGCCAACGATAGTTATATCCCTGAGTTGGATTGTACCGTATGGCTCAAACCATTTGACCTGGCTGTGTCGCAGCAGATGCAATTGGTAATGCCGACGGATGAAGAGACCCATGAATATATCGCCCAGATTCACCTGACGCGCCTTTCGGGCACACGTGAATCATGGATGCGCCTGAACAAGGGCTTCATCCGTTTGATACGCCGCCACTTCCTGCACTGGCGCGCGGTGAGTGATGAAGAACGGCAGGAAATGTTTGAGGAGGCCCGTGAGATGATCCTCCGAATATATTCTATCGAGATGGTGACCAATGCCTAGTAAGAGACAAACACAGGACCTGGAACTTTATCGAAGTTTACAGGAAGCCCCCGCCGAGTATGAAGGCGGCTTTGGCTGGACAACCGTTATTGGTATTTTCTTCTGCGGCCTGATCATGATGCCCGGCGGGATTTACCTGAGTCTGATGACGGGCGGCAACCTCGCCTCCGCCGCATCCTGGGTGACGGTGATTTTGTTTATGGAAATCGCCCGACGCGCCCTCAAACCCCTCTCCAAGCAGAACCTGTCCATGCTGCTGCACGCGGCCTACGTGATGATGATGACCAACTTCATCATCCCCGGCGGTCCTCTTGGATGGCTGGTCTATCGCGCATACCTGTCCACGAGTGAAGTGGCCCGAGACGCAGGCATGGTGGGCAATTTTCCCACGTGGATCGTACCGCCACCGGACAGCGAAGCGCTGCTGAATCGCTCCTTTTTTCACAAAGAATGGATGATTCCCGTTGCGGTGGTGGCTTTCTCGATGATGATCAGTTTTATCCAGAAATACACCTTGGGCTATCTCTTTTTCCGCTTGACCTCGGATGTTGAAAAATTGCCCTTTCCCATGGCCTCGATCGGCGCTCAGGGTACTCTGGCTCTGGCCGAATCGGAAGAGCGCTTTACGGAAGAAGACGAAGAAAAAGGCCTCGGCAAGGCGGGCATGCGTAAGAAAAGCGAGCGATGGCGTATTTTTGCCCTGGGGGTGATGATCGGCATCGGCTTTGGCACTCTTCAGGTTGGTGTCCCCGCGATTACCGGTATTCTTCTGTCCAAGCCTTTCTTCCTGATCCCTCAGCCCTTTGTGGACACCACGACTTTGACGGAATCCTTTTTACCGGCGACGCCAACGGGTATGGTGATCGACATCGGAATTATTTTTCTGGGTTTTGTTTTGCCTTTCTGGGTGATTATGGGAACTTTCTTGGCCATTCTGGTAACGATTATCGCGAACCCCATATTGCATTCGGTCGGCATCTTGCACACCTGGCAGCCCGGAATGAACACGGTTAATACGACCTTTGCCAACAGCATCGACTTCTGGCTGAGTTTCGGCATTGGATCGGCTCTTGGCATTGCCATCGTATCCGTGTACTCGGCAATTAAAGACTTGAGAGATAAAACGAAGGAAATCAAGGCGCAGGTCGCGAGTGCGCGGGAAACGGGCAAGATTCCGGATGATCCCTGGGCCACGCCCAAGGGCCGCGGCGACTATCCAATCTGGATGGCGGCCGTGGGCTACTTTATCTCGGCAGGAATGCTGACGACTTTGTGCATAGTCCTCTTACCGAAGACCTTGGGTCTCGTTTTCTTTCTGATCTTCTATACTTTCCTCTTTATCCCTTTTATTTCGTATGTCAACGCCCGGCTCATGGGTATTTCCGGGCAGCGTGTGGAAATTCCTTATATCAAAGAAATGGGTTTTATTCTTTCCGGCGCAAAGGGCATCGATATCTGGCTCGCTCCGATACCTGTGGAAAACTACGGGCAAATGGCGCAGTCTCTGCGCACCAATGAAATCATCGGGGTTCGCTTCCGCTCGCTCATCAAGACCGACATGGTGGCCATGCCCACGCTCTTTGTGCTTTCCCTTCTTTTTTGGAGTTTTATCTGGAAGTCCGACGCCATTCCTTCGGAAGTGTTTCCGGCGGCCGCGATTAACTGGGAACTGAAGGCCAAGCATGACGTGCTCATGATGTCTTCTACTTTTGTGCTTCCCGGTGAGGAGGGGATGGACAAAAAATTCAGCGACACCGAATTCGCCAAAGCGATTCACCCCAAGGTCATCGGCAGTTCCATGGGCCTGACCCTCTTGCTTTATGTTGTGCTGAGCGCCTTCGGATTACCAATCACATTGATATATGGAATGATACGTGGATTCGGAAACATGCCGCATATGCGTTTATTGGAGGTGTTTGGGGCCCTTTTGGGCCGCTTCTATCTCCAAAAAAAGTTTGGCTCCCAACGCTTTATGAAAGTGGCGCCATCGTTGATGGCGGGATATTTTACCGGGGTCGGATTGATCGGTATGGCTACCATCGCCATGAAATTGATGAAGGCAGCCATATCATCGGCTCCATTCTAGAAAAACCGGCAAGCCGCGGCATTAAGCGCCGCTAACGCATGCATCTGGAGAACCAAGGATGACCAACGAAAGTTATGAAATTCAAGATCAGGTGAGACTGCCCATGAACGTGGCCATGCAAGTGGTCATGCAGGGCATCCGCATCCGTTTCGGACGATCCATCGTTACTATTATGGGCGTGGTGCTGGGCATTGCCTTCCTTATGGCTATTCTCACCGGTCAGATTATTAAAGAAGGCGTGACGGAAGAGGACGCGCTGCGCGTCGAAGTGAAGCGCATGTACAGCTTTCTCGAAGCCGAAATGGGACCCCCCGAAGGACGCACCGTCGGCATTGTCAGTTCCGGCCCCATTAACGAGGCCGAACGCCGCCTGGTTGGGCGTCTGGTGGAAAAGGGCGCCAAGACGCTGCTGTGGGCCGATCTTTCCGAAAAGATTGAAATGCCCCGGACCAAGAAAACCGAACTCAAGCAAGTATCCCTGGCGCAGGCCGCAAGCAACGTCAGCGCCATCCTGGTGATGGGCGATGAGGAACTCAGCGCGGACCAATGGGAGCAGTTGTTTTCAAACTCGGAAAATCGGAATATTTGCCTCACCCGCAAGGACGAGATTGATGTGACGGTCCCCGATGCTTCCTTCGTGACGCTGGCCCGGGAACTGCAGCCCGAAGAAATTAAAAAAATGGCCGAAGAAAGGCGCAAGCAACGATTCCGCAATATCTGGATTGTCATTATTTCGCTTCTGGTGACGGTGATTGGTATTTCCAACGCCATGCTCATGTCGGTGACGGAGCGTTTTCGCGAGATTGGCACGATGAAGTGCCTGGGCGCCTTGTCCCGCTTTATTCGGACCATTTTCCTGATCGAAGCGAGCGTCATGGGCGTTGTCGGAGCCATCTCGGGCTGCATTATCGGAATTCTGTTTTCCATTATCGCCTATATGGTCGTTTATGGCGCAGGCCTGACTTTTTCGTCCATCAGCCCGCTGTGGCTTATGCTTTACGCGGTCTTTTCGATTCTGGCCGGTCTCGTGCTTTCCATAATCGCCGCGATTTACCCCGCAAACGTTGCTTCCAAGATGGTGCCCGCAGACGCTTTGCGAACCAATATTTAGCCGGAATTTCCGGATTCCAGGCAGGATGATGAAATATGCCACTTCAACAAGTAGATGAAAAAAAACTCGCCGGCTTTCTCGAAGATAAAAAAGAGAAAGAGGCGCCCTGCGTGATTCGCGCGGTGGATGTGAAAAAGATTTACAAGATGGGCAATACCGAAACCCACGCCCTGCGCGGCGCTACTCTCGATATCAACAAGTCGGAATATCTTTCGATCATGGGGCCCTCGGGTTCGGGCAAGAGCACCCTCTTCAACATGATCGGAGCCCTGCAAAAACCCACCTCGGGCAAGGTTTATATCGATCAGGTGGATATTGCCCAGCTCGACACGAACGAGTTGGCCTGGCTGCGCTGCCGCAAGATCGGATATATTTTCCAGACCTTTAACCTGATCCAGGTGATGACCTGCCTGGAAAACGTCACCCTGCCCATGGCCTATGGCGGTACGGAAGGCGAAGAAGCCCGCGACCGGGCGATCCTGATTCTCAAGCGTGTCGGCCTTGGCCATCGCATTCTGCACAAGCCCGGCGAACTATCCGGTGGGCAGCAGCAGCGCGTTGCCATCGCGCGCTCCCTGGCGAACAATCCCGAGATCGTCCTGGCCGACGAACCCACGGCCAACCTCGACCAGAAAACAGGCGAGGAGATGATCGAACTGCTGGCAAGCCTGAAAGAGGAACTGGGTGTGACGATCGTTTCCGCCACACACGACTTGAAAATGCTGAAGCGATCCGACCGCATTTTATGGATCGAAGACGGCCGGATCGTCAAATCGGCCAAGCCCGAGGATATTGATTTCAGCGCCGCTGAATTCCATTAAGGGGAAATAGCCAAAGTCGATGTTCTGGAATAAAAAGAAAAAACAGGAGGAAGCGGAAGTCCAAATACCCGCTCGGGATCCTTTTTTGGCTATCCCCCATATCAACGAAGGCGTAGAAGTTTATACGGAAGCAAAAACGGGCTACAAGATCCGCAAGCAGATCAAACCCGAACCGGGTATATCGGACTTTTTGGCAAGAAAACTGAAGTTTCGCAAAGACATTCGCGTGGACCTGGATCAGACAGGCACTTTTTTCTGGCAACAGATAGACGGGAAACAAAGTCTGGGCGATATTGAAAAGAAGATGCGGGAAAAGTTCGACCTGAGCGAACAGGACGCGAAGCGGTCCGTAATCATTTTTACCAAGGGACTCATGCTGCGCCATCTGATCGCCCTGCAAATGTCGGAAGACGAACGCATCGAATATTGATCCAAGAGATCGAATGAGGACGGACAAAATGTCGGAGCCAAGAATCAAAGACGATATTATCATCAAGTCGGAAAACGTCAAGAAACTCTATAAAATGGGCGAGGAAGAAGTGTGGGCGCTCAAGGGGATTTCGCTTGAGGTTTTTCGAGGCGAATTTATTTCCATCATGGGACCTTCCGGTTCCGGAAAGTCCACCTTCTTCAACCAGGTCGGCGCGCTCGACGTACCCACCGAGGGCAAGGTCTTCTTCATGGGCCAGTCCATCTTCGATCTGTCCGAAAGCAAACAGGCCTGGTTTCGCTGCAACAAGGTTGGCTATATCTTCCAGACATTCAACCTCATCCAGGTGATGTCGGCCCTGCAGAACGTGACCCTGCCCATGACCTTCAAGGGCATGACTCCCGAAGAAGCCGACGCCAAGGGCACCAAAATTCTCGAACGCGTGGGCCTGGGCCATCGCCTGCACCACAAGCCTTTCGAACTCTCCGGCGGCCAGCAGCAGCGCGTCGCCATCGCCCGATCCCTGGCCAACACCCCCGAAGTGATCCTGGCTGATGAACCCACGGGTAACCTCGACACAAAAACAGGCTCCGAGATTATCGATCTGCTCAAGGAACTCAACAAGGAAGAAGGCGTGACCGTGATCTGTTCCACCCACGACTACAAGATGATCACCTCTTCCGACCGCGTCTGCTGGATTCGCGACGGCATGCTCGAGAAGATTTCCACCGGCGAAGAATTCCGCCTGGAAGAAATGGCCGCCGATGACCTCGGGCGTGAATAGTCAATCCGTACCATTTGCCTGAGATCCGGCCGTCCTTTGCCCGGAAAACCCATGCTTGAAGGAGCGCCACCATGGCCAAAAAGCAACAGGAAGACTCGGGCTTTCGCGTAGTCGCCACCAACCGCAAGGCCCGTCACGAATACCACATCGACGATAAATGGGAAGCTGGTATCGTCCTGCGCGGGACCGAAGTCAAGTCCCTGCGTCAGGGCAATGCCAGCATCATTGATAGCTACGCCGAACCCGACAACGGCGAGATATGGCTTAACAACCTCCACATCAACCCCTACGAACAGGGCAACCGCTTCAACGTCGATAGCAAGCGCCGCCGCAAACTCCTCCTCAACAAGCGCGAGATCAAGAAGATCACCGGCCTCTGCAGCCAAAAAGGCTACACCCTCGTCCCCCTCCGCGTTTATTTCAAAGGCCAGAACGCCAAAGTCGAAATCGGCCTCGCCCGAGGCAAACGCGACTACGACAAACGCCAGGACATCCGCGAACGCGACATGAAACGCGAACTCGAACGCAGCATGAAGTTTTGATAGACCCCACAGATTGTTCGATACCTTATCGAGAGCATCCCTTTTTCAGCGCCAAAGGCGCGTT
>CAYWYC010000062.1:0-18055 GCA_964462565.1 uncultured Candidatus Sumerlaeota bacterium | reverse complement strand
ATGGATGGCCCGACTTCGGGAAAATCTCTTGCAAAATGTGTGCGGGAAGGGATAGGTTGGGGATTGATGGGACTGTACTTAGATGTTTGAACCCGGCACGAGGTTTTTTTTGGGTTTTTGAGGCATTATTTTTTTCAATTTTGCGGGATTTGAGCGGAAAGCACCATGTATAGCGTTCAGGAATTCTGGTATGCCCTGGCTTATGATTCGAGCCTGAGCTATGCCGATATCAATGACATGCTCCACAAATGGTCCCACGATGAGAAACGTGGGATCGAGGAACTTTTTGCCTCGGGCGAAGGGCCTTTGCGTCGGGCCGAATTGAATGACAATCAGATCCGGGGCCTGAGTTATGCCCGTCGGGAATTGGCGGAAGCGCGGAGGCGGCTGGAAGCGGCCAAACTGGCAGGTCTGAAGATGACCACGATTGACAGCGAGCGTTACCCGAGGCTGATGCGGCAGACGCTGGGCCTCATGGCCCCGCCGGTGCTTTTTTACGCGGGAGATGCCGAACTTTTTAACGCGCCGCTTGTCGGAATAATAGGAGCCCGCAAGGCGAAGGAAAGCAGCCTGGGTTTTACGCGGGAATGCGGCGACTACCTGGGACAGCGGGGCATCGGCGTGGTGAGTGGTTTTGCCGAAGGGGTTGACCAGGCGGCATCACTGGCCGCGTTGAAGGCCGGCGGCAAGACGGTGCTGGTTCTACCACAGGGGCTTTTGAGTTTTTCGGAAAAGGGTATTTCCCTGACGCCGCTGGTGGATGAGGGACGCGCGTTGGTGGTGAGTGCGTGGCGTCCGCGAGATGGATGGATGACTTCGCGTGCGATGATGCGCAATGGGATGATTACGGCGATGGCGCGGGATATTATCGTGGCGCAATCGGGCAAGGACGGCGGAACCTGGGAGGCGTCACGAACGGGCCTGAAGCAGGGCAAACGCGTATGGGTGCGCGATGACGGCGACCCGAAGCTGGGCCATGAAGAGCTCCGGCAGTTGGGCGCGCGTATTGTGGACTGGCCGTCGCGGGATTTTGAGCAATGGCTCGATTCAGTCGTCATCTGCGCCAGGGACGGCGGCCATACTGCGAGGACTGATCGCGAGTGGTCGGCAGAAGAGGTGCTCGAATTATTGCGTACAGGCACGCCCGATGCCATTCATGAGGCAAGCGGCATCACCGGCAAGTTGCTGATCCGCATTGTGGAGGGACGTCAGGAAACGCCTCTGACGAGTCTTTGGGATTTGCAGCGCATCAAGGGCCTGGGGCCGTCGGCCATGGTGGAAATAGCCGAAGCTTTCGGCCTGGAAGCCCCAGAAAGCGGCGCGGCGCAGATCCCGCTTTTTCCCGAGGTGGAGGAGTTTCGATCCTGGAAGAGTGAGGAGGGTACGTCATGAGCAAGCAGGCACAGACAGTTCTTTTTCTCTCACCCAGTTCGCGCCTTTTGGGGGCCAGACGATCCTTGCTGCAACTGGTGACGCACCTCGATCCTTCCCGTTATCGTCCGGTTGTAATTACGAAGCCTCATGGCGACTTGGTGATGGCGCTGCGAAAATCGAAAGTGGAATGCCATCCGATATTTCTGGGTTCCTGGCGAAAGGGCAAGCATTTTCTGGCGCGTCCCTGGAGGATTCACCAGATTGCCAAAGTCGCGCGAAAATCAAAGGCGGCGCTGATCCACTCCAATGAATTTTTCTCATGCCCCTACGGCGTTCGGGCAAGCAACCGGGCGGGCAACATTCCCGTGATTTCCCACATGCGGCTGTCTATCACGGAAAGGCAAATCCGGAACTATGACCTGCACAAGGCGGCGCGGGTGATCTGTGTTTCGGAAGCAGCGGCCCGATGCTTTGAGAAGCCCTGGGACGACTGGCGAAGCCGGGTAGAGGTGGTTTATAACGGAGTGGATATCTCGGAATTTCACCCGAACGAAAGCCGCTCCGAAGCGCGCATGCGGTATCGGCTGGGTCCGGAGCATTTTGTGATCGGCCAGTTTGGCTTGATCAGCCCGCGCAAGCAGGTACATCTATTGCTGGAAGCAATGGCGCGCCTGAAGGAAGGCATGTCCATGGGCTTGCAGCCTTATGCGTTGATTGTGGGCAGTCCGGGACACAGCGATGCCGAATATGAGAAGGAAATGAAGCATTTTGTGGTGAAAGAAGGCTTACAGGACATGGTGCGGTTTATTCCCTTTACTCCCGATGTGGCGGATATTTATCGCGCCTGCGACGTGAACGTGCTGATCTCGAACCAGGAGGGATTCGGCCGGACCATTATCGAGGCGGGGGCCATGGGCATCCCCAGCGTAGGGACCCGGATCGGCGGCATTCCGGAACTTATTATCGATGGCGAAACAGGACTGCTGATCGAGCCGAATGACGACGGCTCCGAATTGGCGGACCGCCTGCGTTTCCTGATCAGCCACCACCACCGGGCGATTGAAATGGGACAGGCCGCCGAGAAGCGTGTGCGTGAGCATTTTACCATCGCAAAACACTGTGAAAAAATCATGCATATCTACGACCGCGTGATCAAGGAGGCTTCGTGACATGAGTATCCTTCGGGCAATCGCCTGCATTCTGCTGCCGCCGCTGGCAGTCATCGACAAGGGTTGCGGCTCGATTCTTCTGGTTTTCATTTTGTGGCTCTTTGGCTGGATTCCCGGCGTAATCGGCGCTATTATTATATGCAATAAAGATTGAACGGCTTTTTTATGACTCCCGAAAACACAACCCAGGAAAATACTCCCGATAATAAAAAAAATACCTCTCCCCTGCTTGAGGTGCGTGATTTGCATACCTGGTTCCACACGGAGGAAGGTGTCTCGCGCGCGGTGGACGGGGTTTCTTTTTCGATCAACAAGGGCGAGACGCTGGGCATCGTGGGCGAGTCGGGCTGCGGGAAAAGCATAACGGCGCTGTCGATTCTGAAGTTGGTGCCGTCGCCGGGACGCGTGGAATCGGGCGAGGTGATTTTCGAGGGTGAAAATATTCTGCACTTTTCTGAAGAACGGATGCAAAGGATCCGCGGCAATGTGGTCAGCATGATTTTTCAGGAGCCGATGACGGCGCTGAATCCGGTCTTTACCGTGGGCGATCAGGTGGCGGAAAGTTTTCGGCTGCATCGTGGTTTTTCCCGCAAGGAAGCACGGGACGCGGCAGTGGAGATGCTGGACAAGGTGGGCATTCCTTCCTCGCAAAGCCGATCACGGGAATTTCCGCACCAGATGAGTGGGGGCATGCGGCAACGTGCGATGATTGCCATGGCGCTTGCCTGCGAGCCCGAACTGCTGATTGCTGACGAACCAACCACGGCGCTCGATGTCACCGTTCAGGCGCAGATTCTCGATCTCATCGCCGAACTCCAGGAAAAAACCGGAACCGCCGTTCAGATGATCACCCATGACCTGGGCGTTGTGGGCGAGATGACGCGCGATGTGGCCGTTATGTATGCCGGGCAGATCGTTGAGGCAGGACCGACGGCGAAGGTATTTGATCTTCCTGCTCATCCTTATACGCAGGGGCTGATGGCGTCGATTCCGAAGTTGGGCGGGATCCGCGAGGGCAAAGCGCTCAGCACTATCGAGGGCACGGTACCAAGTCCCCATGACTGGCCTCCTGCATGTCGTTTTCATCCGCGCTGTCCCTACGCCCGGGATATCTGTCGCACGGACATGCCCCCTCTGGAACAATTCGAAGGCGATCACTATTCCGCTTGTCATTTCAAGCATGAGATTGCGGGCCGCGATTTCAAAGCAGCGAAATAGGACGGAATTATGGCGCTACGATTCAACTGGCATCCCTCGAGAAGGATCAGGTTTATTATGCGCGCACTTCTGATCGCTGTGCTTGCAGTATTGGTGGCTTCATATTTCTATGCCTGCCGTGCGGCGCGCATCATGGAAGAGGAAGACGCCAAGGCCGACCGCGATCCGCTGACGGGGATTATTCGCGGCGTTGAGGTAATCACTATCCTGCCGCCTGAGCCTTGGACCGATTCGCCCAAGGGCGCGATTCTTTTTATCCATGGGTTTCTGGCGGGGCGCGATTGTTTTAACGGACTGGGCGCGATGATGGCGCGGGAGGGCTATGTGGTTCGCATGATGCGCCTGCCGGGGCATGGCACTTCGACCGCCGACCTGGCCCATCAGAAAAAAGGCGCGAACTGGCAAGCGGTCAAGACCGAATATGAAGCCCTCGCCGCCCAATACGACAAAATCAGCGTGGTGGGCTTTTCCATGGGTGGGACCCTGACAACGATACTGGCTTCGCGTGAGAAGGTGGATCGAATCGTTTTGCTCGCGCCTTTTTATCGCATCACTTATTTCTGGTACTACATTATTCCGCCGGAATGGGCGACGCGGGCGACGAGTCTGCTGGTTCGCTACGTGACGCGGCCCGAGGGCATGATCAATGTGAACGACAAGAGCAGCGTGGGCCAGTTCATGTTTTACCGGGTGACTCCCCTGCCCGCCGTGATACGGCTCTTCGATCTGGCAAAGATTGCCGCCGATGATGAGACGCTATCGAAAATCGATTGCCCGGTCCTGATGATCCATGCCCACGGCGACGACACCGCTTCGCCCCGGGCGGCACGGAAGGTTTTTGAGAAAATGGATTCGGAGGACAAGCGATGGGTGTGGCTTGAAAGATCGAATCACATTATCTGCTGGGATTATGATAAAGAAATAGTCTTTGAAAATGTGCGAAAGTTTTTCGCGGAGGATCAGCAATGAAGCAGCCGGAAATCCAGTTTGACAAAAAATATGATGTCATCGTTGGCGGCGCCGGAGTTGCCGGTGTGGCGGCGGCGCTGGAAGCGGCACGGTCGGGCCTGGAAGTGGCGCTGGTGGAAAAGACCATCTTTTCGGGCGGACTCGCGACAACAGGCATGGTGAATCTTTATCTGCCGCTTTGCGATGGGAACGGCAGGCAGGTGATTTTTGGAATCGCCGAAGAACTGCTCCATCTCTCCTATCAATACGGCCCCGGCGATACGCCAGACTTCTGGAAAAATGGCAATCCCATGCAGTCCGGTCCCCGCTTTATGACGCGCTTTTCACCGGCGTCTTTTATCCTGGCGCTTGACGAAATACTCCAAAAAGAAGGGGTCCATATCTGGTACGACACGCTGATCTGCGATGTGGAGATGAGCGGCGATCGCACCGAGGGCATCCATGTGGAGAACAAGAGCGGCCGCGGAATTTTGCGGGCGGACGTTATCATCGACGCCACAGGCGACGCCGACATTGCCTGGCGCGCTGGTGCGGAGTGCACCGGGGAGAAAAACTTTGTCTCGCTCTGGGCGGCGGAATGCTCCCTGGAAGCGGCGGAAGAAGCGGTGCAGTCGGGCAATGCCGATGCGCTGATGAAAATCGTCCGGGTGGGTGGGGACAATGCCGGACGTGGTCAACCCGTAGAGGCGCGCCTGCTGAGCGGGGTGGACGGGGCTGAGGTGAGCAGGATGATCCTGGACAGCCGGACGCTGCTCCTGCACCACTACAAGCAGAAATACGAGCAAGGCAAAGACCGCCACATGCAATACCCCATCTGCCTGCCGGCCATGGCCGACTTTCGGCGGACACGCCGGATTGCGGGACAGTTCACCCTTTCCGACAACATGGACGGCCAACGCTTCAATGATAGCATAGGCCTTACGGGCGACTGGCGCAAGAAAGGCCCCGTCTGGGAAATTCCCTACGCCTCCCTCGTGACGCATGAAGTCTCGAACCTGATCACGGCGGGACGCTGCATCGCATCGGCAGGCGATGCCTGGGAAGTCATGCGCGTAATCCCCACCGCCGCGTTGACGGGCCAGATCGCAGGTCTCGCCGCAACGCTCTCCTTGCGCGATAAAAGAGAAGCAGCAGGGCTGGATGCGAAAACCATTCAAAAAGCCCTCGAAGAAAAAAAGATCCCCTATCACCTGGCCGACCTGCCGGAATTGCCCTGAGGAGAATATATAATGCAACTGATACGATGTACCGCCAAACTCCGGAAAGAGATGGGTTTAAAACCGAAAGATTTAACAAGCGAGGTTCCCGAGGAGTCCCGTTTGGGCCAATGGCATGCGAATCTCATTTACATTGATCGACGCAAAACTTTGCTTTTCGTAAATGATCGCACCCTTTTCAATTTTATCGCTCCCGCTGTGTCGCGCGCGCAAATCAGCGAACTCGACAAGATCTTCCGCTTGATGCTCTCCTGTACCCTTGCTGACGAGAAGGTTCCTGATTCCACACGAGAACTTATCTTGGAGGAATATACGGAAATTGCTTATGCCAAATCCTCAAGCCGGATTGTTCTCGGTGCGGCCAACGACCTTGCTTACCATTACGAGACCCAAATTTTGCACGCGGGAGGTGTGCATAGCCCCCTGGCGCCCCAAATCATTCGCAAAAACAACCGATTGCCATTCAAGCCACTCAAGTATCTGGATCCCATAAATGCATTGGCCGCTGTTTATGGATTCGAGCCTCTTCCTCATGACCGGTCTTTCATGGAAAAAGAGGATTAATAGCATGGCACAAACCAGTCGTGGCCGGTATTATCGATGGGGCTGTGGCGCGAGTACCTGAAGCCTTGCTATTAAAGGCTCTGCCAGATCGTCCATAACAAGGGATGTAAAATCATCATGCACACTTGCGGCGATCTATCCCGGTACCTGCCCGACCTCAACATCGCCCCGGAGAACAACACCCGCATGATCGAGGCCTTTAAATGTTTCAAATGGAGACAGAAATAGGGAGAAGAAATTTTAATGCAAATTACCAATCTCACCCCCGAACTGGTTGAAATGTGCGCGGCGCAATTTGAGGCGGCTTGCGGCTATGGAAAGTGGGGCGGGTATTTTCAGAAGCAGATGGAGCGGCAGGAAGCGGGCGAGATCGTCTTCTGGGTCGCACATGAAGACGGCGAGTATCGCGGGCATGTGCGCCTGGTATGGAAGTCGGAGTACCCGCCCTTTCGCGAGGCGGGAATTCCGGAGATCAGCGACCTGAACGTGGCGCGGGAATATCGCTGCCGGGGAATCGGTACGCGGCTGGTTCGGCAGTGCGAGGAATCGGCCGGGACGCCGCAGATCGGCATTGGCGTGGGGCTGCATCCGGGCTACAACAACGCCCAGCGCCTCTATCCGAAGCTGGGTTACATGCTCGATGGCAACGGCGTTTACTGCGGCAATCGTCCGGTCCAATACGGCGAAACCCTCCCCTTCGACGACAATCTGGTTATCTCCTTTATCAAGGACCTGAAAAAATAATGGGCAAAGGAGAAAATCTTAAGAATATGCGGGATTCCGAGCAGCCGGTGGCGCACCTGATGCACGGCTTTGTGGGTGCGGGGAAAACGACCTTCGCGCGGAAACTGGAAGTGGAAACCGGGGCGGTGCGCTTTACCCATGATGAGTGGATGCATCGGCTTTATGGGGAAAACCCACCGGCCGATTGCTTTTTCAATCTCTACGATCGCGTGGACGGAATGATCTGGGACTATGCCTCGCGACTGCTTGCGCTTGGGCAAAGCGTGATTTTGGATTCGGGATTCTGGACCCGCGAAGTTCGGGATGCGGCCCGTCGGCGGGTCGTGGAATCGGGAGCGATTCCACGGCTCTATTTCATCGACACTCCCGAGCCAATCATGCGCGAACGTATGCAGAATCGCTCGGACGCGCTTCCGGAAGACTCGCTGCTTATCAACGGCGATGCCTTTGACGGCTTCAAGACACGCTTTCAGCCTCTGGAGCCGGATGAGGAGCATATTTATATCGATGGGAGCCAATAAGGATGCTGGAGATAATCTTGGCGTGCTTGAACTTTCCGCAGGGCTTTGAGAATATTTGTGCTTTCTAATTGGATAAAACATCAAGGAATGGGGAATGGATATGAGTGCTGAGAAGAAACAGCCGAATGTGCTTTGGGTTTTTGGGGATCAGCATCGGGCGCAGGCATTGGGATATATGGGAAATGATCAACTGGCGACGCCCAACATCGACGCCTTGGCCTCGCGCGGTATCACCTTTACCAACGCTGTCGCCGGATGTCCCTGGTGTACGCCTTTTCGGGGTTCGCTGATTACGAGCCTCTATATCCACGACGCCGTGCAGAAAACGCCGCAGCGCTTGAATCCGGAATTGCCGACGATTGCCGATGCCTTCAATGAGGCCGGATACATGACCGCCTGGTTCGGAAAATGGCACCTGGCCGGATCGAACAATCGTGTTTACGTGGAGCCGGAACTGCGCGGGCGTTTTCAAAAATGGGAAGGCTATGAAAATAACAATGCCCAATACGATTCCTGGGTGCATTCCAATACGGATGGCGTGGCGGATGAGACTTTTCTTGACGGCTATGAGACGGATGTGATGACAAACCGCATGATTGATTTTCTGGATGACCGCAAGAGCAATGACCAGCCTTTTTTCGCGGTGCTGTCGGTCCAGCCGCCGCATAATCCTTATGTGGCTCCAGAGGAATATGCCAAGCGCCACAAGCCAAAAGACATTGAACTGCGGCCCAACGTGCCGCTTGTGGAATCGGTGCGTGAACGGGCGCGGAAGGATCTGGCGGGTTATTATGCCATGATCGAAAACTTCGATGACAACATGGGACGGCTGATCGATGCCCTCAAACGCAACGGCCAGGCGGAGAATACGATCATCGTTTTCTTTGCGGACCATGGCGATACCCACGGGTCTCACGGTTTTTTCCGGAAGAGCAATCCCTACGAGGAAGCCCTGCGCATCCCCTGCATCTGGTTCCTGCCCGGCGGCAAGACGGGAGAATCCGACGCGCCACTGAACCATGTGGACTATGCGCCGACGACGCTGGGATTGTGCGGGATTGACGTGCCGGACTGGATGGCGGGGACCGACTTTTCGTCGCACATATTGGCGGAAGACAACCCCGATCCGGCGCAGGAACCCCGCTCCGCCTACCTCCAGCAATGCGCCTACAAGGGCTTCGAATGCATCGACCGGCCCTGGCGCGGGATTCGCACGCGCGACGGCTGGAAGTATGTATGCGTGGAAGGCCAACCGCTTCTGATGACGAACCTCAACGAGGATCCTTACGAAACGCAAAACCTCGCCTACCATCCGGAGCGCCGCGAAAAACGGATGGAACTCCAGGCGGAGTTGGAAGCATGGATCGAAAAAACCGGCGACGATTTTCCCTTGCCGACGTTTTAGGGCCGTTTCTCGGAATTCTTACCAATCTGGCTCTGGGCAAACTTCGCCATGCAATGCATTTCCGGGCGGATAGCCTCAGCCCTCCGCCCGGCGAGGAGTTTGCTCCTTTTTTCATATCCGCTTTCTAAGCGGACATTTCTCAGGCGTTCCTGTAAATCAGGCAAGGTCGAAGCGGTCGAGGTTCATGACTTTGTCCCAGGCGGCGACGAAGTCGTGCGTGAACTTTTCCGAAGCATCTGCCGATGCGTACACTTCGGCCAGGGCGCGGAGTTGGGAGTTGGAGCCGAAAATCAGGTCCACACGGGTTCCGGTCCATTTCTTTTCCCCGGTCGCACCATCTTTACCCTCGAAGATTTCTCCGTCCTGAGAAACTGGCTTCCATTCCGTGGACATGTCGAGGAGGTTCACGAAAAAATCGTTGCTGAGGGTCTCGGGGTTGTCGGTGAAGACACCGTGGGAAGACTGGTCGTGATTGGCGCCAAGGACACGAAGCCCACCGACGAGAACCGTCATTTCCGGCGGTGTAAGCCTCAGGAGTTGGGCCCTGTCGACCAACAGGTGCTCCGCTCCGATGGAAAACTGTTGCTTCTGATAATTGCGAAATCCGTCGGCAGCGGGTTCAAGGACGGTGAAGGATTCGGCGTCGGTCTGTTCGGCGGAGGCATCCATGCGACCCGGTGTGAAAGGCACGGTCACATTCTGCCCGGCATCGGCGGCAGCTTTTTCGATCGCCGCGCAACCCCCGAGAACAATGAGGTCGGCCAGCGACACTTTTTTGCCGCCGGATTTGGAATCGTTGAATTCCTTCTGGATGCCTTCGAGACTGTCTAGCACCTTTTGCAACTGGTCAGGCTGGTTGACTTCCCAATCCTTTTGCGGGGCCAGGCGAATGCGCGCACCGTTTGCGCCGCCTCGCATGTCGGAACCGCGGAAGGTGGAAGCCGATGCCCAGGCGGTGGAGACGAGTTGCGATACACCCAGGCCGGAGTCGAGAATTTTGCCTTTGAGAGCGGCGATGTCATCCTCGTCGATCAGTTCATGATCCACTTCGGGAATCGGGTCCTGCCAGATCAGATCTTCTTCCGGCACTTCAGGACCAAGATAGCGGGACTTGGGTCCCATGTCGCGATGGATGAGTTTGAACCAGGCGCGGGCAAAGGCGTCGGCGAATTCTTCGGGGTTTTCCAGATAGTGCCGCGCGATGGGCTCGTAAATCGGATCATATCGGAGCGACAAGTCGGCCGTGGTCATCATGGGGCGATGCTTGATCGAGGGATCGTGGGCATCGACAACCATGTCTTCTTCTTCCACGTCCTTGGCCAGCCACTGGTTGGCCCCGGCGGGACTCTTGACAAGTTCCCATTCATACTTGAAGAGCACGGTCAGGTATCCCATGTCCCACTTGGTGGGGTTGGGTTTCCAGGCGCCCTCGATTCCACTGGTGATCGTGTCGCCGGCTTTGCCGCTACCGAAGCTGCTCTTCCATCCAAGGCCCTGCTCTTCGATGGGAGCGGCTTCGGGTTCGGGGCCGACGTGAGCGGCGTCACCCGCGCCATGGCACTTGCCGAAAGTATGACCGCCTGCCACAAGCGCGACGGTTTCTTCGTCGTCCATGGCCATGCGGGCGAAAGTCTCGCGCACGTCTTTGCCGGAAGCGACGGGATCGGGATTGCCGTCGGGGCCTTCGGGGTTCACGTAGATCAAGCCCATCTGCACGGCGGCCAGGGGATTCTCCAGATCACGCTCACCCGAATAGCGGCCCTTGGGCTTGTCGCTCGTAGCCAGCCACTCTTCTTCCTCGCCCCAGTACACATCTTCTTCCGGTTCCCATATATCTTCACGTCCACCGCCAAAGCCAAAGGTTTTGAACCCCATAGACTCGAGGGCCACGTTTCCCGTGAGAAGGATCAGGTCGGCCCAGGATATTTTCTTGCCGTATTTCTGCTTGATGGGCCAGAGAAGCCGCCGGGCCTTGTCGAGGTTGGTATTGTCGGGCCAGCTGTTCAGCGGGGCAAAGCGCTGGTTGGCGGTTCCTCCACCGCCGCGTCCATCGCCCATGCGATAGGTGCCGGCGCTATGCCAGGCCATGCGGATGAAGAGTCCGCCATAATGGCCATAATCGGCAGGCCACCAGTCCTGGGAGTCCGTCATCAGCTTGTGGAGATCCTCCTTCAGGGCCTCATAATCAAGGCTCTTGAATTCATCGGCATAGCTGAAATCCTCACCCATGGGGCTGGACTTATTGGAATGCTGGCGCAGAATATCCAGATTCAGCTGATTCGGCCACCAGTCGCGGTTCGTTGTTCCTTTTTGCGCGGCAGTGCTTCCCGCATGTCCCGTTACCGGGCATTTTTTTTCTTCACTCATATTTTCAGCCTCCTTTTTTTATGCTTGCTGTTGGGTATGATCTATCGGCCAATGAGCCGCGATTTTTTTGAGGTCCCATCGGACGTCTTGCATATCACAAAAGATTCCTAATAAGAGTATGAGGCCTGGGGCCTGTCTGGGTCAAGGACGAATATCAGAAAATAAAAGGCGCGTGAATTTAACTCGCAAGGGAGGTACCGTATCCACGAGCCTCGCTACAGGAACGCCATGGAGATATTTCAGCGGCGCTTTAAGAAAATCTTATCGGCATAATCCCTGTTTGCATCCTGCCGGGCCCCTTTCTTTTCAGGAAATAAAAATGATGCATTTTTGTTGTTATTATCGGCGCCAACGACTATATTGATTTTGTTTAAAAGATATGCGACTCAGGGTCCATGTCCTGTTACTTTGCTGATTCGCACTTTATTCATTTATTCTGTCAATTGCCCTGGGCCAGGGAGCCAAGCGCTCAGGAAACCCCCGAAGGAGGGCCGCCTGTGGAAGTGCTTCTACTTACCGGAAATGCCGCATATGAAGGATGCATTAAGCCCCGTGTCGAAGGCCTGCGTTTGCAGGATATGGTAAACAGCCCGAGCATGACTTCTCCCGATCTGCAAGGCAATGTCGATTTCTTGTTTCTATACGATACGAACATCACGATAAAGACCACGGACGAGCTGCTCAATGAGCAGGTGGAGCGGGTCATGGTTTCTCCGCAACATGTGGAACTGGTCTTTGAGATATCGGAAACGGATGTAGATGTCAGCACGCGGGAATATGAGAAGAAATACCTGGGCCAGGAAATGGTATCCGTTAAGATTCTGACACGCGCCAAGCGGCGTATAACAGGGCAGATACCACGCGGGCTTCGGGTGCTGCTCGAGACCGAGTCGGAAATCCGGCCCTTTTTTGCCCTGACCCGGGTTCATATCGAGAGTGATTCGCCGGAACAGCTAACCACAGACGCCAATTACGCGCTTTTGAATTCGCGCCATATAGAATCGATCATTCCCAAATAAAAGCCTTGAGGCTATAAGTTGTTAAAATTGTCTTCTCCGATATTGGAAAGGACCACTTGCACCAATGCCACCCAGAAAAAGCATCGCATCCAAGAGTGAAAAAAATAAAACAGCAGTCCCAATCCATGTGCCGGGATTTCGTTGCGCTGCGGTACCGGCTGGACTCAAGAAAAATAACCAGCTGGACCTGGCTCTGATCGTATCCGAGCGCCCCTGTTCGGCGGCGGCCGTTTTTACCACCAATCGCGTAATCGGCGAGCCGGTCCGGTTAGACCAACGCCATTTGAAAAACAAGCATCACAGCGCCATTGTAGTGAATTCCAAGATTTCCAATGTATGCACGGGCCGCAAGGGCTATCAGGATGCCGTGACCATGGCGACACGAGTCGCACAGGGGCTGAACTGCTCGCCCGGTGAAGTATTTGTTGCCTCGACGGGCATTATCGGTGCTCCCTTGCCCATGGATAAGATTGATAAAGGCATTACCGCGGCCCTTGACAAGTTATCGGAAAAGGCTTGGGAAGAAGCGGCAAAGGCCATTATGACCACCGATACCCGCCCGAAAACGGCCACTAAAAAAGTGTCAATTGAAAAACATGAAATCACCATTGCCGGAATCGCCAAAGGATCGGGCATGATCCATCCGAACATGGCGACCATGCTTTGCTTTATTGCTACCGATGTGGACATTGAAAAGAACCTTCTCCAGGATATTCTTCATAATGTAGCGAACCGGTCCTTTAACTGCGTCACTATCGATGGCGACACCAGCACCAGCGACACCATGATCGTGATGGCGAACGGGATGGCGGGGAATCGTAAAATAACGGAAAACGGATCTCAGGCAAAGGTCTTCGCCAAGGCTCTTCTGGAATTGTCGATCGACCTGAGCAAACAGATCGCGCGGGATGGAGAAGGCGCGGAACATTTGCTCAATATTCATGTATCGGGTACGCGCAGCCATGACTCGGCGCGAAAAGTGGCGCTTTCCGTTGCGAATTCTCCCCTGGTGAAGACGGCCTTTTACGGAAAAGACGCGAATTGGGGACGACTGGCTATGGCGGTGGGTAAGGCGGGGGTCCCTTTTTCCCAGGAAAACTTGAGCCTGTCCTGCAACGGATTTTCCATATTCAAAGATGGCGCTCCCGTGGAAGATTATGACGAAAAAGCCCTGACTAAAACATTGAAGAACAAAGAGATAGATATTAATATTTCCATTGGTTCCGGTTTGGGATCGGCCACGGTATGGACCTGTGACATGACCCACGAATACATCAGCATCAATGCCGATTACCGGTCCTGAATAACTTGAAGGTATCTATATTGAGCGAATTCAGCCCGTTCAAGGTTTCGAATTTGCCTGTTTTCGGCAAAAATAATGAAATGGTTATGTGAAAAAGGGTTGCCTTGAGGCGGATTAGGCGTTATACAGGAACTATGTATTTGTCGAGGTCCGGCAATGGGCTTGCTTATATTGCCCGTATGATCCATAAGCTTGGATTTATTATCATATAAAAGGAAAAAGATATGGCGATCAATTTTGGCAAACGCGAAAAAATTGTGGTCGGGGTTATTATCGGAATTGGCGTTATCGTTTTGAGCCATTTTTTTGTATTCAGAAACCCATCCCAGCGCCTGGCCGCGGCCAAGAACCGGCGGGATAATGCGGTTCAACAGCTTAATACGCTGCCCACATTGCCGTCCGAACAAGCAATCGAAAAATACCAAAAAGTCACCATGCAGGACGCCCGCCTTTTGTGGAATGCCATGATAGACATGGGCATTATTATTCATCCTGTTTTCTTTGCTCACGAACTTCCCCAGCCGCCCCAACCCAAGGGGTATGAAGAGGATGAAAAGATCAAGGAAGACTTTGAGAAGAGCCTGGCTCAGCGCGAAGCGGCTTTTGCCTGGGCAGCCGAAAATCTGATTGTTGCCCGGATGCAAAGACTGATGGAAATGAAAGAAGCCTACGAAACGGGAGGCGAATGGGACGGCGACAGTCTGGTCGAAGGCGCAGAGGGTAATAACAATACCATGCGACTTACTTTTCTGGAAGCCAACCAGAAAGGCTGGCACATGCCTTTCAACCTGCCCGATGAATTGAGTTCGGATAAGCCCAGGCTGTGGGACGCCGTGAACAAACTGCATGACAGCTGGGACCTGCTGAAAACCATTGAAGAAGCCGATGTGAACTATTTCCAGAAATTGGCGGAATACCGCGCCCGCTTGCGGGATCTGGGTATGAATGTCAATGCCATGCCGAACATTCAGATGACTTTGGGTGAAATGCTTCCCAAGATGGTCCGACTCCTTTACGCGCGACTGATATGGTCTTACAAAGACGAAGACGAAAAAGTCACGGTTGGCCTGAACAAGCCCCTCACCTATGAACTTCTTCGCGATATGTTTGAAGCGAATCTTGAAAATTTTCACGGACTTCGAAACCTGAACTGCCAGATTTCTTCCCTGGAGTATCTGCTGAGCATCGCGCGCATGCACGGCGTCACTGAAATTCAAATGGTGCGCCTGCCGCAACCGCAGGAATCGTTTATCCTGGAAGAAGTGGATCGCTCGGAAGTTACCATGGACCCGAGCATGAGGGATCCGAGCATGATGGATCCGAGCATGATGGGGGGAGACGGTTACCAGCAACCTGGTATGGAAGGCGAATTCCCCCCGGGCATGGAAGACATGGATGCTGAAATGTATGAAATGTATGGTCCGGAAATGATGGGACCGCAGGCCTCCGATCCGGAAAAGGCCATCCAGGAAACTTCTGTGGGACACGTGAGTTTTATCGGCCTGAACATGACCTGCAACAACACGGCGCTGATGCGTTTTCTTTATACCATTGCCCATAACAGCCATTATTTCAAAACCGAAAATGTCATGGTCGAAAAACTGCCGGATTCCGAAGAAGATCTTTTGCTGGTTCGCATGGACATCATGATACCTTACGTGCTGGCAGACATCAGTTCTCCCTACGCGAACATTTTCAGCCAGTACACCATGTCCCCCATCCCTATCCTGGAAGCGGATAAAGATCCCGGACAAGAGTTGTGGGATAAGCACATGGGAAAATTGCGCAATGCCGGTTTGGATATTCCGAAAATCGTCCAGACTTCATTCGAAGAAAAGGGTTATAAGCCGACACCAACCCCAAAACCATAAAATAATCAGGAGCCCCGTTTCAGGTCTGAATGCGACATTGTTGTTCGCTTCGCCGGTAAAGTGCTTGCGAAAATCACACGTTGCGACGCTTTCCTGGAGATAAGGCTTCCGGCTTTTGCTGAGCAAGAGCAAACAGACAGATTTGATGCACATGGAGTTAGAAACAATGGAAAAAACGATAGCCGAAACGCTGGAAATGAAACACTTTGCCATTTTCGGCGCATCCGACCGTAAAAATTCCAACGGCTATAAAATTTTTAAGAAATTGCATGAGAATGGATACAAAGTGTATCCTATCAGTCCCCGATTGGTGGATATTGACGGAGTGCGTTGCTTTGGGACTATCGAAGAGATCCCCTTTGTGCCGCAAGTGGTCTGCATCGCGACTCCGGCCGAAATATGCTACGACATCGTCAAAGGCGCTTACGACCATGGCGTCCGACGTTTCTGGATTGAGCCGGAATCCTGTTCTGAAGAAAGCCTGGCTTTTATCGCCCGTCATGAATTGCCTGCCGTTTGCACGGAAAACCTGTGCGATGTTCTGGAGGCCTGAAGGTGGCTTCTGAAAAGCCCGCCGACGCTGAAAGCCTGAATCCTAAATTCCGACACCGCTTGGAGTTTCTGGGGATCGCGGCAGTAAGTATTTGCCTCAGAATGGTACCGCGAGGCGCTCATGGTCTCATCGCAAATGCCGTAGCCCTGCTTTGGTTCCACGCAATACCCATTCGTAAAAAGCGCGTCATGGAAAACCTGGAGATCGCCTTTGCCCAAAAGGATACCGCCTGGAAAAAGAAGATCGCCATCGGGTGCATGCGACATTTCACCCTCATGTCTCTCGAGTTCTCAGGCTCCGGCAAAAAGAAGAAACAAGATCTGGACGAAATTGTGCCCCAAACAGAAGGTCTCGACGAAATCCAGATCTATCGAAAAAAAACAGGAGAGGCCTTTCTCGGGGTCACCGGCCACTTCGGAAACTGGGAACTGCTGGTTTCCTATTTCTCTCTGGTACTGAAGATGGATATTGCCGCCTTCGCAAAACGCATCCACAATCCCTTTGTGGATCGGCTCGTCACCGAAAACCGCAAGCAACAGGGATTCGAGGTTATCCATTTCAGCCGCAATATCAGACCCGCCCTTAAAGCCCTGCGTCACAAAAAAGTGCTTGGCTTTGTGGCCGATCAGGATGCGCGCAGAAGCGGAATATTCATACCCTTTTTCGGCAAAAAGGCGGCCACCTTTTCCGGACCCGCCCAACTGGCAAGGCACACAAATCTCCCGATCCTTCCTGCTTTTTGCCATCGCGTCGGATGGACCCACAGTTACCGCCTTCGGGCATTTCCCATAATCATGCCCGACATGAGCTTAAGCAAAGAAGAAGATATCGAAAGAATGACCCGCTATTGCAGCGAAAAACTTGAAGAAATGATCCGTGACTACCCCGAGCAATATCTCTGGTTCCATCGCCGCTGGAAAACACAACCCAAAAAGGGACGCTCAAAAAAACCGACAGGAGAATGACCTATGAATCACTCGCATAACAATATGGAGCAGGCCCATTCAACAACCATCCTGGCCGTACTCAAGGACGGAAAGCTGGCAATCGCCGGCGACGGGCAGGTAACCCTTGGCAACACGGTGATCAAGTCCGGAGCACGCAAGGTACGGCAACTATATGACGGAAAAATTCTGGCCGGTTTCGCCGGTTCCACAGCCGACGCCTTTGCCCTTTTTGAAAAATTCGATGCCAAACTGAAAGAATATAACGGTAACCTGGCCCGGTCTGCCGTGGAACTGGCGAAGGAATGGCGCACAGACCGTGTTTTACGCCGCCTCGAGGCCATGCTGCTTGCGGCAAACCGCGAGGCGATCCTGCTGATCAGCGGCAACGGCGATGTGGTGGAACCGGATGATCAGCTGGCAGCAATTGGTTCCGGATCGCCGATGGCGCTTTCGGCGGCGCGGGCCCTGGTCAAGCATACCGATTTATCGGCAGAAGAAATCGCCCGGGAAGCCATGCAGATTGCCGCCGATATCTGCATCTACACCAATGGCAACATCATTATAGAAACATTGTAAAGGCGCGTTGGATATCCTGGCGCGCCGCATTTCGGCACAAAGCGTCCCTGAAAGGGAAAACTGCGGAGAAAATGCGTTTTTTTTCAAAATTATCGCAGATTTCCTCTTGACGAAGTCGCCGAAAATCTATATGCTCCTTTTCCTGTTGTGCTGGTAAGGGCCTATAGCTCAGCTTCGGTTAGAGCGCACGCCTGATAAGCGTGAGGTCGGTGGTTCGAGTCCACCTAGGCCCACCATC
>CAYWYC010000061.1:0-18305 GCA_964462565.1 uncultured Candidatus Sumerlaeota bacterium | reverse complement strand
CGCCAAGGGGATTCGAACCCCTGTTTCCGCCGTGAGAGGGCGGCGTCCTGGACCGGGCTAGACGATGGCGCCGTCTTGGGGTGCGCTATGGGGCGCTTTGGGAATGCTTCGAAAAGCATTGGCTGCCGGGGAAGGACTCGAACCCTCAATACCTGGGCCAGAACCAGGCGTGTTGCCATTACACCACCCGGCAAACGTAAAGCAGACCATACAAAACTCCGTTTCATCTGTCAAGATCGATTTGGGGAGTTTTTGTATGGCCTGCTTTTTATTCCTGCATGCGGCTTTGGTTTTACATTTCGCCGCCTTGCTGCTGCATCTTCTGGACGGCCTTGCCCATGGCGTCGATCAGTGCGGGAGGCACATTGACGACGGCCATGAGGCTGCTTTCGCGAGCGCTGGCTGTCATGACCATGGGAGCGCTGCCCTGGAGGCTTTCGGCAAAAACGTTGATGGGGTTATTGCCACCGGGGCCCATCATGGAGCCGACAGAATTGGCAACGACTTTCATAAAGGCGCCCATGTCGATATCGGCGTAGGCATCCTGGCCTTTGCCGAAGGCGTCGATGGAGCTGAGGGCCTTGGCGCCGGGGTGGCTCTTGGTTTTGGCGGCGTCTATCAGCGGCTCAATCGCCACATCGCCCATGGCAACCACCATCATATCGCCAACGATGGACATTTCATATTCCATGCTGCCAAGCATTTCCTGGAGCTGATCCATCTGCTGGGGATTCTGGGTGGATTCCATTTTCATTTTCCACTGGTGAATCTGGGTGCCTTTGTGGCTGCGGATATTTTTGTGAAATTCCACATCCATCTTCAGCCCCTGGGCTTCCATGGACTTGATGGCCTGGTTGTTTTTAAGGTTTTCCACGGTTTTTTCCATAATGGTAATGCCTTTTTCGGCATCCTTGATGCTCGTAATGGAAGCACCGCTCAGCATACCCTTGCCTGGCACGAACATGTTGATGGCGGTGTTCATTTCGCCTTCATACATCTCGCTGGGCTCAACATAAAGTTCCATAAAGTCTTTCTGGAGATCGGCCGGTGTGTCAAGTTCTTCAAAGGCCTTCTGTGCGTAGGCTTTTGCGGCTCTCACATAGGCCTCGGAATTCATGGAGAAAACAGACCGAATCGCGCCGTCTGTCGGCAGCATGGACATCAATTCGGGATTGGTGCTTACGGGAGAATCCACGTAAGTGGCGAGGGGCGTATTGGGCATGGCCTTGCAGATGGTTTGGATATTCATGTTTGCGGGATCAAGATCGAGTTCGAGACTGGTTTCGCTGGAATCCGCTAAGGCTTTAAGCAAAGTCATCTGCATGATGGGGTTGAGTTCATCGCCAGGCTGTGCCATCATTTGCAGCATGCCCTGGAGTTGGGGACCGAAAGCGGCAATCGCCTTGTTCGGATAACCCATGATTTTGAGCGTGGACTTGGCGCCGCGGGGATCGGCCAGAGCGGCCCGAGCCGTGGGAGCCAGCGTAGCGGCGGTGGAAATGGCGTTCGGCGGCATGGCAACGGCCAGCATATCGCCTGCAACCTGCGCGCCCATTCCCTGCTGTTCCAGGGCCATTTTGTAGTTCTGGATTTGTCCGGCGCCGACTTCGGCATAGGCAATAAATACGGGACCATTGAACGCGTAGACCATGAGTCCGGAGCCGGGTTCTGAAAAGCCTTGCAGGCCCGCATCCTGCACCATCATGCCCGCCATAGCCTTCAGGCCGGGACCGGACATGCCGGGCTTAAATTTTCCGGCGAGATTTCCCGCGTTTTCAATCAGACCGGACACATCGCCCACATAAATGCTTGCCAGGGCCTCGTCGAGTGATTTGGGCATGGGTACCTGGGGCTGGCCCATTCCCGGAGCCTGCGCAGCAGCCAGGCCCGTGAACATGGCCATCAGTATTGTTACACAAAGTATCAGCTTTCCAACCTTCATAAGGAAGGTCCTCCTTCTCGTTAAGATTAATGCCAACTTGTACGCACTATACAGGAATGCGTGTGCGCTTTCCATCCAAAAAAAGATACAGCCCGATTTTTCAGAAATCATGAGTTTATGATGAGCGTAAGACGTTAAATGCTGAAACTATCGCCATATTTCAGGATTTCCGCGGAAACCTTGGCTTCGCTGCGAATCGTTTCCAGCAGTTCGGCGGCAGGCTCTTCAAACTCAGGTATCACATAGACGCGCTCCAGTTTGGGGCTGGCGTGGCGCAGATCGGCGACATAATCGGCTATTTGTGCCTGATCGGCCAGGCAATAGAGCGCTTTGCACTCCATCACATTGGCGGCTACCTCGCGCTCCTGATCCAGCAGACGCACCTTTTTCTCCCCCTTGGACAAGTGAGAGGCCAAAGTGTTCCCGTAAATGGGTTCAATTAATAGAATCAGGTTTTTCGGGTCTTCGAGACAGGCGTCGAGCCAGGCTACGCAACGTCCCGTTTCGCCGTTGTGGGCCGGGGTGATGATGAGTGCGGGTTCGTCGCTTTTCTGGAGTTTTTTGGATTCGGCGTCACGGCGGCAATAATGCACCGCCTTCAGGCCAAAGGGATCGGCCTCTTCCAAAAGCCGGTCGCGGATGGGCCGTCGAAATTCAGGGCCATGATGGCGCAGGAATTCCTCAATGTTCACGGCAAAGGGGCTATCCAGATAAATGGGAAATTCGGGCAAACGTCCAGCCTTTTTCAGACGGTGGATCGCGTCGATCAGGACCAGGCCCGATCCTGTTCCGCGTCCGGGGACGATTATTTTTCCGCCGGCGGAGACGGTTTTTCCGATGGCTTCGGCCAGCCGGTTTTCCGCCTGGGCCATGGCTTCCTGCCTTTTCAGGCCGATGCCGCTTTTCACGATCAAGTAATGCACGTCTCGCGGCGGGCTGGGCGGCGACAGAAAGGGATGGCTGTCGATCCCCAGATTGCCGGCATATACGAGCCGTTTGTCGCCATTTGCCGTCTTGGCGTCGACGACGACGATCGATGAGCCTGGCATGTTCCCCGCCCCCAGAAAGGTGCCGCAGAGGTCGCGGAGGATATGAAAGGTACGGTTATAAGCAATTCCATTGAAACTGTAGAGGGCGAATTCGGCGTCATCCAGGCTGTAGAGAGGCTTCACTGTGGCGCTGTCTTCACGACGGGCATTGATATAGGCGGCTTCATCTTCTCGCGCCAAGGCAGCGTCGCGCAGGTAGGCCCCACAAAGATCCTGAGTGCCCAGTGTGGAAAAAATACTCCCCGAAAACCCCGCCTGAACCAGACTTGGCAGATTGCCCGAGCTCAGAAGATGCGCCCGCGTGAGCAATACCGAGTGCAATCCCGATGCCTCAAAAGGCAGGTCCCGATTGCGATTCAGGACTTCGGCGCGGGTCCCTGAAAAAAGACCGCAATCGACCAGGTTCTGGAAACCGTCGAAGTCGATCAAAAGCATGGTTCCCGATACGGGTCCGTTTGAGCCGATAAGTTCTACTTTCATATTTACTGCTCCTTATAAGATTTTGCCCCAAGCGCTATCGTCTGAGCAAAAGCACGAAAGTCTTGAAGATTTCCGGGTCGAACTGGGTCTGCATTTCTTCCTTCATCGTGCGTAGCGCGTCGAAGGGGGGTAATTTCGAGCGAAACACGCGCTTCGTCGTCAGCGCGTCATAGGCATCAGCCACGGCACAAATGCGCGCGTAAGGATGGATATTGCGGGCTTCCAGCAAGTCGGGGTATCCCTCGCCATCCATCCGTTCATGATGGCTGAGAACGATTTCCCGGCTTTCTTCGGACAAAATCCCTTCGCGTTCGAGCATCAGGTAGCCATAGCGGGGATGCTTTTTCACTTCCCACCATTCAGGCTCTTCCAAGGGACCCGGCTTGTCCAGAATGCCGGGACGGACGCGGGTTTTGCCGATATCGTGGAGAAAAAAACCGGCCGTCATGTCATTGAAGTCTTTATTGCTGCGTTTTCCATAATGCTCAAGGGCGATGTCGAGGGCATAAAGCCCGACATTAACCGAGTGGACGGCATCGCTGTATTCGCGGTGTCCCATATTGATAAGGGTTCTGAGCACCTTGGGACTTTCGCGGAAAACGAATTTGACGAGGCGCTCGACATGCTCGACGAGCCGATAGGCGGTGAGGCCATTGGGATGCTCGAAGGCTTCCTGGGCGAGGACGACAGACAAGCCATAGAGAGACCGGCAGCGGAGTTGCATGGGCAGCCGGCTGTTATTCAGCATGGTGTCCACCGATTTCTCCTGAAAGAGCAGGTATTCCTCTTTCTGGGTTTCCATCACGAAGCATTGTTTTTTGAACTCGCCGCGAAGGATCTGGCTGATAATCTGGGGGGCTGTCTTGTCACCGGCTTCAATGATCTTTTCCAGACGATTTTCGGGCGACAGGTAATAAAGATCGAAAGGCAGCACTGAATCGGTGAGTAAAAAGCCGGTCTCGACAGGGATATAGGTTTCCTGCACGGTAGAAGGCGGTTCTTCCTTGTCCCGGGAAGGCGCCGGCGCGTATCGCGAGAAAAAGGATTGGGACGAGTCTGCCATAATACCCCCTATCGGAATCCCGAAGCACAATTTTTAGCATTAATTCAGGATATCTGCGGCACAATCGCCCCATATTATGCCGCCAACCGCTTTCCATACTAATACAAGAATGAGGGTAGCGTCCAAGGAAAAGCGTCTCAAGGACTGGCGTAAGCAGCCTCAGGGAATCAGTCTTGGGTCTATGTCATAGTCCTCAATCCTCGCAATCCTGATTTTTGCCATATCCGGATGCAAGGGATTCAGCAGAATATTATGCTCTCCGGGTACAACGGCGGAAGGAACGAAAAGGACAGGGCTTTTTCCCTGATCGAGCCAGAAATCTCCTTTTTCCTGTAATTGGGAGGGCGGTGGAGAACGACGCCAGTCGGCAGGCAATTCCCGAATGGAAATCTTCAAAATCGATAAAGAATCCGGGATTTCGATACACGCCATCTTCAGATTGGGGGGACGGATTGCATACAGCACATGAACCAGATATTCAACCGTGGCCAGAGACCGACTTGATGCCGTGTAAAGAACGGGCCTCCCCCTCGAATTCCATCTGCCGCCGGCAATGCGCGCTCCTGTGCCGGACATATCCCGAATGTATTTTTCCTTTGCCAGTCGATATACCTGCATCAGGAAAAAACCCCATATTCCATTCGGGTCAATTCGTCCATAACCATTTCTATCCCGAAACGGCTGGCAAACATACTCTTCGGGGTGCGGTCCCCAAGGGCGGTAGATGGCTGCTCCAGCCAAAGCAGAAAATGATCCTTGTTCTCGAAAACCTCCATGCCTCTGGAGAGCAGCTCGGCCAAATGCAAAATATGCTCGGAAACATAGCTATTAAAACTTTGATTGCTGGAATATCGTTGAATAGTGCGCTCGGTGACGGGCAAAATGTCGGCGAGTTGGCTCAACGAAAGTCCCATAAAAGCCCCAAGACGCATGAGCGCAGCCTTACTAACACCTTGCTTGCCCAGCTTATAAAGACCCATCTGGTCACAGATCGTTTGGCCCAGTATTTTTTCTCCGCCCAGAATCTCATTAACCATTGCAATCGACATCGCTTCTGCCTCTCATGCTCAGCATCACTCAGGAACCATATTGGTATCGGGCCCCAGCTCGGATTAAAAAATCGCTGCCAAGCCCATACTCTCTATTAAAGCATAAGAGACATAAGTCTTTTTTGTCAAGACAATTGTCGGCCCGTGGATGCGGTTCAGGCTATATCAGGCTTGCGGAGTCGAGGCTTCCTGGGGCTCGGCGGGGATGTCCTCGGGTTTGGCGCTGTGGAGGTGGACGGTGAAGGTGCTGCCCACGTCGGGTTCGCTGGTGACGGTGGCGTCGCCTTCGTAGAGTTGGGCGAGCTTTCTGACAATGGAAAGCCCCAGGCCACTGCCCAGGATGCCCTTGGTTTTGGTGTTTTTGATGCGAACGAAGTCGTTGAAGAGTTTGGCCGCTTCATCTTCTGTCATGCCAATGCCTGTGTCGGAAACCTCGATAGTGACCTTGTCGCCTTCCTGCTCGATCTTCACGGTGGCGCTGCCTTCGTCCTTGTTATACTTGACGGCATTGGTGATCAGGTTGTTCAGGATGATCTCGATCTCGCCACGGTCAGCGATCATGGGAACCGTATCGGGCGCTTCGAGGCTGATGGTGATCTTGCGTTCATCGGCGGTGGGTTGGACCGATTCAATCGCCATTTCGGCCACTTCGCGCACATCCACTTCACCAATCTCACGCTTTTTGCGGCCCGACTCGATGCGGGTCATGTCGAGCAGGTCGGTGATGATCTTGCGCATTCCGTCGAGCCGGATGCGGCTGCGATCGACGATTTTGTCAAAGATGGCGGGATCGTTGCGGGCGAAGTCATTTTCAAGGGTGTTCAGGTAGCCCTCGACGGCATTGAGCGGAGCCTTGAGTTCGTGGGCGAGAACACTGATAAATTCGAAGCGGACGCGTCGCTTTTCTTCGGCCAGCTGGCGGGCCTGGCGGCTCAGAATCAGGTGGCGGGTGGCCTTGCGGACGGTATTGCGGAGTTCTTCGGGAGTAAAGGGCTTTGCCAGAAAGTCGTAAGCCCCCTGTTTGGTGGCGCTGACGGCAGTCTGGATGGTGGCGTAGGCGGTGATCATAATGATGAGGACATCATTTTTCATCTCGGCCACTTTGTCGAGAACTTCCAGACCGCTGATTCCGGGAAGTTTAAGGTCCATGAGGGCCAGATCGGGCGGATTAGCCTGGATTTTCTTCAGGGCCTCTTCTCCCGTTCCGGCCTCATCGATATCGAATTCCACGTCCGAGTCGATATCGGGGACGTGGACGGTAAAATTACGCAAGGCCCTTTTCACGACCATGCGCATGGCGCTTTCATCGTCCGTAATCAGCATTCGCAATTTATCCGGCATAGTGGCAGTTCCCCGATAAGATAGAGATTGGCCGAATTTATTCCGGCCCTGTGACTCGCCAAGCTATTCTTGCTCAGTCTTTCAGCAGACGCAACATTTCTTTGCGCAATTGCTCGGGACGGATGGGCTTGTTCAGCAAGGCATCGGCCTTGACCCAGGACCGTTCCTCGTCGGTGGCCGTGTCAAAGCCCAGGCCCGCTTCGCTGGCAACGGCGGTGGCCATGATGACGGGCATATCGGGATAGTTCTTTTTCAGGTGATAGCAAAGGGTAAAACCCGCGTCCATTTCGTCCATCATGAGGTCCACGATAGCCAGGTCGGCCTTGCGGTCCTTGAGGGCCTCTTCGGCTTCGGCGGGGTTTTCCGCTTCGAATACGCTGTGCCCGTCGGCTTCGAGCTGCAATTTCAGCTGCAGGCGAAAGTCTTCGTCATCGTCCACAATCAGGATGGTGCGTGATTTGATTTCGGTTTGGTTAGACATGGTTCCACTTTCTAAGGTGTTCTGATATATTGGCTTAGCCAAAATCTATTGGAGTGTTGCCTGAGGGCTTTCTCCGCTTTCTTCCCCGTCTTCCGGCTCCTGCTTGATCCGCGGCAGGACCAGACGGAAGGTCGTTCCTGTCGGACCCTTTTCCGGATCGGCATTGGACTCGACCTGGATGTCGCCCTGATGCATTTTGATGATGCCATAGGTGACGGCCAGGCCCAGGCCGGTTCCCTCTCCCACTTCCTTGGTCGTGAAAAAAGGATCGAAAATCTTCTTCAGGTGCTCGGGGCTGATCCCGGTGCCGGTGTCGCTCACCAGGATGCGCACCCAATTCTCATCGTCTTCCGTGCTGACTTTCAAAAGTCCCTTTTCGCAGTCGTGCATGGCGGCGATGCCGTTGTTGCAGAGGTTCGTGACGACCTGGACAATCTGATCCTGGTCGATTTCGGCAAAGGGATCGCTCAGATTATGCTCCATTACGAGTTTGACATTCTTCGGAATGGTCAGGCTCTTGACGAGTTTGTCGAGCATGTCCTGGACGTCGGTCTTACGGCGGTCCACCTTGTTCTGGCGGGCAAAGTTAAGCAGTCCGGCCACAATCTTCTTGCAGCGGTCGGCATGCTGGACGATTTCGATCAGGTCTTCCAACTGCTCGGAGCCCTGGGGGCAGTCTTCCATCATGAGGTGCGCGTACATGAGCACGACGCCGAGTGGGTTGTTCACCTCGTGGGCGATACCGGCGGCAAGTTGGCCCATGCTGGCAAGCTTTTCGGAATTGACCAGCGCTTCCTGGGTGGACGCCAGTTCCTTGACGGTGTGGCGCAGCTGCTCGATGGTAAAGGGCAGACACATTTCGGACTCGGCCCGGCCTTTATAAATCGCTATAGCATGTTCCACGCAAGTCGAATAACCACAAGCACCGCAATTGAGCTCATCTTCCGATTCAAACTTGCCCATACGCTCCATGATCGTGCGCAATTCGTCTTCCGATGGGGGCCGGTTCCGCTGGTCGCGGGCGGTAAAGATTCGGCTCAGGTCCAGGTCGGAATATTCTTCCAGATCCTCTTCCCACTTGTCCCAGTCCAGTTTGTTGATACGGTCGCGCACGTGACGGCTCACATGGGCGCGCCGTCTGAAAAGCGGGGTCTCGCAGGTCATACCCGCCCCCATGATGCAGCCGGTGCAGCAGAGCACCTCAAGCAGGCGACACTCCATGCCACCGGATTCAAATTCATTGAGGGCATCGACAAAGTTGGTCCGGCCATCGGCGGCGATGATGTTGGCGACCATGAGATCTTCGAGAAGTCCCGACGCCTGAAGCATGCCGCGCGAAATGGGAAATAAAGCCCCCTTACCGGCCCGGGGTGGGTCAAAATCGGATTCTTCAACCTTATCCTTCTGGATGCCGTCGGCGGCAAGCATGGCGTGCAGTTCCTGAAAAGTCAGGGCTGTATCGACTTCCCCGGCCACATTTTCGCTGGCGGCTTCACCCTTTTTGGCGATGCAGGGGCCGACAAAGACCACTTTCAGCTTATCGCCGTGGATATGGTGCGCCACACGGGCCATAGCGATCATGGGGGAAACGATAGGGGCCAGTTTGTCCACGACACCGGGCAGGTAGCGCTCGACGAAACCGATAATTCCCGGGCAACTGGTGGCTACATAGCGGCCACCTGGATTGTCACGGATGAGTTCGACATAACGCTTGCTCACCAGGTCCGCGCCGAAAGCGACTTCATAGACATAATCGAAGCCGAGAGCCTTGATCATTCCGACCACCTGGTCCTCGGTGCAAGTATCAAATTCCGCGGGAAAAGTAGGCGCGAGAATGGCCGCGACAGGTGCGTCTCCCGCCAGAAGATCGCGGGTTTCGTCGATGGCGTTGAGCACCTTCTTGGCATGCTGGCTACACACTTTCACACAATTTCCACAACCGATGCAGCGCTTTTCGATGACTTCGGCCTGGCCGTCGGCAATGCGGATCGCCTTGGCCGGACACTCGCGCACACAGGTATAGCATACCCGGCATCGTTCCTTGATTGTAGTTACCATGGGAAGGTTATCGGAATGTTTCATAATGGCTTGCCTCTTGTTTGCTGCTTTGCGAGCCTTTCCCGGTTTCGACCGTGGCCGAAACCGGAATTCCCATATCGTTTCTTACATCACCACTTCGCGCTTGGCATACTTGGTATGCAGCAGCTGGTGGCTTTTTTCGCCGTTGGGCTGGCCGAGAAAATCTTCGTAGAGTTTCTGGACCGACTTATTGGCATGAGCCACGCGCAATTCTTCGTCGCGATCGATGTTGTAAAGCGCCTGCATCCGGGCACGCACGGAATCGGCATCGGCATTGAGTGGCTGTCCGCCGCCATTGATGCATCCGCCGGGGCAGGTCATGATTTCGATGAAATGCAGGTCGCGCTTGCCCTGGCGCACTTCTTCGAGCAGCTGACGGGCATTGCCCAGGCCGCTCGCCACAGCCACGCCTACTTCCAGATCACCGATCTTGATCCGGGCTTCCTTCACGCCCTTGATACCACGAACAGCCTGCAACTTCAGGTCTTCCATCTCCTTGCCCGTAATCAGGTAGTGAGCCGAACGGACGGCCGCTTCCATCACACCGCCCGAAGCACCGAAGAGTTTGCCCGCGCTCGAACGTTCACCAAAGGGCAGGTCTTCGTCCATGGGCTCCAGTGTGTTCAGGTCCAGACCGCGCATGCGAATCATGCGGGCCAGTTCGCGGGTGGTGAGTACGGCGTCGATATCGGCCTGGCCGTCGAGGCCCATTTCGGGGCGGTTGGCTTCGAACTTCTTGGCCGTGCAGGGCATGATGGAGACACTGAAAATCTTCTCGGGATCGATGCCTTCCTTTTCGGCGAAGTAGCTTTTGATCACCGCGCCCAACATTTGCTGGGGGCTCTTGCAGGTGGACAGGTTGTCCATGAAGTCGGGATAAAACTGTTCGACAAACTTGATCCATCCGGGTGAGCAGCTGGTCATCATGGGCAGGGTTCCGCCACTCTTGACGCGTTCCACCAGTTCCGATCCTTCTTCCATGACGGTAAGATCGGCGCTGAAGGAGGTGTCGAACACCTTTTTGAACCCCATGTGCTTGAGGGCGGTAACCATGACACCCATGACATCGGCGCCGGGCTTGATGCCGAATTCTTCACCGAGCGATACCGAAACCGCCGGGGCATGTTGAACGACGACATACTTGTCGGGATCGCTGAGTGCATTGTCCACCTTTTTGATGTCGCTCTGTTCGCGCAGGGCGCCCGTGGGGCACACGCGAATGCACTGTCCGCAGTTGACGCAGCTGGAAACGTTGAGGGCCTGGTCGAAGGCCGTGGTGACCTTGGCCTGACTGCCACGACCGCTGAAGTCAATCGCCGCGACGCTCTGGACTTCTTCACAGATCCGCACGCACTTGCCGCAGAGGATACACTTGTCAGGATCACGCACAAGTGAGGGGTTGGCAATGTCCATCTTGCTCTGGGAACGGGTTCCCGTATAGCGCCGCTGACGCACACCAAGTTCGATGGCCAGTTGCTGCAGGTTGCAGTCGCCGCTGCGGACACAGTAGAGGCAGTCGTCGGGATGATTGGCCAGGAGCAGTTCCACGATGGTCTTGCGGGCCTTGACTGTGCGGGGTGAATGGGTCTTGACCTTCATGCCTTCGGCCACGGGCCAGGCGCAGCTGGGGACCAGGTTGCGCTGGCCTTCAACCTCGACCACGCAAATCCGGCACGCGCCGCTGGGAAAAACATCTTCCAGGTAGCAGAGCGTGGGAACCTTGATACCGGCGCGCTGCAGGGCCTGCAAGAGCATTTCGCCTTCTTTTGCTTCAATATTCTGTCCATTTACTTCTATCGTTACCATTGTCGTATTTCCTCTCATATCGTGGCGAAGCGTTTACTGCACCAAAACGGCATTGAACCGGCACACGTCCAGGCAGGCGCCACAGCCGATGCATTTGTCGGGGATGATGTAATGGGGGGCCTTTTTGTTGCCCATGATGGCGTCCACGGGACACTTGCGGGCGCAGGCCGTGCAACCGACGCACTTCTCGGCGTCGATCGAATAAATCAGCAACTCGGAGCAGACACCGGCGCGGCACTTGCGCTCATAAATGTGCTCTTCATATTCGTGACGGAACCAGCGCAGGGTGCTGAGCACGGGATTGGGAGCCGTGTTGCCCAGGCCACAAAGGCTGGTGTCCTGAATGACCTTGGCCAGACGGTCCAGATACATGACGCCCTGGAAACGTTCGAGGGCTTCGACGCCCGATTCGGTGCGACGTCCCTGGGTGATGCGCTGCAGGATTTCCAACATGCGGCGCGTACCTTCGCGACAGGGGATGCACTTGCCGCAGCTCTCGCGCTGAATGAAGTCCATGAAGAACTTCGCCAGGTCCACCATGCAGGTGCCTTCGTCCATGACGACCAGGCCGCCCGATCCCATCATCGCACCCACAGTCTTGAGGGACTCGTAGTCGATCTCGATGTCCAGGTGTTGGTCGGGAATACATCCGCCGGAAGGTCCGCCGATCTGAACGGCCTTGAATTCCTTGCCGCCGGGGATACCACCGCCGATGTCGAAAACGATGTCGCGCAGTTTGGTACCCATCTTGACTTCGACGAGACCGGTGCGTTCCACCTTTCCGGACAGGGCGAAAACCTTGGTGCCCTTGCTGGAATCGGTTCCTACGCTACTGAACCATTCCGCGCCGTTGTGCATGAGGGCCGGAAGGTTGGCGAGGGTTTCGACGTTGTTAATAATGGTGGGCTTGCCGAATACGCCCTGGACGGCCGGAAAGGGAGGCCGGGGACGGGGCATGCCGCGTTTGCCTTCGATGCTGTGGATGAGGGCGGTTTCTTCGCCGCAGACAAAAGCCCCCGCGCCCATCTTGATGATGATGTCGAGGTTGAAACCGCTGTCGAGAATATTGTATCCGAGCAGGCCGTATTCCTTGGCGTCGGCAATGGCCTGACGCAAACGGGCGATGGCCAGGGGATATTCGGCGCGAATATACACGTAAGCCTTGCTGGCGCCGATGCCGTAGGCGGCAATCATCATGCCTTCGAGCAGACGATGGGGATCGCCTTCAATAACGGCGCGATCCATGAAAGCACCGGGGTCGCCTTCGTCGGCATTGCAGACGAGATATTTCTGGTCGCTCGATGTGTTGAGGGCGAATTTCCATTTTTTGCCCGTGGGAAAACCACCGCCGCCGCGTCCACGCAGACCGCTCTTTTCCACTTCGTCGCAAAGCTCGGCGGGAGTTACGGAGCGGCTGCACTTGGCAAAGGCCCGGTAGCCGCCGCGGGCGATATATTCATCGATCTGGGTCGGGTCGATCTTGCCGACGCTCTGGAGAACCCAGCGTTCCTGCTGCTTAAAGAAAGGATGCTCGTCCAGATAGGGAACGTCTTCGTAAGCTTCCAGTTTTTCCGCTCGATGCTGCCCCAGGACAGATTCGGAGGGAATGTTGCCTTCCATCGTCGCGTCGAGAAGGGCTTCCACGTTTTCGGCCTGAACATGCCCGAAGGAAACGCGCGTCTTGCCCGGGAGTTGAACGTCCACCATGGGCTCCGCCGCACAAAGACCAATACAACCCACTTCCACCACGCTGGCTTCGCGGTCGTTCTTTTCGAGCCATTCGATGATGGCCTGCTTGGTCTTGGCCGCGCCCGCGCCCAGGCCGCAGGTTCCCGCGCCGATATAAATGGCCGGAACCTTGACTTCTTCGCGAAGCAGTTGGGTCACGCGCTGCTCGGACCACTTGGAATCGTCATCGCCCAGGCCGCTCTCGGGACCTTCGATCAGGTACTTCAAAAGGTCGGCCTTCGCGGCGCTGTCCAGTTCTGTCTGTTTTTCTGTAATCGTTTCACTCATTATACTGCCGCCTTTTTTCTGAATGTATCCAAAATACCGTTAACGGATTCAGGGGTGACTCCGGCAAAAAACTCTCCATTGATGCTGATCACAGGAGCCAGACCGCACGCGCCGATGCACGCCACGACTTCCACGCTGAAAAGACCGTCCTTGGTGGTCTGGCCGGCTTCGATGTCAAGCGCCTGGGTCAGGGCCGCCAGGACCGAGGCCGAGCCCTTCACATGGCAGGCCGTCCCACGACACACCTGGATGTGATACTTGCCCAGGGGCTGGAAGCGAAATTGGTTGTAGAACGTGGCGACGCCATAGACCTTGCTTGCCGGCAGGCCCAGGTGACGCCCCACGCGCACCACTGCGTCGCGGGAAAGAAAGCCTTCCTCATCCTGAATCTCCTGCAAAATGGGAATCAGGGAATCGCGGCCCGCGCCCGCGTACTTTTCCAGAATCGGTTCAATCGACGTGGCAGTCATAACTAAACAAGCTCCTTATCCTTTTCATGTTGGCGGGCAAAAAAGGCCGCCTTTTCCAACGACATGGTCAAATCTATGTTGTCAATGTAAACATACTTGGGAACGCGCAGGGCCACGGGAGCGAAATTGACGATGCCCGTGATGCCGTTTTTCACCAGGCGGTCGGCCACTTCCTGGGCGGCGCTGGCCGGAACCGTGATTACGCCGACACGGACTTCATTTTCCTGCAGAAAATCGCCCATTTCGTGAACCGGATAACAGCGACAGCCCTGAATCACGCGGTTGGCCAGGTCGGTATTCGTATCAAAAGCGGCCACAATGGGTAATTTGGGGTTGCGCAGGGCAAAATGGCCCAGCAGGGCGCGGCCGAGATTACCGACGCCAACCAGTACGGCCTTCTGGCCTTCCGGTGCGTCAAGATACTCGCCAATGCACTGGATCAGTTCGGAGACAGAGTAGCCCTTTTTGGGACTTCCGGCAAAACCGATGGTCATCAGGTCCCTTCGGACCAGTGCAGCAGTGTTGCCGGTCATGGCGGCGATTTCGTGGGAAAAAACGTTGGAAGCCGTGTTACCGGGCTTTCCCATGCGTTCGAGCATTCTGCGATAGAGACTGAGTCGGCCGATGACTTTGTCGGAGACCTTGTTCGGCATTTTTCGCTCCTCTCTTGTGACACACTTAACACTGTGAGCCACTTCACAGCAATTTTATCTCTTATCGGCGCAAGTGTCAATAATTATGACCCTCCAAAAGCCCATAAACGGTTTTTTATACAAAATCTCAGTAGGATTTCCCTCTCCCGCGAATTCTCGCAATACTACTCCGCAATCCCACGCCCGTAACGCCACCATCCCTGGTGGCAGTGGAGAGCATCCCGCAAAGCAATAACACGGCACAATATCATTGGCAATCCACCAGGAAGAAATGATCGCCAGAATTGATAATACTGCCCAAAAACTTTGCCGGCAAGATGCCTGCGCTACGTATCGCCACCATCCCTGGTGGCAGTGGAGGTATTTAGCTAAGTTTTCAGGCTCGATTGCGATTGCGGGCTGAAATATGGGCCCATGCATACATGCAAAGACAGGCTTGATTTTTCGCACGGCAGGAATTATGCTTTAGCGCCTTTATGGGAAAGGCGGCGAAATCGGTTGGAAAGGTTGAGACTATGACGGGCGAAGCAAAGCCGGATATGGAACGGGGTATCTGGGATCCGGAAATGGAATGCGCGGATCAGGACGCGCGCGAAAAACTCCAGCAGGAACGGCTGCGCGATCAGGTGCGGCACTTGCGCGAGAATGTAGCCTTTTATCGGGAGCGCCTCGATGAAGTGGGCGTTACGGAAAACGATATCAACTCCCTATCCGACCTGAAGAAAATCCCCTTTACGACGAAGCAGGACCTGCGCGAGCAGTATCCTTATGGCATGCTGGCGACGCCGATCGAAAACGTGGCCCGGCTCCACGCGTCCACGGGAACCACCGGCCAGCCGACGGTCGTCGCGTACACGAAGCAAGACATGCAAACCTGGGCCGACCTGGTGGCGCGCTTTATTTTCGCGGCAGGGGTGCGTTCGGGCGACCTGGCCCATATCGCCTTCGGCTATGGACTCTTCACGGGCGGATTCGGCCTGCACTACGGTATGGAACGCGTTGGCGCGGGAGTCATCCCTGTCTCCGGCGGCAACACGGAACGCCAGATCCAGATTCTCAAGGACCTTCGTCCCACCGTCCTGATCTGCACCCCCAGTTACAGCCTCCACATTGCCGAAGTGCTGCGGTCGCAATGGATGAGTCCGGAAGACCTGAACCTGCGCGTGGGCCTTTTTGGCGGCGAACCCTGGACAGATAGCATGCGGCGCGAGATTGAAGAACGTCTCGGAATCGTGGCGACGGACAATTACGGCCTCTCCGAAATCATCGGTCCCGGCGTATCGGGCGACTGCCTGGAAAAGGCGGGCATGCATATCCAGGAGGACCACTTCCTGGTGGAACACATCGATCCCGACACGGGCGAAGACGTGGCTCCCGGCGAAGTGGGAGAGCTGGTCATCACTCCCCTCACCCGGCAGGCCTTTTCCGTATTGCGCTATCGCACACGCGACCTGTGCCAGCTGATCCACGAGCCCTGCGCCTGCGGACGCACCACCCGCCGTATGACCAAGGTCATCGGACGGACCGACGACATGATTATCGTGCGCGGCGTCAACATTTTCCCGACACAGGTGGAAAAGGTACTGCTGGACATGGGCGGTACTGAGCCCCATTACCAGCTGGTGCTGACGCGAAAAGGGACGTTGGATCACCTGGAAATCCGGGTGGAAGTATCGAACGATCTTTTTTCGGATGAGATGAAAGAAATCCGCCAGATGGAAAAAGAACTCGAGCAACGCCTGCGCAGCACACTCGGCGTCTCCTTCAAACTGACGCTGGTGGAGCATCAGACACTCGAACGCGGCTTTGGCAAGGCCCGCCGGGTGATTGACGAACGCAAGCTGCGTGATTAGGCTTTACTTTTTTAAATTTGCGGTTCAACATGATCGCGGTGCACGCATGTCGCGCCCGTGATAATGATTCAGAAGGAAGTCCCCCTTAATGCGCATAATCGTCCAATCCAAGCATTCCCTGGTTATTGAAACCAAGGGCAAGTTGACCTTGCTTTTGCTCTTGGCCGTGATCGCCCTGCATGCTTTATTGGCATTTCCGTGGATTGTCCAACTCTTTGAGGTATCTCACGATGTCATGGCGGTGTTCATGGTTATGATGTCGATCGGGCTTTACATTGCGGCGGCTTATCTCCTGCTGGGCCCCCTTGCGGACAAGCGGATTATCACCTTTAACGGACAGAAATACGAAATCACGATTGACCATAAAATCCCCGGCAACCTGTATCCGAAAACGACCATCTCCTTTCGGGACTTTGAGCGCTTTGAAATATCGCCTCCGGAGCATGGAGGATTTTGCCGGATACGTTTTGATGAGAACAAAACACGGATGCTTTTTCGGGTCAAGAAGTACGAGAATTATGATAAAATAAAGCAAATAGGCGACATCACCCGTAAAAGCACCAAGGAAGTGCTGGAATAGCGGTTTCTGATGTTCCAGTTTTCAATATTAATCACCTGAAGGATACTATTATGCGGTTTATACTCAAAGGCAAAATCCACCGGGCCACCATCACCCAGGCCAATCTGAATTATAACGGCAGCATCACGATTGACCCCGATCTGCTGGATGCCGCCGATATGATGCCATACGAACAAGTCCATGTCTTCGATATCGATAACGGCGAAAGACTCGTGACCTATATCATCGAGGGCGAACGCGGTTCCGGCCAGATCGTCATGAACGGTGCAGCCGCCCGCAAGGTGGCCGTCGGTGACAAGGTCATCATCCTGTCCTTTGATATGCTGACGGAAGAAGAAGCGAAAAACCATCATCCCAAGATCATCGTGGTGGATGAAAACAATAAAATCCAAACGGTCAAAAAGACCTGAGCGTCCATCGGATTTATGCCTTCCAGGGCTTACCACTACCTCTTCGGTCCCGTGCCATCCAGGCGCTTGGGGCGTTCCTTGGGAATCGACCCGGTTCCTTCGAAAACGTGCAGCTATAATTGCATCTATTGCCAGTTGGGACCGACCCCGTCGCCGACGGACGAGCGTCGCGAATGGGTACCGGTGGATGCGATCCTGGAGGAGTTCGGCGATTGGCTCGAAGAAGATGGCCAGGCCGATGTCATTACGATTGCCGGATCGGGAGAGCCTTGTTTGCACATCAGGCTGGGCGAGATTATCGAGGGGATTCAATCGCTGCTGGCCGAAAAAGAACTCGAGAAAAAGCCCGATGTCTGCGTCCTGACGAACGGATCGCTGCTTTTTCTCGCTGAGGTGCGACAGGACCTGATGCAGGCGGACATCGTGAAAGCCACCTTCTCGGCGGCTTCGGATGAGACATGGCAGAAAGTGCATGGCCCGGCTTCAGGAATTTCCTATGCCGACATGGTGGCTGGATTGCGGCTTTTCGCGAAGGAATTTTCGGGGCAGCTCTGGATCGAAGTCATGCTCATGGCCGGCATCAACGATGATGAGGACGAGGTTCGAAAGATCGCGGCCTTGCTTGCCGATATTCAGCCAAACCGCATTCAGTTGAACACCCCCGTCCGTCCTCCTGCCCAATCGACGGCTCGTGCGGTTGAGCCGGAGCGACTGGAACAACTCGCCGCTTTCTTCACGCCCCACGCCGAGACCCCGGGTGCTTTTCGCAAAAAAGAAGCATCCCAGAGAATCCTCACCGAAGACGAAATCGCCCAAATGATAGACCGCCACCCCGCCACGGCTGAGCAGATTGCCGAAGCCTTCGGACAGGACCGCGCAAAGGTCGTCAGCATGCTCGACACGCTGGTCTCCCAAAACCGCATTGAACGCATCGAAGACCAGGGCAAAGTCTTTTACCGGATTCGCCAGAAATAAAGACCGTACCGCCAGCACCCTGCTCGCATCATATCGTATCGCCAGCATCCTGCTGGCA
>CAYWYC010000060.1:15347-18568 GCA_964462565.1 uncultured Candidatus Sumerlaeota bacterium | reverse complement strand
ACTCAGAAAACCTTCCGATTCGTTGTTTCAAATTAACACAGTCCCCCATTTATGTCGTGCACCCGTAGAACTTCGTATTTTTTCCGGATAAACTTATACTTATAGCGATGAGAGACGATAATAAACAAGAAGGGATGTTATAGACGACCGGCTTGTAGTGCCAGTTGAATGGCCCGCATTTCTTTCGGGACCGGATTAAAAAAGCATTGTCAAGTCAATTCTCTGTTTGATTTTGTCTGGAGCGCAGGTAGTTGACAGATTTTAGAGGCGGTGATAAACTGTAGAGTAACAGGTTGGATGGATTGCCTTACGCGGGAGTCCTCCATAATTTTTTATCAAGGCAGAATAAGGATACATCATGTTTGAAAAAAACCCATATACTCCAGGAATGCGGGACGTGCTTCGCCTCAGCAATAACGAAGCCGGCCGTCTGGGGCATGATTTTATCGGACCCGAGCACTACATGCTGGGACTGATTCGCATGAACCAGGGACTGGCTATCAACGCGCTCCGCAGTATGCAGATAGATTTGGAAAAACTCAAAAGGGATATCGAACGTCAGATGGACAAGGGCAAGGGCCCGACCATCGGACTCGTCATGCCCAATTCCCACGCCAAGCGGATTCTTGAACTGTCCCACGCCGTCGCCCAGAAACTCGGTCACGGTTGGGTCGGTACGGAGCATCTGCTCCTGGCCCTTTTGCGGGATGAAGATAATATCCCCTCCAAATGCCTGAACAACAGTGGCGTGGATTTCGATCGCGCGCAAAAGGAAGTCATCGGCCTGATCGACCACAGCGCCGGCGGAACAGGCGGTGCGGGACAGGCGCCTTCGGAAGAACCGAAGGAGTCCGCCAAGAACGCGGAAAAGAGCAAGACGCCCGCCCTCGATACCTTCGCGCGCGACCTGACTGAACTGGCGCGGGAAGAGAAACTCGATCCCGTGATCGGCCGTGAAACGGAGATGGAGCGCATCCTCCAGATTCTCTGCCGACGCACCAAGAACAATCCCATTCTGCTGGGAGAGTCGGGTGTCGGCAAGACGGCCATCGTCGAAGGGCTCGCCCAGAAGATCGTGGATAACGATATTCCCGAGCTGCTCGCGAACAAGCGACTTCTGTCTCTGGACCTGGCGGCGATCGTTGCCGGGACCAAATACCGCGGTCAGTTTGAGGAACGTCTCAAACAGATCATGATCGAAATCCGGCGTTCGAAAGACGTGCTGATTTTCATTGACGAAATCCATACGCTTGTGGGAGCCGGCGCCGCGGAAGGCGCGATTGACGCCTCCAGCATGCTCAAGCCCGCTCTTTCGCGGGGCGAGGTTCAGTGCATCGGAGCGACGACCCTCGAGGAATACCGCAAGCATATCGAAAAGGACGGCGCTCTCGAACGGCGATTCCAGACCATCAAGGTCGATCCGCCGACTCCCGAGGAAGCCACCGAAATTCTGCGCGGCCTGCAGGCTCGTTATGAAGATCATCATAACGTCAGCATCACCGACGAGGCAATCAAGACGGCGGTGTATCTGAGCGGACGCTATATCTCGGATCGTTCGCTGCCGGACAAGGCCATCGACCTGATCGACGAAGCCGGTTCCCGCGCGCGGCTCATGGCTACGGTCAAGCCGCCCATGATCAAGGAACTGGAAGAGAAGATCGAAAAATACGAGGAAGACCTTCAGGAACGCACCAAGATGCAGGAGTTTGAAGAGTGCGCCCGTCTGAAGGTGCAGCGCGATGCCGCCAAGGACGAGTTGGAACAGACCCTGGCCGCGTGGCGTCGTCGTCTCGACAGCGACGAGACCCGCCAGGTCATCCGCGAGGAAGACATTGCCGAGGTCGTATCCAAGTGGACGGGTGTTCCCGTGACGCGCCTGGAAGAACGCGAGGCCGAACGCCTCATGCGGATGGAAGAGGCAATCTCCAAGCGCATCGTCAGCCAGGATGAGGCCATCAAGGCCATCGCCCGCGCCATCCGACGTTCCCGTTCCGGACTTAAAGATCCCAACCGGCCCAATGGTACTTTTGTATTCCTCGGACCCACAGGTGTCGGCAAGACGGAACTGGCCAAGGCCCTGGCCGAATTCCTCTTCGGAGACGAAGATGCCCTAATCCGCATCGACATGTCCGAGTACATGGAAAAGTTCAGCGTGTCCCGACTGGTCGGCGCGCCTCCGGGTTATGTGGGCTATGAAGAAGGCGGCCAGCTTTCCGAAAAGGTCCGTCGCAAACCCTACAGCGTGGTGCTGCTTGATGAAATCGAAAAGGCCCATCCCGACGTCTTCAGCATTCTCTTGCAGGTGCTGGACGAAGGCCGCCTGACCGATTCCTGGGGCCACCTGGTGGACTTCCGGAATACGGTCCTGATCCTGACGAGCAACATCGGCACCAAGATGCTCAAGAAGGGTTCCCTCGGCTTCAAGAGCCAGGACGCCATGATGGATTACAACGCCCTCAAGGCCCAGGTTATGAGCGAGATGAAAAAGGTTTTCAATCCCGAATTCATCAACCGCTTCGACGAAACCCTGGTCTTCAAGTCCCTCACGCCCGAGGATATCCGCAAGATCATCGATATCCTTCTGGTGCGGACGAACGACCGCCTCAAGGAACGCGGCATAACGCTGACCCTTTCCGAGCCGGTGCGCGATTACCTGCTGGAAAAGGGCTACGACAGCGAATATGGCGCGCGTCCCCTGCGGCGTGCCCTGCAGATGCACGTGGAAGATCCGCTCAGCACGCTTCTGCTCGAAGGCCGGGTTCAGGATGGCGATCATGTGGAAGCCGTTATCGACGACGGTGGCGTGATCACCTTCGAACAGCGCCCCAAGGAAAGCGGCAACGAAAAAGACACCGTCGCTTCCTCTTCCGCTCCGGAAAAGTAAGCGCGCAATATAAACATGATGCATGCATCCCGGGTCGATACAATCGGCCCGGGATTTCTCTTTTTCCATCGTACCGCCAGCATCTTGCCGGTTTTTTTTCATCTCCAAAAACCCATAGGCGGCATCTCGAATTCTTGCATGAAAAAGTCAATACTGAATATCACGCCTGCGATTGCAATTGTGAACGAAATTTGGATTGCGTCGGCTTACCGACGCCTTTTTTTGGGCGGAATGCATCCAACGGAAGAAAGCCCCGCAACCGCAAAGCGAGGCGAGTTTTTAGACCGAAGACATGGGTAACAAGTGTACGAAGAGATAGGTAACACTTTTCAGCCCT
>CAYWYC010000060.1:10907-15247 GCA_964462565.1 uncultured Candidatus Sumerlaeota bacterium | reverse complement strand
AAAGAAATATTATGCCCAAAAAACTTGGCGGCAAGGAAACCATGACTGGGCGCGAGCGTGTCCAGCGATTTTTCGCCCATGAAAAACCGGACCGCGTACCCATCGGCTACGATTCCAATCCCGACATCGACCGCCGGCTCAAGGAAGCCCTGGGCCTGAAACCGGACGACAGCCTGGGACTGAAGGAAGCCATTGGCGATGACTTTCAATGGGTCGGCGCGCCATACACGGGCCCCGTCCTCCATGAAGCGGTTGCGGGACGCCAGATCGAACCTGAGTTTGGCATTCGCCAGATGTGGATCGAGCACGGTCAGGGCGGCTATTGGGAATACTGCGATTTTCCGCTGAAGGATGCCGACGAGGAAAAGGTGGCCAACTGGCCCATGCCTTTGCCCGAAGATTACGATTATAGCGCGGCAATCGATCTGTGCCGGCAGGCCCCCGACCTGGCCCACCACGTGGGCGATCCCGGCCTGGGCGACTTCCTCAACAAGTCCGGCATGCTCTGGTCGCAGGAAGCCGTGTACCTGAACGTTCTTATCGAAGACCCCGCGTGGCAGTTATTTCTGGACCGCCGGCTCGATATCCAACTCGAGGTCACCCGGCGCATCATCGAAGCCGCCAGCGGCCTGATCGATTTCATGTGGATCGGTGAAGACCTGGGAACCCAACGCGGGCCTGTTATCAGTTTGGACGTCTTCCGCAAACAGATTCGACCCCGCATGCAGAAACTCGTGGACCTGGCCAAGTCCTTCGACCTTCCCGTTATCATCCACAGCTGCGGATCGAGCAGTTGGGCCTTTGACGATTTTATCGAGATGGGCATCGACGGTGTCCAGACGCTGCAGCCGGAAGCCGAAAAAATGTCACCCCAATACCTCAAGGAAAATTATGGCGACAAACTGGTCTTCCACGGAGCCATCAGCACAGCGGGTCCCCTGTCTTTCGGTTCGCCGGACGAAGTGCGCCAGAACGTGCGTGAGACATTGGAAGCCATGATGCCCGGCGGGGGCTATGCCCTGGCTCCGACCCACAAGATACAGGATAATTCCCCCACGGAGAACGTCCTGGCCATGTACGAGGCGGCCCACGAATTCGGCTATTATCAATAAACCGGAATCATGCGACCGAAATACTTGATCAAAGCGTCCGAATCAGATAAATTATATAAATGGTTTGGTGCGGACGGCAAACGATATATGCCGCCCTCCGGAAAGATTTGGTTGCAAGAGCTAGTCAAGCAGACTCATGTACGGTCAGAAAAAACCCCGCCCACTTCTCGTATCGCTGATTTTCGCCCTGATCCTGGTCGTGATATATATTGTCGTTTGGGGACAAGCCGGGTTCTGGGGACGGTACAAGGTTTATTCGGATTTGCGCAAAAAATATCCCGAGCTCGATACCCAACGACTTGATATCCGCGCGTATGATTCGGCAGAATTTCGAGCGGAAGAAAACCCCTTGCCCTGGGAAATGCGGCTTATGGATTTTGGTTTCTACCAGACCCTTTTCCCCGAAGATTATGAAATCCTCCAGGACGGTCGCGACTTTTTGGTGGGCAAGGCTGAGCCTCTCGAGTTCTTTTTGGATCGCGCCTATTTCTATGACGAGATAGCCGAGCTGCCCCAGCGCCCGGATATTTTCCTGACTGCTGAAAAACTCGAAGAAATCGACACTATGAGCTATGTCCACGATGATAAAATCAAGGAAATGACGAAGCCGGAATTCCAGGCTTATATCAGCAAACTCACTTCCAAGGGCGAAGCCATCGAGAAGGAAGTCGTCTTTTATACCTTTGATCAAGGCGACTGGTCTGGGGTTATTGTCATCCGCCCCGGCCAGAAGGCTATCATGATCTGGCTGAAAATCTCCGCGCCCGAACGCATCCATGAAATCGTTTTGCGGACAGCCGATGAAGAAGCATTTCAGTTCGCCCGCGGCCTGACAGCCGAAATGATCGAGCATTACCAATTCCAGCAGGCTCCCGACGAAACAACGCTCAGCACGGAAACGCTGACGATGATTCAAGAGCCTCAATAATAAAGAGAGAAGCATAAGCATACATGAACGTTCAAAAATATACAGATATAGGTGGCCGCATCTTCGACATTCAGCGATTCTGCATGCACGACGGCCCCGGTATTCGCACCACCGTTTTCTTTCAGGGATGCCCCCTGCGCTGCGCCTGGTGTCATAATCCCGAAGGCATGCACCTGCAAGCGCAGCTGAGTTTTGTGCCGTCCAAATGCATCGGATGCGGATTTTGTTTCAAGGCATGCCCCCATGGCGCGCATATCATGGACCCCGAAAAGGGCCATATCATCGACCGCGGCAAATGCCAACGCTGCGGATTCTGCACCGAAGAGTGCTATGCCGAAGCATTGGAACTGGTCGGGCGGGAAGTCAGCGCCGCCGAGGTGCTCGAAGAAGTCATGCGCGACAAGCCCTATTACGAAAGCTCCGGCGGCGGCATGACCCTGTCTGGTGGTGAACCCACCATGCAGATCGATTTTGCCGAAGGCCTTCTGCGTGGCGCGAAGGAAGAAGGCGTCCACTGCGCCATGGAGACATGCGGCTTTGCGGACTTTGAAAAATTTGACCGCGTCATGAAATACGTCGATCTCTTTCTCTTCGACATCAAGGAAATCGACTCCGAAAAGCACAAGGAATTCACCGGCGTTCCCAACGAAAAAATTCTCGAAAACCTGCACCGCATCTACGACAGCGACAAGGCGATCCTTCTGCGCCTGCCCGTCATTCCAGGCTACAACGATACCGATTCCAACTTCGCCGGAATCGCCGAACTCTGCGCGGAAATGCCGAAAATCCAAGGCGTCGAAGTGATCCCTTACCACCGCCTGGGTGAAGGCAAAACCGAGCGCTTCGGCTACGACGCCAGCCGCCGTCCCAATATCGCCGCGCCCGACAAGGCCACCGTCAAAGTCTGGATCGACAAACTCCGGAGTCTGGGCGCAAACGTCATCAATGAAGACGGCGAATAGACTCATTCCAATTCAGCCATTCTTTTTTGAAAATATTCCTGCCCAGCCGGATAATAATTCCGATGGGCGGGATTTTTTCTTGCCATGCGCCGCGCTTGATATATGATAGTGCTATTCGATTATACCGGCTCATCGATGAAAGGACATTTTCCCCATGCAATCCCGCAAAATGCCTGCCCTTCTGTGCATCCTGCTCCTGGCCGCTATTCGCATCCAGGCACAGCCCCCGGAAGAAACGCCCCTGCGCGACAGTATTCAGTTTGTCAAGTTCGACCGAAACACCGAACAGGTGAAAGTTAATTATCAGCCCCTCAAAGAAAAACCAACGGCCCCGGATGATGAAACGCAAACCCGCGGCATGCTCGTGAATCCCGGCACGCGGACGGTTCTGATCTCGCCCGAAAAAGTCATGAACGCCTGGAAGATTCCCCTGCGCGAAATCGGTGTCGTCAAACTGGGAGATGACAAGCATGACGCCATCTTCCTCGGCATGCATTCCGGCGGCAGCGGCTATGCCCAGAAAACGCTGGCCCTGCTGAATCCGCACAACGGCAAGGTCATCTGGCTGCGGATGGACTTTGTCCTCACCTGGACCGACCTGGTCACGGATCTGGAAAAATCGGACAATTTTGATGATCCCGACATGAAAGCCGAGGCCGGGTTTCTGGACAAATTGAAGATGGAATACGGCTATGTCAGCAAGGAAATGGCCGACCAGAGCGCCGACAAGCCCTGGTTTGCCTTTTATTTTTGGAAAAAAGACAATGGCGAGGTCAAAAACGGCCCCATCAAAATCCGCAAATACAAAAAACCATTACCCGAACTCGGGTCGGAAGAAGATAAAATCGAAATGAACGGCGTCATCTACCGCGCCCACTTCAAGGCGGGCGTGACGGCGGAAGACAAAAAAACCGGCGAAGAATGGGTGGTCTATCATCCCCGCAGCAAGTACAGCTGGCCCCAGGTGCTGGCGCAGTATAAGGACTGGCTGATTATCGGCACCCGCGGCGAAGGCGTTGTCTATATTCACACCAAAGACAACTGGATGAAACGCGTTCCCATCGAAGGCAAACATGCCGATGCGGGAGAACTCAAGATAGAAAAAGACCGCATTGTCGTAAACGGTGAAATTTCCATTGCCCTTCCTGGCAAAAAGAAATAAACGCCCACGCCAATGCGGTCCTGAAGGTTTATTGCAATCTGATATCAGTCGTTCGAAAAATTCCGGAAGTTGCGGAAGAACTGCGCCCGGCTGCCTCCGCTGATGCTGCCTGCCACGCGAAAGATATCGCCATAGCTCTTCGTGCCGTTCGTTGGATCATAAATAAAATAAACGGC
>CAYWYC010000060.1:0-10807 GCA_964462565.1 uncultured Candidatus Sumerlaeota bacterium | reverse complement strand
AGATATTTCTGAAATATATACGCTGATTTGGCATGCGGGAGCAATTATTACAGATTGCGATGTGTCTGTGAATATTATCACGATAGCCTGATATATTTATAATATATCTATTGACTTTTTCACAGCAGACGCTTAAAGTATCTGGATGAGGCTGAGCCTCGTGATTTCAGCCCGGAAGTTGCGTTTCCGGCTTCAGCACAAGAAAGGTTGTTTTATGCCAAGAACTGTTATTCGATTCACAGCAAGACCCACAAAAGCCTTCACCCTCATCGAACTCCTCATCGTCGTCGCCATTATCGCCATCCTCGCCGCTATCGCCGTGCCTAACTTTCTCGAAGCACAGGTCCGCGCCAAGATCAGCCGATGCAAGTCCGACATGCGATCCATGGCCACCGCCATCGAAGCCTATGCCGTCGATTTCACCAAGTATCCCTTTTCCAGCGGCATCAACACCAACACCATGGCCGTCGAGTATCAAAACACCCAGATGAATTCCGTCCACAAGTGGCTGGCCCCCTGCGTCACCACGCCCATCGCCTACATCACCACCATCCCGACTGATCTTTTCGCCACGTCTCAGGAACCCCAGCCCCTTGCCCGGCACTATTTTTATTCCTATCTGGAAGGAGAAAAGCACCGCGATCTGACGCCTGCCTGGCCGGGACCGGGCAATGCCTTTGAAAACCGGCTCCAGTTTTTCGGGCCTTGGGTTATCTGGGGATGCGGACCCGACATGGATCGCACCGACCTGAGCCCCGCCGCTATCGGCGGACCGGCCAGCACCGATTGGCACCTGGGCTATTACGACCCTACCAACGGCACCCAGTCCAACGGCGACATCTATCGCAGCCAGGCCCATTCCAACCTGGGGTCGTGATCATAGGATTTGCATTAGCCGGCTCAATGCTATTATGATGAACGCGGGAGAATGAACATGTACCGATTAAAACGAACGATAGCTGTCCTGTGTCTGCTTCTGGCTTTGATGACGGTCTGCACGGGCAGGCCAATATTTGCGCAGGACGATCCTCCTGCCGATGCCGAATCGCCGCCCACCTTGCGGGTGAGCGGTCCCTGGATGGGTCTGGTGAGTCTGCCTTTTTTTCGCATGATGGAAGAACTCGAAGCCCAGGAATCGCCGCAATACAAAATTGAATATACCCCCTGGAAAAACACAAGCCAGTTGCGGGCGATGGTGGCCAGTGAGGGTGTCGATTTCATCGCCACCCACAGCCACATCGCCGCTAATTTCCACAACCGCGACGTATCCATCCGCCTGCTCAATGTCTCGCTTTGGGGCATCTTCTGGATTGTCGGCGATACCCATGACGATCTTGCCTCCCTGCGTGGCAAGGAAATCATCATCCCCCTGAAGAAGGGCGAACTGCCCGACATCATCTTCCGCAAGGTGGTGTCGGGCCTTGGCTACGATCCGGACAAGGATTTTCAGATTCGCTATGTGGGCATGGGCATGGAGGCCGTCCAGCGCCTCATCATGGGCAAGGCGCAGTACGCCGTCCTGCCCGAACCCATCGGTTCCATCGCCCTTTTCCGTTCGCAGCAGTTGCGTAAGGACAATTCCGCCCTGCCCGAACTCCATCGCGGTACAGACTTGCAGAAGGAGTGGGGAAGCGCCTATAATCGAGAACCGCGGATCGCCGTGGCGGGAGTTGCCGCAACCGGCAAGGTCTTGCAGGATGAAGCATTGCTGGTTTGGTTTCACGCGAACTATGCCCGCGCCGTTGAATGGTGCAAAGCCCATCCCGAGGAAGCCGGTGCGTTGGCCCATAAGTATTACGAGCAGTATCCGGCCAAGCCCATCGCCGAATCGATCCGCCTGAGCGATTATCGCGCCATACCGGCTGGAGAATGCCGCGAAGATCTGGATTTTTACTTCCAGGCCATTATGGAAAGCGACCCGGAAAAACTTGGCGGAAAGATGCCTCCCGATGCCTTCTACTGGAGCCCCGAAAAGCCCGAATAAGTCCGACGCGCCAGCCGCCTCAACGTCCCCGGTCTGCCGCCGCAACATCGGCGTTTTTATCGGGTTGGTATTGCTCTTCGGCATCTGGGCCGTGGGAGCGCATATCTCGGGCCATATCGCCATGGCATCGCCGTCGGAGACTTTTCACGCCCTGGGCAAACTCGTTCTGTCCCCGTCCTTCCACGAACATTTCTGGATCAGCCTCATGCGCATCATGGTCAGCATTGCCGCTGCCGGGGCCATCGGTTTTGCCCTGGGAATTGCCGCCGGACTCAACGACGATATCCACAACATCCTCGAACCCCTGCGCTGGACGGCCATGAGCATTCCGCCCGTCAGTCTGCTGGTGCTGGCCATGCTTTTCATGGGTGCGGGGACGCAGATGGTCGTCGTCTTTGCCGGGATTATCCTCAGCCCCATCATCTATATCAACACCGTCAAGGGCATGCAGTTGGTCGATCGTGACATGATCGAAGTGGCTCGGCTCTATCGTTTTCCCCTGCTCATGCGCATTGTTCATCTTTATATTCCGGCCGTGGCCGCGCCGCTCCTGGCCGGCATGGTCCAGGTCGTTTGCAGCGGAGTGCGCGTGGTGATTCTGGCAGAACTTGTCGGTACCAGCGAAGGCATCGGCGCGGAAATCCAGGCGGCCAACATCAACCTGAACATGCCCGTGCTCTATGCCTGGATTTTCCTGAGCGTGGCTATCGTCGCCGGCTTTGAATATCTGCTCCTGCGCCCGCTGCAAAATCATCTCTTGAAATGGAACCGCCCGTGAGCCTGATCCGACTCCAGAACGTACGCAAACACTATGGCTCCGAACAGGTCATCGATGATCTGTCGCTGTCCGTGGAAGCGGGCGAAGTGATCGGCGTTCAGGGTCCCAGCGGTTCGGGCAAGACGACCATGCTGCGGCTCATCGCCGGGCTGGAAAAACCGGATGCGGGAACGGTGAATTGTGAATCGGATAAGTTGGCCTGCGTTTTTCAGGAGCCGCGCCTTTTGCCCTGGAAGACGGCGCTCGAAAATGTCGCCCTGCCCCTGCGCGCCATTGGCCAAGCCAAAGCCCGGGCCCGCAGCCATGCACGCGACTGGCTGGACAAGATGGGCCTCATCCATGCCGCGGACCGATACCCCCGCCAGCTGTCCGGCGGCATGGCCCAGCGTGTGGGACTCGCACGCGCCCTGGCCCTCGAACCGGAAGTCCTGCTGCTCGACGAACCCTTCAGCGCGCTCGACGCCGAACGCCGCAGTTCTGTGCGCCGCACCCTCGAAAACATGCTCGCCGAAAGAACCTATACCGTTTTTTATATTACCCACTATCCCTATGAGATCGAAGGTCTTGCCACGCGCCGCCTGCTCTTCACCGGCAAGGGTCAGGTGGAAATCCTCGCCCCTTGAAATGGCAAAAAACGAAGTTTCATTTCAAAAGCCGATTGTGTAAAATCCTTATCGCAATATACAATCTCTAACCGGAAAAGAAAGAGTCAATCCATGAGCCCCCAGGAAAAACGCCCCAATATTCTATTCTTCTTCAGCGACCAGCAGCGATGGGATACCTGCGGTTGCTATGGCCAGAAACTCGATACCACGCCCACCCTTGACCGGCTTGCAAAGGAAGGGGTGCTTTTCCAGAACGCCTTCACCTGCCAGCCTGTATGCGGTCCGGCGCGCGCCTGCCTGCAGACGGGGCTCTATGCCACGCAGGTCGGCTGCAATATCAATTCCCAGGCCCTGCCCATCTTCGCCGACACCATCGCCAAAAGGCTGGATCAGGCCGGTTACGAAACAGGCTACGTCGGCAAATGGCACTTGGCTACAAATTACGGGCTGAAATGGGACCAGGCTCCCCCGGGCGTCCAACCCGTCAACTTTGCCAACCAGCCCATACCCCCCGAACGTCGCGGCGGCTATCGTGACTTCTGGGTTGCCTCCGATATTCTGGAATTTTCCAGCCACGGTTATGGCGGATGCATGTGGGACGGCGACGGCAACAAACGCGAATGGGACGAGGAAACCTACCGCGCCGATGCCCAGACCGACTACGCCCTGGAATTTCTGAACAGTCGCGACGGGAAAAAGCCCTGGTTTCTGTTTTGCAGCTATATCGAACCCCATCACCAGAACGACCGCAACACCTATGAAGGCCCCCACGGCTCAAAGGAACGGTTTGCCGACTATGAAGTTCCCGGCGACCTGGTGGATACGGAAGGCGACTGGCGCGAAAACTATCCCGACTATCTCGGATGCATCCGCAGCCTGGACGATAACCTGGGGCGGATCGTGGATGCCCTGGAAAAGAATGGCATGCGCGAAAACACCCTCATCATCTTCACCAGCGACCACGGCTCACACTTTCGCACGCGCAACAAGGAATACAAGCGATCCTGCCACGACGGCTGCACCCACATCCCCATGGTGCTGAACGGTCCCGGCTTCGACCAGGGCAAGCGCATAGAAGACATGGTCAGCCTCATCGATCTGCCCCGAACGATCTTGCGCGCTGCCGAAACGCCGCAACCCATCGCCATTCAGGGGCTTGATTTGCAGGATGTCATTGCCGGAAAATCTGATCGCGACACCGTATTTATCCAGATAAGTGAGGACCACGTTGGCCGTGCCATTCGCACATCCAGGTGGAAATACTCAGTCCGTGCTCCCGGACTTCCCGGAAACGGCCCCAACATGAGCGACGTTTATGTAGAAGATTTTCTTTACGATCTCGAAGCGGACCCCCACGAGCGAAAAAATCTCGTGGCCGATCCTGAATATTGTGATATTCGCAGAAATTTACAAGAAAGACTCAAGGCCTGCATGACCCAGGCCGGGGAAACCGCGCCTGAGATTCGTCCGGCTGAATAATGCAGGCCCCGGATTAATGAGCTGCCTCATAGGCGGATGGGACCAGTATTTCTTCCCAACTCGCCCGCAGCACACGCAGCAGCTCGGCGGCTTCATCAAAGCGCTTCAGCGAAACCAGACCGGCCGCTTTCAGATAGCAATGCAGAAGCCGCTCGGCCAGTTCGGGCTTTCGGTCAAAGACCAGGGAATCCCGCAAAACCAGTAAGGCCTGTCGCGCCTTATCCACATCCTGACGGTGACATGCCGCCAGCGCCGCGTCATAGGTCTTCAGCAAAAGAGCATTGTTATCCGCGCCCGATAAATCCACGCGCAGATAGTTACGCCGTGCTTCTGAATACTGAACCATAAGGACCTGCTTTCTAATCAGCAAAATGCCAGCCGTTCTATCTGACTACTCCGCCATCTTCTCCACATCCTGCGCGCTCAAATACTGTACCTGAGAGGCTTCCGTCATGGCACTGTCCAGGAGTGCATCCCGCGTCGCTCGCGCATCTTCGCTCCCGTTCACGGCGCCATCGGGATTGTTCATCTCATGCATGGCCAGGTCCAGGCTTCGCACCGCCGCCTGGCTCATCTGGCCGTTTTCCAATTTTGAAGTCAACTTGTCAATGTCTTCCATTGCCTGGTTCAATTGCGACTCGCTCAATTCGTTTTCGGTAACCAACTTGTCCTTCTGGGTTCGCGCCAGGTCTGTCGTACTGTCATAGCGTTCGGCCGCGTCCGTTTCATCACCGTTTTCCAGGAGTTTCATTCCTTCGAATTCCACGGATGCGCTGATTTTCGCCAAAGGCCCCACCAGGAAGTCCACCTTCTGTTCCGGAACCAGATAGACACCGCTTTGTCCCTCTGAAACTCTTTCCGCGGCTGCTTCCTGAATGGCGCTCAAGCTTTGTTTCAGTTGGCTCAAGCCTCCTTTCACCCGACTCACTTGTTCCTCGTTGGCCTTGTCTTTGTTTTCGGCCATGGGGATTACCTCGGGCTTGTGTTGCATGTCGTTGCCCGAAGCCAGACTAGCCGATTCCTTTCTCTGGATGCCATGGGCCGTGGAAACCTGACTACGCGCTCGCATCAGCGCGTCACTGGCCACAGTCTCGGCATGCTTCAGATTCGAAGATTCGTTTCCATTCGTCTTTGATACAATCGAGATATCCATCGTGGGGGCTCCTTTCCGATGGATTCGACCAGGCGGGGTGCGCGCCTGGCCTCGCGCATCCGAACCTATATCGACATCGAAAGATATGAAACTTGAGCCCTTTGGAAAGACAATATTCGTGCCCGAATTTCCAATCCTGGGCAAAAATGACCACTTATTTTGTCGCTGATTGATAAAGCGTCATTTGCACAAATTCATGGAAATGACTAATCGAGAAACGTTTCCTTTTCTGCCTGCTGAACCCTTTACTTTTTTCGCATTTCCTATCTTAACGACAGGAATCCTGCCGGACATTTGCATATGTCATCGATATCGCTGTATAAGATTACCCGTAATTATTCCAAAAAAAATCCGTAAAAATGACTACGTGTATAGTGTTGTAAATATTGGCCTTGCATGCGACTATTGCTACATCATCCTGTTTTTTTTTGATGGCTTGACCTAAGTCAAGGCGGATGAAGAAAAGCGGGAGTAGAGTGGGCTTCAGTTGGAACAAAGCCGGTACGGAAACGGCAAAGCCCGAAAAAGGAGAAGGAAGATGAAACGCAATATTATTGAAATAGATGAAGCGAAATGCAACGGCTGCGGCAAGTGTGTGAATGCCTGTGCCGAAGGCGCTCTGCAGATGATTGATGGAAAGGCTAAACTCGTAAGCGACATTTACTGCGACGGACTGGGAGCCTGCATTGGTGATTGCCCGACCGGAGCATTGAAAGTAATAGAACGCGAAGCCGACGCCTTTGACGAAGCTGCCGTGGAAGAACGGGTTCGTGACCAGCAGCCCAAAACTTCGACGCCCGAATCCGGCGGATGCCCCGCCTTTGCCTTTAAGCCTTCGGGGGGTTGCCCCGGTTCCGCGTCTCGCCAGTTTGATAAGGCTGACAAAAAACCGCGGACCAGCGATGCTGAACAGCCTTCCGAACTGACTCACTGGCCCATCCAGCTGCACTTGGCGCATCCGGCAGCCCCACAGTTTCAGGGAGCCGACGTTTTGCTGGCGGCGGATTGCACGGCCTTTGCGCTGGGTTCTTTTCACCGCGACCTGCTGGCCGGCAAGAGCCTGCTCATTGCCTGCCCCAAGCTGGATGACACGCGACCCTATATTTCGAAACTCGTTGCCCTGTGCCGCGAAGCCAAACCCCGCAGCATCACTATCGCCCGCATGGAAGTGCCCTGCTGCTCCAGTCTGACCCAATTGGCCCTGGCTGCTGTGCAGGAAGCGGGAACCGATATTGCCGTCGATGAAGTGATCGTGAGCACCGATGGCCAAATCCGTTCGAAAAACCGAATCGCAGGAGCCCCCGCGCTTCATTAAATCGGAAATACAGGCGATCCGGATTTTAGATAAAAAGATGCATAAAAAGTATACCCGATTAAAGAAAGGATGAATAATTATGAGTATGTTCTGCTATCAGTGCGAACAAACAATGCGAGGGGAAGGATGCGACAAGTCCCGTGGTGTGTGCGGCAAGGATGAAATGACTTCCGACATGCAGGATCTTCTGGTCCACGTATCGAAAGGCATTTCCCAATATGCCCACCGCGCGCGAACTTTGGGCAAGAGCGATCAGGAAGTGGATGTTTTTATCCTGAAGGCGCTCTTCACCACCGTTACTAATGTCAACTTTGACGCCGAAGACGTGGCCGCCTGGGTGCGCAAGGGCGCCAAGATTAAAGACAAAGCCCGCGAACTCTATGAATCCGCCTGCAAGGAAAAGGGAAAAGACCCGGAAGAATTGTCCGGCCCAGCCACCTTTGAGCCTGCCGGAGACATGGAAGGCCTGGACAAACAGGCTGCCGACGCGGCCGTCGATGCCCGGCTTGAAAAGTATGGCAAGGACGTTGCCGGCCTTCAGGACCTGATTCTGCTGGGGCTCAAGGGCATGGCCGCCTATGCCGATCATGCGCTCATCCTGGGGGTGGAAGACGAAAGCGTCTATGCCTTTTTCCACGAAGCCCTGAATTTCCTGGCCGAAGAACCGACTGATGTCGATGCCTTGCTCCCCATGGTGCTGAAGGTCGGGGAAGTAAACCTGCGCGTCATGGAAATGCTTGACGAAGGCAACACCGGAACCTACGGCCATCCCGAACCGACGGAAGTCCGTGTGACTCCCGTAAAGGGCAAGGCTATTTGTGTTTCGGGGCATGACCTGAAGGACCTGGCGCTGCTCCTGGAACAGACCGAAGGCAAGGGCATCAATGTTTATACCCACGGCGAAATGCTGCCCTGCCACGCCTATCCCGAACTCAAAAAGTACAAGCACCTTGTCGGTAATTACGGTGGAGCCTGGCAGGATCAGAAGAAGGAATTCGACGCCTTTCCCGGCGCGATTCTGATGACGACCAACTGCATCCAGCAACCGGCAGACAGCTACAAGGGACGTATCTTCACCTCCGGCCTGGTCCAATGGCCCGGTGTGCAGCACATCGACGACGGCGACTTCACCCCGGTAATTGAAGCCGCCCAGGAAGCCCCCGGCTTTGAAGAAGATGCCGAGGAAAAGAAAATCATCGTCGGTTTCGGACGCAATGCCGTCATGAGCGTGGCCGACAAGGTGATCGATGCCGTCAAGAACGGCGACATCCGCCACTTCTACCTGATCGGCGGTTGCGACGGCGCCAAGACGGGGCGGAACTATTATACGAAATTCGCTGAAGCCGTGCCCGACGACTGCGTCATGCTCACGCTGGCCTGTGGCAAGTATCGATTCAACAAGATCGACTTCGGCGACATCGGCGGCATCCCGCGCCTGCTCGATGTGGGGCAGTGCAATGATGCCTATTCCGCCATCCAGATCGCCCTGGCCCTGTCCAAGGCCTTTGACTGCGGCGTGAACGATCTGCCGCTTTCATTCATCCTCAGCTGGTATGAGCAAAAGGCCGTCTGTATCCTGCTGACCCTGCTTCACCTGGGTATTCAGGACATGCGCCTCGGCCCGTCGCTGCCGGCATTCGTGGGACCGAATGTGCTGAACGTGTTGGTCGAAAAATTTGGCCTGAAGCCGATTGGCGAGGTAGAGGAAGACCTGCAAGCGACCCTGTCGGCCTGATAGTGGTCAACGCGCCTTGAGCCGGCGTCGATCCAGGATCTTGCCGCAGGGAGTGGTGGGCAGGCTTTCCACCAGTTTGACTGAACGCAAGGTCCAGGCTCCGGAAAAAAACTGCCGGCAATAACGGACAATATCTTCAGGCGGAGGTGGGCTTTTCGGAGTCAGCGGAACCACCTCCGCCTGCAAGCCTTTTTCTCCGTTCGAGGGAAAACTCACGAGACTCACGCGCGACTTACGCACCACAGGAAGGGCGTTCAATTCTTTCTCCACCTGTTCTGGATAGATAATCGTATCGTCGATTTTGATGCGTCTGCTTTTGCGTCCCAGAATCGTGATGGCGTTTTCGCTGTCCCGCTCGGCAATGTCGCCCGTCATATACCAGCCATCCCGCAAAACCTCCTCACGCATGCGATGGGGATGCCGATACGCGGTGAACAAGCCCGGTCCCCGCAGGCCCAGTTCGCCGGCCACACCATCGCGCAGGGGGTTTCCATTTTCACCAAAAATCCCGATGGACCAGTTTCGATCGGGCTGGCCGACCGATACAGGGATGTCTTCGGGCAAACTGGTGTTGATCAGGGGCAAGCCGGCTTCCACGCTGTCGTAGGCCTGGCTCACCGGCATGTTATAGCGCACCATAAAGCGGCTGGTCACCGTTTCAGAAAGCGGGCCACCCAGGCAATAGACCCCTACCAAGGTGCCGACCATGTCTTCTCCCGAATAATCGTAGGCCATTGCCTTGATCAAATTGGGCGGGGCGAAAATCCGGGTCGCCTGGTTTTTCCAGGCCAATTGAAGCAAATCTTCCGCCGAAATGCCGGGACACAAAATCGTCTGCGCGCCTTTATGCAAAAAGAGCAGGATTGTGCTCCAGAAATGATGCGCCATGGGCAGGGCGTATAAAATAGTATCATGGGAATCAATGTCCAAAAGCGCGTCCACCGCTGCGATCCGCTCCATGGCGCTCGTATGCGACAGCACCACCCCCTTGGGTTGTCCGGTGACGCCGGAAGTGAAAGCCATCAGCGCCGGATCGGGCACGTGGCCCGTGAAAGGGCGATGCCGGGAAAAACCGGTCCAGGAAAAGCGCACCGGTGAGAGCCCCGGCGTTTCAACCAGATTGGAGAATGCGTCCAGCACATGGGGCCCCGTTCCATCCTCAATCAGCGCATGGGGAAGGCAGGTGTCAAACATGTTTTCCAACTGTGCGCGCTTCAGCCGGTTGGAAAGCGGCAGCACCGTGGCCCCGCAATCCATACAGGCAAAGGCGCAAACCATAAAGGTGGCGCTGTCCCGCATCAGCAAGCCGATACCCGTACCGGGACCCGCCCCAATCTGCAGGAGGCGCGCCCGAATATTGCGCACATGGCGCAGAAACTGGTGATAATAAATCCGCTCCAGACCATCAACAAGCGCGGTCTGGTGAGGCCATCTTTCCGCGCTTTCCGGGGGAATGTCGTGCACTTTACGCATGGGTGGAATATTTCCGAATTATGAGAAAGTAATCTGCCTGCTGTTCTTAATATCACAGGCCCGCCGGTGACACAAGCGAACTTTCAATCAGCTGCGGCGACGGCTTAATCCTTCAAGCAGCAGAGCCGAAAGGCGTAATATCCGCAAAATCTGAGCGATTCGCCGCTAAGAAAATGAACGGCGGATGATACCGGTGACATGGGATCGGGAACAGGAGCTTTTTTCGTGTATTTCGTTTGTTTCGTGGTTAACAAATACCGATTGCGTGTGCGATTGCGATGCAGG
>CAYWYC010000059.1:17495-18672 GCA_964462565.1 uncultured Candidatus Sumerlaeota bacterium | reverse complement strand
TATGCCTTACGCAAAAGCCAAGACAGATATCAGTATGAAGGATCAAGGGAATAAAGCGCGCAGGCCTTTTATGGGAAAAGGGCTTGCATGTTATTCCGCTCTGGGCTATACCAATGCCGAATGCATCCGGGGGAGGCACTTGCGGGACTGCCCCGATTAATATCACTTTTCTGGAAAGGATTGGACAATGAGACGATATATTCTTGCGGGCAATTGGAAAATGAACAAGGACCAGTTGGAAGCCGTGGAACTGGTAAAGGAACTTATCCCCCTGGTCAAGGACAATAATGAAGTGGACTGCGTGGTCGGCCCGGTTTTTACGTCGATCTATCCGGTCGTGGAAGCCACCAAGAACACGAACATCGACGTGGCGGCCCAGAACTGCTACTGGGAAGAATCGGGTGCCTACACGGGTGAAATCTCCGCCCCCATGCTGAAAACGGCGGGCGTCAAATACTGCATCATCGGCCATAGCGAACGCCGCCAGTATTTCGGCGAAACCGATGAAGGCATCAACAAAAAAGCCAAGGCCCTCTACGAGCAGGGCATTATTCCCATCATCTGCTGCGGCGAGGTGCTGGACGAACGCAAGGGCGGCAAGGCGGTTGAAGTCGTTACTGGCCAGCTGCGCGGTTGTCTCAAGGACCTGCCCGCCGACAAGGTCAAGGACACGGTTCTCGCCTATGAACCCGTCTGGGCCATCGGCACCGGCGAAGTCGCCACGCCCGACCAGGCGCAGGAAATGCATGCTGAAATCCGCAAACTTCTCAATGAACTGTACGGCGGCGATGTGGCCCAGTCGGTGCGCATCCAGTACGGCGGCAGCGTGAAGCCCGACAACGTGAAGGAACTGATGTCGCAGCCCGATATCGACGGCGCACTCGTCGGCGGCGCGGCGCTCAAGGCTGACAGCTTCGCGGCCATCGTCAACTTCCAGGGCTGATTCGGGAAGTCCGAAGCAAAGAATCGCAACAAATTATCCAGGCGGAATCGGCAACAAAACCGGCTCCGCCTTTTTCTTTATCACGGATATTCATCATGGGCAAAACGGGCCGAAGCTTTTGGTGTCAGCGCGGAAAAGTCAAAGCTCACGGCTTCGGTGGTGCTGCGCGCGTAGATACGATTTTCGCTGAGCAAAGGTTCAATCGCGAATGCGAATCCAGCACATAAACGCGGT
>CAYWYC010000059.1:0-17395 GCA_964462565.1 uncultured Candidatus Sumerlaeota bacterium | reverse complement strand
TTCGCCCGTGTTGCCGGCGGAGACCCTACGAGGCCAATTGTGAAATCACGATTCCCTGAGTCGTGATTTCCCGATTCAGGTGCCTGATTGCGATAATCCCCAAAATTCCCGAAAAAGTCCCGGTCGCATAAAGCTTTCAAAATGGGAACTTTACACGATTGAAAATCCTGGACAAAGCATCAAGCCCGGCATTGCCCTTTGGCATGAAACTTGATACAATATTCACTTGGTGAATTATGCCTGAAGCCATGATGCTTGTCGGGCGCATGAGGAAGGACGCGAAAAATGGTCATGACGGATGAATATAAAGAACTGGGGCATATCCTGGTGGAGATGCGGGTGCTGGATCCGGACGAACTGGATCGCGCGCTGATGGAGCATCATAAATCGGGTGAGCGCCTGGGCAATGTGTTGTTGAAGATGGGGCTTGTGACGGAGGATGAACTGCTGCAAGCGGTGGCGCGGCAAAACGGGTTGCGCTTTGTGCGGTTGGGCGACATCGAAATCCCACCGGAAGTCATCTCCCGCGTACCGGCACGTCTGGCGACCCATTACAAAATCATGCCCGTGGCCTTCGACAGCGAGATGCTCGAAGTGGCCCTGTCCGATCCCAACAACGTGCGCATGTTGGACGACCTTCGCCTGAACCTGCGCATCGAGATCGAACCGGTGGTGGCCACGCAGAAGGATATATCGGAGGCGGTTAAATACTACTACGGCACGGGCGCCGATACCATCGAGGAATTGAGCGAGGATTCGGAAGGTTCAGTGACGCTGGAGGCGGAATCGACGGTCGATGATATCGAAGACATGGCGGAAGATGCGTCGATCATTCGCTTTGTGAACCAGGTTTTCATGGAAGCCGTGGGCGAACGCGCCACGGACGTACATATCGAACCCATGGAAAACGATCTGCGCATCCGCTATCGCATCGACGGTGTGCTCTACGAGTCACCTGTTCCTCCCAACATCAAGCGCTTCCAGTCGGCGATTATCTCGCGCGTGAAGATCATGGCCGACATGGACATTGCCGAACGCCGCCTGCCGCTTGACGGCAAGATCAAGGTCAAGAAGGGCAATGACGAATTCGACATGCGTGTGTCGAGTGTGCCCACGCCTTACGGCGAGAGCATTTCGATTCGTATCCTCACGCGCGACGAAGAATTTATCAACCTGGAGAAGTTGGGTTTCGACAATCGCCATTTGGGGATCCTGCGCGATATGATCTCCCGGCCCCACGGCATTATTCTCGTCACCGGTCCCACGGGGTCGGGTAAGTCCACGACGCTCTATGCCGGGCTTTCGGAAATCAATACAGCGGAACGCAAGCTGATCACCACGGAAGATCCGATTGAATATCGCATGAACGGCGTGACGCAGATTCAGATCAACACGACCATCGGCCTGACCTTCGCGCGATGCCTGCGCGCCATTTTGCGCCAGGACCCCGACATCCTCCTCGTTGGTGAAATTCGAGACAGCGAAACGGCGGAGATTTCCATCCAGTCGGCCCTGACCGGCCACCTTGTTTTCAGTACGATTCATACGAACGATGCCTGCGGCGCCGTGACGCGACTGCTCGACATGGACATCGAGCCCTTCCTGATTTCATCATCACTCGAAGGCCTCATCGCCCAGCGTCTGGTGCGTGTGCTCTGCCCTGAGTGCAAGGAAAAATTCAATCCCTCCGACGACCTGCTGCGTCGCGTAAACGTGACTCAGGACGCCCGCGGCGAATTCGAGGTGTATCGCCCCCGCGGCTGCGAAAGCTGCCGCTATACGGGCTATCGTGGGCGAACGGCTATTTATGAAATGGTGCAGATCAAGGAAGGCTTTCGCCGCCTTATCGTGGAAAACGCATCGACCAACGATCTCAAGCGCCATGCCATCCGCCATGGCATGCAGCCCATGCGCCAGGACGGCTGGAAGAAGATCAAGCAGGGCATCACCTCGATCGAGGAAGTGCTCCGCGTGACCATGGAAGAAGACCTGGACGAGGTGCAGGACATTATCGTGGAGCAGCAGCAGGTGATTGCCGAAGAAGGCGCGAAAGAATAATCGCCCCGCTATAAAGATTAAGTGAGACGGAAGAGCACGATGCCCAAATTTACCTACGTGGCCCGCGACAAAAAAGGCGAACGCATCGAAGGCGCCCTGGAAGTGGAAGACCGGCAGGCGGTGATCAGCCGTTTGCAGTCGATGGGATATTTTCCCGTGAAGATTGCCGATGTGACGCCCAAATCGAAAAAGGGAATGAGCATTTCGGCCATGCGGGGCAAGGTTTCGAGCGGCGACCTGGTGAGCTTCAACCGCCAGCTGGCCGACCTGGTGGGATCGGGTATTCCGCTGGTGAAGGCGCTGAGCATAATCCTGAACCAGACGCGGGAAGACATGCTTCGCGGGATTGTTGCCGACATCAACAAAAATGTGCAGGCGGGCGACAGCCTGGCGCAGGCCATGCGCAAGCATCCCCGGGTTTTTTCGCCGCTCAGCGTCGCCATGGTTCGCGCCGGGGAAACGGGCGGTATGCTCGACGAGGTGCTCCAGCGGCTGGCGGACTTTGCGGAAAACGAGCAGGAACTCAAGGGCAAGGTGGTCAGTTCGCTGGCCTATCCCGCCATCATGGTGCTGGCCGGCATGGCGGTTATTTCCGTGCTCATCCTGGTGGTTTTGCCGAAAATTTCGGGCGTTTATTCCGACATGGGCCAGGTGCTGCCCGGCATTACGCGGTTCATGATCAGCATTACCGATATCGTCGGAACCTATTGGTGGATGGTACTGATCGGATTGATCGCGGGCATTATCGCCTTTCAGCGTTTCATGAAAACGGCAGAAGGCCGGCGCATGTTTCATACCGCGATTCTCAAGATTCCCGTGATCGGCAATGTGATCCAGAAGCGCGAACTGGCTCTCTTCGCGCGGACCCTGGGCAACCTGTTGCGAAATGGTGTTGCAATCCTGACGGCGCTGGACATCACGCGGGACGTCATTACCAATACCATCATGCGCCAGGAAGTGGAGAAACTGACGCCTTCCGTATCGCAGGGCGGCAATATCTCGCGAACGCTTTCGGACAGCCCCCTTTTTCCGGCGACTATTGTGAGCATGATAGCCGTCGGAGAGGAAACAGCGCAGTTGGACGATATTCTGCTGAAAGTCGCCGACACCTGTGAACGCGAGGTGGACCGTTCGCTGAAGACCCTGACCTCCATGCTGGAACCGCTCATTATTCTGGGTCTTGGTTTGATCGTGGGTTTTATTGTGATTTCGATGATGCTGCCCATCATGACGCTGGACCCGACAGGCGGCGCTTATTAAAGACGGATCGCGCAAAGCGGGGAGAAAGGAACATTCTGGCCCGGAAAGGCAACCATCAACGCAAACGCTGAACGGCCATCGCCGATCATGCATCGGCGGTTCCTCCCCATGGGAAAGAAGAGGACGGATACACATGAAACACAACGCATCCCTTTCTCCCTGCTTTTCGCGACCCGACGCCAGGCGTCGCGGCATTTCGCTGATCGAGATCATGGTCGTGCTGGTGATCATGTCGATTATGCTGATTATCAGTATTCCCGTCATGCGCGGGACCCATGAGCGCAACAAACTGGCCGCGGCGGCGCGGGACTTCTGCACCATGGCCCGTTACGCGCGCGCCCAGGCCAGCCTTGAAGGCAAGACGGTGGAGATTCGTATCGACCTGGAAAAAGGACGCTATTACCTGGAAGAAAATCCCGAACCCGACCGGAAGCGCGCCCGGGTCGGGGGAAGGCGCAGAAATCGGGAAGGCCGTCCGGAATATCGCTATCTCGATGATAAGCACAGCCGCATTCAGTTTGATGAAATCAGGGCCGCCGCCGAACTCGATGCCGACAGCCAGATGGTGCGCCTGCAATTTTTCAGAGACGGCTCGGCCACCTACGCGGCGATCCTGATTCGCGATGAAAAGGAGCGCGCCATGACCGTGGAAATTGCCGGAGCATCGGGGGCTGTGCGCACCTACAAGGGCGAGCCGAAGCCGATCGAGGTCGTGGAATACGATCCGGACAAAGAGGAAAGTCCCGAATCATGAAACGCGATTTCGCCACCACCTTTCGCCGCCGCCGCGCCTTTGTTCTGCTCGAGGTGCTGGTGTCGCTGGCGATTATGGGAGTCGCCCTGTCCATGATTCTGCGCTCCTTTTCCCTGTCCATCAGGGCAACGGAGCAAAGCCGCAAGTTTACGACGGCGTCCCTGCTGGCCCAGAATCTGCTGGACAAGTGGGAGGAAGATCCGCCCGACCGCGGCTTTACCAGCGAAAATCTGGAAGCACCTTACGCGCGCTTTCATTATGAAGTGCAATACGAGCATGAAGTTCTCGACTATGACAACGTCTCGCGCTTCGAGGAAACGGCAAACCTGGCGCCGCTGCGCCGGGTCAGCCTGAGCATGTACTACACCTCGCCCCGCGACAAGCGGCTTGGGAAGTCCCAGCGTTTGCTCAGCGTGGAGACGGCGCTCAGTTCGTCGGAAAAATTTACCTCCGACGCGCGGCGCGAAAACGAAATCGACTTTGATCGCTGAGGCATGGAAACGATGACGCGAAGCAAGTACAGAACTCCCTCGTCCAAAGCCTTCAGCCTGCTGGAAGTGCTGATTGCCGTGACGATATTCGCGGTCTGCACCACGGCGCTCTATAACAGCTTCCGCATCGCCACCCGCGCCTTTGAGATGGGGAAACTTTCTTCGGAGACGATGCAGTCCCTGCGTTTTTCCATGAATGCCATTCAGCGCGACCTGATGAGCGTTTACTATGAGCCGGATCATTACCAGGAATTGCTGGACATGAAAGTGGCGATATTGCGAAACCAGGATGCCATCACCCAGGCCATTGAACGCAACGAGCCGATTCGGATTCCCGGCCTGATCACGCAGGAAGCCGATCGCCAGGAGGCCAAGAATTATCTGGGCCTGAAGGCCAAGTTGCAGTTCATCGGAAAAAGCAAAAACTACATCGAATTCACCCGCGCTCTCCCAGACGACGGAACCCTGAGCAATGAATACCTGGGCATCGAGCGGGTCAAGTATTTCCTGAAGGACCACAATCTTTATCGCCACCGCGCGCGCGCCTTTCGCGTTCTGAAGATCAATCCGAACATCGCGCAGGAATTTGTGAAGGCCAACGAAATGCTGGAAGCCGAAAAAGACAAGGCCCGCAGAGAGGGGCAGGTTTTCATCGACTGGCAAAACCTGATGAATGTCGGTGTTCTGCCGGAAGATTTTCTGCCGCCCGATGAAATCAAATATTTTGAAGAAGTGGAACTCGATCCAGGCGCCACCGAATTGCTGGCCCGCAATGTGTCCAAACTGGAATTCAAGTACGGCTATTTCCGTTCCGGCGGGTGGTCCGAGGCATCGGACTGGGATTCCAACAAAAAGAAATACCGCACGCCCAAGTTCAACCTGCCGTCCGACGATCCCCAGTTCCGCCAGAAACTGATGGCATACATCAAACGCGCCACCGACCACCTGCCCATGGCGGTAACGGTGACCCTGGAGATTGATCCGAAGCTTGCTGAAATGGATGAGGACGAAAAGGAAACGAAGAAGACGTCGAAGATATCCGGCCACGCGCGAAGTATGACTACCACCATCTGGGTTCCCACGTCTATCGAAACGTTCAAGCCTTCGGACGTTGGCTATTTCGAACCGACTCCCGAAGAGGAGGGCGCGATATGATAGCCTTTCGCCAAAACCGCAGCCGTCGCGCCGTGATTCTTCTGCTTACGATCTGGATCGTGATTGTCCTGGGGCTTCTTGCGCAGTCGCTCTCTTATGAAATGCGCGTGGAAAGTCAGTTGAGCGCGCTGAACCGGGATCAATTTCGCGTGCGTCAGCTGGCGCGACTGGGAGTGGCCCGCGCAACGACCGACCTGCGCAACGACAACCTGCTCATGGGCGCTGCCGACATGGATTGGCGCAACCGTTTTGATGCCTTTGGCGACGTCTGGGCCGACGGCTCCCTGCTTCCGCGCACCTATGAAATCACCCCTCCGGATGACTCCGATCCCATCGGCCATTACACGATCCTCGTGGTGGACGAGGAAAGCAAACTCGATATTAACAATGAAAAAACAATGGAGGCCATAGAATATCTGATACGGATGCTGGGCGAAGACGAAGAAGACGCCCGGGACATTGCCGAGGCGATCTGGGACTGGAAAGACAATGACGATGAACCCATCGGCAAAAAAGGCACCAGCGAGATTGAACATTACGCACGCGAACTGGACATGGATCTCGACGTTGAATCGAGCCGTCTTTATCTTCCCAAAAACGCAAAATTCGACACCGTCGATGAATTGCTCGGAATTCCGGGAATGACGCCTGAACTTTTTTACGGTTATGATCCCGAAGAAGAGGAACCCAGCTTCTTTCCCGACCTGGACGCGGAACCGCGCTCGCGCAATCGTCGGGGCCTGCGGGAATTTCTGACGGTCAAGGCGGACAAGTTGAACATCAATACGGCCAGTTATGAATGCCTGGCGGCGCTTTTCGGCCAGGCTTCGGGAAGTCTGGAAACGGGAAAATCGATCGCCCAAAGCATCATCGACAAGCGCCAGGGACGCGGCAGTACGCGCATCGACAACAGCAGCGCCTTCAAAAAAATCAACGAGTTGGGAGCCCTTACCGGAATGTCGGCCTTTGTCGGCAAAGCCGGCCAACTCCAGCGCTTGACAACCCAATCCGATTTCTTTACGATCTACTGCGAAGCGCGCCTTGGGGAGGCGGAAGAAAAGTCTGTCTGGACTTCCGGAAACCGTAACGAAAAAAAGCGTCCCAAGCCCATCGCAAAGATCGTAGCCGGGGCCTATCGCTCGGCGGTGAACTATACCGGCGAGGACCTCGAAGACTGGATGCCGCCCGGATTCCAGACGCGATCTGTGCAGCGGGAGGATGGCTCGACCATCACGAGCTGGTCCGTGCCGGTGGTGTATTACACGAGTTGGAACATATTTTAGGGGAAAAAGAATCGCGCTTCATTGACGCAGGAAAGGCCACAGGTCCTGAATACGTATGCTGGTTATTGAATTCCAAGACACTTTCTGCCGGATTTTTCACTGGCAACAGGCCAAGGGCGGCTACATCCTCCGCGGCCATATCGTTGCGCCCCTCGAACGCAATGCCCTGACTCGTCCCGACGAGACGGAAATCGCCGAACGTAACGTCGCCCAGATCAACGGCAACACCATCCGCCAGGCCCTCAAAAAAGCCGGCATCCGGGACAGCGAGGCCATCGCCGTCGTTCCCAAGCAGTGGGTAACCCTGCGCATCGTTACGCTTCCATCGGGCGATCCCAACGAGTTGCCCGAGATGGCCCGTTTTGAGGCAGAGCGCCACATTCCCTTTAACGTCGAACGCCATATCATTTCCCACTGCATTCTCACTTCCGAAGAAATCCAGGGATCCCAGGTGCTCATCGCCGCCATGGACGGACCGCCCGCTCAGGACCTGACGGACACCATGGCCGCCGCGGGCATCCGACTCCTGAGCCTCGAAGTATCTACCACGGCCCTGGCCAATGCTCTCATGCACAGCGGTGAATGGGATGCGGAACAAAACCAGACTGTCGCCCAGATCAACATTGGTTTTGGCGCGACCGATATTACCATTCTCTGTGACGGGCAACCGGTTTTTGCACGGAGTGTGAGCCTCGGCGTGGACAAACTTCTCGACAAGATGGGAATGGAAAACACGCTGGCTCAGGGCGACGTTCCCGAATCGCAACTGGCGTCCCTGGACCTTCTGGCCGAATTACCGGAACCGGCTGAGGCTCCCGCCTTTGACCTGGTCGGGGCCGATGAGCAGGACCAGGCTGAAGGTTCAGCGGAAAAATCGGAGCAGCACGAAGCCCTGGAAAACTGGCGCAACCGCCTGATCCAGGAAGTGCGACGCACTTACGACTTTGCCCAGCGCGAATTCCAGTGCCAGCCATTCAGCCGGGTCTTTCTTTCCGGCGTCGGCAGCAACCTGGGTAATGTCGAAGCCTTTCTGGAAAAGCGCCTCGGCATGCGGCCCACCGTGCTCAACGCCTTTATCGGTGGGCTCCGGATTGATGAAAAATCCGAATCCATCCATTTGCGGCCCGCCGCTTATTGCATCGGCGCGGGGGCCATTCTTCGCGAGATTGATCCCAAGGCCCTTCAGATAAACCTGCTGCCCCAGGAATATCTCCGGCGCGAAAGCCTTTCCCGCAAACGGCAGTCTCTCATGATCACGCTGTCTCTGGCCGTGGCCCTGGTCGTGTGCGGTTTTCTCTACGCCCATCAGACCCTTCGCGCCAAACGGCTGGAACTCCGTACACTGGAAAAGAATTTGGAAGTGAACGAAGAGCGCGTGGAAGAAGTGCAATACCGCGAAGGTGTGGTCCGCATCCTGAGCGCCCATACCGACCCCGAAGGTTCCGCCATGGGCATTCTGGACGACATGAGCAAATGGGCCGATCTTTTTGGTCCGGGCAATATGCGCGTTTCGATTATCGAGTTTAACTACACTGCCGGAAGAAACGTAAAAATTATCGGCCACGCCACCTCGCACAAGGACCTGAATGACTTTCTCCTGAAACTGGAGCAGTCCGGCCATTTTGAATCGGTCCGCAAGGAAAGTACGCCCCTTGATAACAAGGTTTATCCGGGCGGCAAGCGGCTTATCCGTTACACATTGAATGGTTATTTCAAGGAGAAGCGCTAAAGGATTATCCCATGCAGTTTTTGAATAAAATGACCCGCCGTGAGCAAACCATTTTTTATATCACCATGATTATGGGCGTGGCGGCCATTGTATATTTTGCCTATCTGAAAAGTTTCATCGCCGACTATCAGCAGATCAGCAGCGAACTGAAAATTGCCCGTAATAAAATGCAGGCGCAAACGCTGGCGCTGAAAAAGGGTGACCGCGTCGATGAGCGCTTCATGCGACTCGCCGGATCTCTGCCCAGGCCCCATGCCGGAAGACCCCCCGAAGTGGTCCTGAGTGAAGAGATGGAAAACATGTTCCGGTCCCTGCGTCTTCGGACCTCCGAGTTCGGTCGTACACGCATCGAAGAAATCCCCGATGTCGATGGCTTTGCCTACCTCATCCTGCCCATCCAGAGGGTGGAGGGAAACCTGAATACCATCACTGTTCTCCTGAAAAGCCTGGCCAACCGCAATCTGATTGTGCACGAGTTGCGACTGGACAAAACCGTGGGACGTTTGGGCGACGATACGATAACGATGGATGTGGACGTGGCACAGGTCATCCAGACGGAAAGTCTGAGCGAAGGCGGCAACTAATGGAGATCACGAGTCAGGCCCTGTGTCGCAAAGAGAGCGGAATAATCATGCATAAATGTTTTCACGGAACCATCAGGCCACAGGCGACCAATCGCCCCAGCCAGGATTCCCGCCTTTTTATCCGGAAGGGCAAGGAGGTTTTGGTATAATGGGAAGCCAGATAAAAGAGTGGGCGATTAATTTAGTCTTGCTGGCGGGAATTATCATGTTTATATTCTTGATCGGTCGGAACCGTTTTTCCCCTTCCGATATCGAAAATATGGGAACATCACAGGGCTCCACAGGCAAGAACGATGGCCCGGGAAATGAAACGGAATACGGCCCCACAACCGCCACGGGAGATTCATTCGAGGCCTTGGGGACTTTAAACATATTCCGCGATCTCGTGACGCCCACGCCCACGGCCCCGCCGCGTACACCCACTCCGGCTCCCACGCCCAACCTGGCGGATGTTGTCGGAAAATGGGAATTTGCCTATCCCATCCGATCGCGGAATCAGTTTGTTTTCACAGAAGGCAAAGAGGAAATAGTCTTGGAAGAAGGGGTATCGAAAAACATTCGTGACCCCAAAACCAAACAATTCGTGCCGGTCACGGCGCGCGCCAAGGGGCGCTACGGCGTCATCGTAGAAGGCGCTGGACAGTCCAAGGAATTCAGTCTGAGATAAGAAAGCAGAGGCCGAATCATGAAACGATTCAAATTGGTGACCATCCTTATTCTAAGCGCCCTGGCGGCCGCGAGCATGACTCTCCCCCTGGCCGCGCAAGAGGACAGGCCCGAGATCAAGCGCAACGAACAGGGCGTACCCGTGGCCGATATCCTGTTCCCCAAACCAACTCCCATCGCTGTCATCATTGACGACTTCATGTACCAGACCGGCGAAAAAATAATTCTTAAAGGCGATACCCAGAAACTGAAAATCGCCTTTTCCGGAAGCCAACTCACCCCCGAGGAATTCCTCGACTCCATCAGCTCGGCACACGACTTGAAATGGACCAAAACCGAAAGCGGATATGAACTCTGGGACCGCAAAAACTGGGAGGATGTCCGCCAGTTGGAATTGATGGAAACCAAGGTTTTCGTTCCCGTCCACATCACCGCCAAGTACCTGGCCGACGCCATCAAGCAGTCCAACATCCTCACACCCAAGCATGGATCCGTCGCCGTGGATCAGCGCGTCAACAAGGTTTTTGTCACCGACCTCCCCGAAAAACTCGCGCTCGTCCAGGACCTGATGAATCTCATCGACCTGCCCCAGTACACACGCATTTTCTACATCCGCTATGTCCCCGTTGCGGAGATAGTCGATAAAATCCAGGATATGAAATCCGAAGCCGGAACCATCGAGTCCGACGAAATAGCCCGCATCATCATTGTCCGCGACGTCCTCGCCAATATCCAACGCATGGAATCGATGATCGAACTTCTCGACGTGCGTCAGCCGCGCCGCGTGTATAACCTGAACTCTATCGGTGCGGAAGGCAAGGGCATCGAGCAGATCGAAACGAACCTTCAGGAAATCATGACCGAGGGCGCCTATTATTCCATCGACGCCGAACGCGGTCTGCTCATTCTGGAAGATTCCGAAGTCGTCCACGAAGACGTGGAACGCTTTTTAAAGATATTCGACCGGCCCATCGACCAAGTGCGCATCGAGGCGGAACTGCTCGACGTGGACCAGTCGCACCTGCTGGATTACGGCTCAAAATTTGCCTACAGCGATGACCTGGAAGCCGCCGTGGCCGATGGATTCGTCGATGGCGCGGCATCCTATTTTGTCGGCTACGAAGACAAGTTTCCCGTTGTAACAATTGGCAGCAGCGGAGCCAACTTCTCCTTTTGGAATAAATACATCCGCTTCAACATGCAGGCCCTTCTCAACGATTCCAACACCCGTGTTCTCTTGCGCCCGCGTGTTACGGTGAAGAACCGCGAAAAGGCATCCTTCATCGCCGGAAGCGAAACACCCATTTCCGTCGTCCAGCAGATCGGTAATTCCACCACCAATAACGACTACAGCGTTTCCACCCAAAACGTGCCCAGCGGTCTTACTGTCGAAATTACCCCCACCATCAGCCCCACGGGCCTGGTGGAGATGGATATCCTGATTGATAACTCCACCGCGCGCGTTGTCGAAGTACCCACCGGGATCACCGAAACCGTCGGAGGTGAAAGACAGCAACGTACCGTCCAGGGCGTGGAAAAAACCGTGGACACCATCCAAACCGTCCTTATCATCCCCGACGGCGAAACCCGCGTCATCAGTGGCTTGATCGATCGCGTGGAATCGGAGACCGAAGCGGGCGTACCCTTTCTGGTCAAGATTCCCGTTATCGGTCCCATGATCTTCGGAAAGACCTCGAAAAGTACCGCCATCCGTAACCTGCTCTTCTTCATCACGCCCACGGTCATTCGGGAAAAACCCATCGGCGATATTGTAGCCTACCAGTTTGACGAACTCGAGTCGGGGGGCGAATGGGTTGATCCCGAACAGGAAGCCCTTCTCCGTGCCCAAAGCCGGCAAAACTTCTATACCGACGATGCGTCCACAACCGGCGCACTGCTCCGACGCTTCGAAGCGCCCGAACCAGAACCCCTGCCTGCCGAAGAAGAGATGAAGATGGACAGCGATGCCAGCACCACCAGCCTTAAAAATCTGGAAAACAGCGAAGCCGCAATGCGCCAGGCCGTGCTCGAAGCCGGCGGCACTATTCCAAAATTTCGCCAGGAAGGTCTGACCGGCCTCTCTGGAGACCTGAGCGAAGGCGCCGCTAAAGATGATACCTCTACGGCGACTGAATCCACGACGCAAGGCAGCCCCGGGGGCGAGCAAGAAGATGATGACGACCAAGCCGATGTTAAGCAAGCCAGACCCCGGAGAACCCCGCCCGCCGCGACCGGGACCCGGCAGATTCCAAACCGCAACGTAACGCCACCGAGCAACGAAACCCAGTATTAAAACCATTCCCTGTCCGCAATTACTTATTATCTGCTTGCGGGCAGGGGATTTAGATGCCATATTAAAACACATGACAGCCTATAATCGACTCAGTTATCCGACACGTCTTACAGTGGACATCCACTCATACTGCAACGCATCCTGCATCATGTGCCCCTATCCGGAACTTTCCAAAAAACTGCCCATGGGCAAGATGGATTGGTCCCTCTACGAAAAAATCATCGACGATTTTGGTGAGATCGGCCGCCGCCATGATTTTCGCGGGCGCCTGGGCTTTTGCGTTATGGGAGAACCCTTTGTCGAAAAAGACATTATCCCCTATATCCAGAAAGCCATGGAGCAAAACCTGCGCATCAATTTCACCACAAACGCCGCGCTTCTGCGTCCTGAAATCGTGGACCGCCTTAATGAAATCGGCTTTTCCGGTAAATTCAGCATCAGCTGCCACGGTATCGAGCCGGATACCGTCAAGCGCATCATGGGCCTTGATGTTTCCAAGATTCTTGAAAACGTGGACTATCTCGCCAAAAACTATCCAACCGATAAACTGCATATCACGGCCATTGATGTGGACTGGCCTCTGGGCGAAAGGAAAAAGGTCCTCAAGCATTGGAAGCGCTACGGCATCAAGGTGCATTCTCCTATTGCAGGCTCCCGCGCCGGACTCGTCGAAGGCTACGAAGAAGGTCATGTAAGCGATCTGGCCGGATGTCGGTCCAAGCGGCCCCTCTACCACATGGCCGTGGCCTTCAACGGCGACGTGGTCCTGTGCTGCAACGATATGGCCCGCCAGGTTGTCGTGGGAAACCTGAAAGAAAACACCATCGAAGAAGTCTGGAACAGCAAACGCTTTCTGACCTATACCGACATGGTGTATGGGGAACGCCCCGCGCCCGATGATTTTATCTGCCGCTCCTGCGAATGGGCCGTATCCACATCCCCACGTCGGGATCGGCTCGTCAAGGAATTCCACCGCAGCAAACATAAATTTGCCCGCTTTGTTCGCGAATTCTTTCATTTCTGAAAAGCGTATTATTCAGCAACTGAAAGCCAGCCCCATGAAAACAATAGTCCTTCCCGATTCATCACTCCAGGTTTCCGAATTTTGCTACGGCGCAGGTGGCCTTGGCTCCAAAACCAAGGGCCATGAGGTGGACCGAATCTTGAATTCCTTTCGCGATGCCGGCGGAAATTTCATCGATACCGCCCACTGCTATGCCGCCTGGGCCCCCGAAGGATCCGGCTGCAGCGAGCGCGCCATTGCCGAATATATTCGACGCAACGGAGGCAAGGATGAACTCATCGTCGCGACCAAGGGCTGCCATCCCGGCTTTGGAAAATATGAGCGGCCCGACGCCTATCTGAGTCCGGAAGTGTTGGCTTCTGACATCGACGACAGCCTGGAACGGCTAAATCGCGAAACCATCGACCTCTACTGGCTGCATCGCGACGATCCCCGCCTGACGGTGGATGAAATCATGGATTTCGTGCATGAAGAAATTCAAAAAGGACGCATCCGCCACATTGCCGCGAGCAACTGGACCAGCGAGCGTCTCGATGCCGCCAACACTTATGCCGACAAAAAGGGCATACCAGGCTTTGTGGCGTCCCAGCCCCAATGGAGCCTGGCCCATGTGGACAATCCACCGGCCACAACGGTTTTTGCCGGTCCGGAAGACATCGCCTGGCATACGGAAAGCAAACTCCCGGTCATTCCCTGGAGTCCCACGGCACGGGGTTTCTTTGCCACTGGCAAGCCCGACAAGCAATGCGACAATCCGGAATCCCTCAAGCGTCTCGAACGCGCCCGTAAATTGGCCGACGAACTCGACGCAAGCCCCGTCCAGATCGCCCTGGCCTGGCTGCGCGGCCATGATTTTCCCGTCATTCCCATCCTGGGAACCAGTAAGCCGGACCATCTCCAGGAAGCCATTGCTTCCCGAAACATCAGCCTTACTCCATCACAAAGAGATGCACTCACTGTCGGTGAATAACCCCACCCATGTCCCACCGGTTTGTAGTCAGGCCCGTAAGGGCCGCCATCCGGAGCAGAAATTTCCGGGATGATGAATGGATTCCATTCAATCCGACGCCCCTCACGGGGCTGACTACGAACAGGTGCGCCTTTTTTTCGTGTATTTCGTGTGTTTCGTGGTAAAAAAATACCGATTGCGATTGCGATGAAGGGTTTTCTGGTGTCTGGCAGGGGCGGGGCTTTATCCGCATTTCTCCGTGGCCTCCGTGGCTCCGTGGTGCATTCACATAACTTTGGATTGGGGGCTTTCCTTCGCAAACAGGTGCGCCTTTTTGTTAATTGGATAAAGCCTTCGGGGTGATGTTGGGAATCGGGCAGAAATACCGGAAGGGCCAGAAAAGAAAAAGGGGCGAAGCCCGGAAAAGCTTCGCCCCATTACCCTTAAGGGTCGAACATGTGACTCCTATATATGATTAGTAGAGAGTCCAGACCTTGGCCGATGTGGGCGGTTCGCCCGTGCGGCCCATCAGGAAAAGGTTCGGTTCGCCAACGGGCGAGGAACCGTTATTAAAGCCAACACCAAAGGTACCATAGCCGGTGCTGGTATGTCCCCAGAGGTAGATGCGGATTTCAACGGCTTCGGTGAAGCCCTGAAGCGCGCTGACACCGCTCAAGTCCCAGGTGTGATTGTCGAAATAGCGGGTGGCTTTATCAAAAAGCACGGCTGTACCGATAGCATCGGCTTCCGTAAAACTGCCTGTTGTCGAAGCCATAATGGCCACGTTGGTATCATTAAGGGCCGTGAAATCACCGACAAGAGAGTCCACCCAGGCAGCCTTTCCGGCTTCCGGCTCGACCGTAAAGGTCAGGTAGTCGTTGCCATCAACGGCGGCAGCCAGATCAGCGCCCTCGCAGGCACGGTTATGGAAAATATCGTTGTACCAGCCGGCGCCAGCCAAGCCATCACCGCGGGTCAGGGTCGAACCCTTCAGGCCGGGATCCTCAACAAAGGAATCCAGACTTGCTTCGTCACCATTCAGACCGGTGCAGTCAAAGCCGACCAGCGGCGGGGGCGGAGGAGAATTGAAGCTCCAGACCGTACCCGTGGTAAAGCCGAAGCTGTTCACTTCATCGATTCGCCAGTAATAGGTGGTGGAATATTCCAGGTTCAGCACGTCGTAGGTGGTGCTGGTCACGGCCAGCGTCGTCGCGAGATCCGCCGCAGTTAATTCAGCACTCGTTCCAAAATAAAGCTTATGCGACGTCGTGGTGTTCGCACCGGCGTTCCAGGCCAGAGTGACGGTGGTGGCGGAAATATTCGCGCCATTACCGGGTGTCGGGCCATAGGCTGGATCAGGAGTTCCAAAAGTCTTGAAAGCCCACACTTCGCCTTCGGTAGTTCCGGTGGCGTTCACTTCATCAACGCGCCAGAAGTATTCCGTGTTTTCAGCCAGGGTCGGGGCAAAGGTGGTAGTTGTCAGATTTCCCTGAAAGTCAGCAGCCGTCAACGTTTCTGTGGTGCCGAAATAGACATCATGAGAAGTGGCATTCTGGCCGGCGGTCCAGGTCAGCGGTTGAGTCGTCGGAACCTGGGTGGCGCCAACGGCAGGAGTGGGGTTGCTGGAGGGGAAGGGCAAGCCGTCGTCCGGTCCCCAGACCGCCACGTCCCAAACGCCTTCCTCTGTGTCGCCGCTGGCGTCCTCGGCGCCAGGTTCGGTACCGATGAAGGTACCATTGTACTGGCCGTCTTTGCCCCAGAAATAAATCCGGAAGGTGACGGGGTCGGTGCGATCCTGCAGGGCGGCGATCCCGCTCAGGTCAAAAAGCGCGCGTACCCCCAACGTATCAGGCAGGGCCTTGGTTTCGATTTCATTTCCATCGGTAAAGCCACCGGTAACGTCACTCATCAGTGCGCAGGACATGGCCATGTCATTACTCATCACTTCCATTTCCACGCCATGGATGTCGATAGCCGAGTTGGGCGTCACGGTGAATTCCCAATAGTCGTTGTCGGCGATAGCATCGGCCAAGGTGCTTTCATGGGCATGGCGGAAGCTAAGCGCATCACTGACCCACGTAACGCCCAGAAGCCCCGAACCGCGGGTCATGTCAGCCGCACTGACGGAAGCCGCGTTGCTGAAGGAAGCCAGCGTATCTTCATTGCCGGAAAGACCATAGGTGTCCCAGGCAATGATTTCGGTGGGAAGGGCCTGGACTACTCCGGAGAAGGCCAGGACCATCATAGCTACAAGTACTACTAAAATACTTTTTTTCATTTGTTTTTCCTTTCACTTAATTACTTTTTTTAATGAAAAGCATGCAAACATCTACAGATCCGTGTAGAATATTTATCCTCCTTTCTTGAGATAGATATTGAACGGGGAAGGAACATGGTGATTGGGCTTGGGTGGCTCCATGCCATATAGCTCTTCCATTCAATATGGGAAATATTATATAATGCTAACAGATGTTTAGCAATTCAGAGATCGGCTCATTCGATTCAGACATCGGATCAGTGCCCTCTCTGTCATAAGTGCCAAAAAATGAGCATTTCAGCCTGGATGCCTATTTTGAGTTCAGATCCGAGACAAAAGGATATCATCTATGAAAATGCGTCGAGTCGCCATGTTGCTCAACCAGCGCGCCAGCAGTATCACCCATTTTCACCTTCGCACAGTCTATGGCTTTGTCGCCTATGCTCGTAAACAGCGTAATTGGAAGTCTTTCTGTAATCTGCAAGCCAGTAGTGAGGAAGGTTTTTCACGAGTGGAACAACTGCCCGATATGGGACTTGATGGTATATTTGTGGTCAGCACGGTTGAACTGGAATCCTCTCATTTGGATATTTTGAGCAAATTGGATATTCCCATTATCGGCCTGCACAAGTGGCCGGTTCTGCCAGATTGTGAAATAGCCTATATTCGGCCCGACGACTATATTGTTGGCAGAAGAGCGGCCCACTATTTCCTCCATCGCGGATTTCGCAATTTTGGCTTTTGTGGTCCCTTTCTCTTACAGGCTTATGAGGAAGGTAAATTGGGTGGCGGGGGCTGGGAAGGCCGGAATCCTTTCGCCCGAAAAAGGTATGAAGGCTTCCGCGACGCCTTGCAGGATGCCGGTTACGATTGCTCATTTATTATCCAGGAG
>CAYWYC010000058.1:0-18919 GCA_964462565.1 uncultured Candidatus Sumerlaeota bacterium | reverse complement strand
TGCCTCCGTGGTGATATTCTTCCCCCTGCCAGACACAAGAAAATCCTGCATCGCACACGCAATCGTAATCGCAATCGGTGTTTTTTAACCACGAAACAAACGAAATACACGAAAAATACTCCTGCTCCCGATCCCATGTCACCCGCGGTTCATTTTCTTAGCCGCTAATCGCCCAGATTTTGCGGATATTACGGCTTTTAACTCTACTGCTTGAAGAATTAAGGAGGCTTGTGAAAATAGTGTCGGAATTCATGGCATTATCGAAGCCGGGATGGTATCCATTTCGAGGATGAATTTTTGAAAGGCCTTGGGAGAAAGCAGCATGAGCGAAAAAACATTTCCGAAACATTTTGTCTGGGGAGCCGCCACGTCTTCCTATCAGATCGAGGGCGCGGCCTGTGAGGATGGCAAGGGTCCGCACATCTGGGACGCCTACGCGAGCATTCCGGGTAATATCCGCGACGGCTCGACGGGCGATGTGGCCTGCGATCATTATCATCGCTTTCGCGAGGATGTGGCTGTGATGCAATCGCTGGGCCTAAAGGCCTATCGCTTTTCCATCTGCTGGACGCGCATCCTGCCCGCCGGGACGGGCGAGGTAAACGAAGCGGGTGTGCGTTTTTACAGCGAATTGATCGACGCCCTGCTCGAAGCGGACATCGAACCCTGGGCCACGCTTTACCACTGGGAAATGCCCATGGCCCTGGAAATGCGCTACGGCGGATGGCTGCACAAGGACATCGACAAGTATTTCGCCGAATTCGCCCGCGTCTGTTTCGAGCGCTTCGGGGATCGTGTCAAGCGCTGGATCACGATCAACGAAGGCCACGCCATCACCCATTGCGGCTATCGACACGGGGTGCACGCGCCGGGACGTCAGGTGGACCCGTTGAAGGAGACCTATCTGAGCGGCCACAATCTGCTGCGCGCCCACGCCCGGGCGGTGGATATTTATCGCCGTGAATTTCAGCCGGAACAGCAGGGCGTCATCGGCATTGCCAACAACGCCCACTGGCCCGAGCCCAAGAGCGACCTGCCTGAACATGTGGCCGCCGCCCAACGTAATCTCGACTTTATGCTCGGCTGGTTCACCCACCCCGTTTACTATGGAGACTACCCCGAATCCATGCGCGAGATGCTGGGCAGCAAACTGCCGCGCTTCACGAAAAAGGAAAAGGAGATGCTCCAGGGCTCTGCCGAATTTCTGGGGCTGAACCATTACCACACCATCCAGGCCTCCAGCCCCGGACCGGAATTTCTGCGCAAGGACGATTACGACGGCCCGGGCTATCTGGTGGAAGAGGCGCAGGTGATCGAGATCAATAATTTTGGCGATCCCTTTTCGGCAGGCAACCGCACGTTGGCTCCCTGGGGATTTCGCAAGCTGCTGGAATACGTGCGCGACGCCTATCCGGGTCTGCCCATGGTCATCACGGAAAACGGCACCGCCACGGGCATGTTGCCGAAGGAAGAATCGCTCCGCGACCAGGCGCGCATCGACTACATTCGCGGCTACCTCGGAGCCTGCCACGAGGCGGTTCAGGAAGGCGCGGACGTGCGCGGCTATTTTGTCTGGAGCCTGATGGACAACTTCGAATGGGGCGGCGGATATTCCGTGCGATTCGGCATTCTCTACACCGATTACGAAACCCAGGAACGCATCCCGAAAGACTCGGCGAAATTTTATTCGGACGTGATTCGCCGGAACGGTTTGCCGGATCCGGAGACGATATAGCCCCTTGGTCTCTGGCTTCTTTCACAAGAACAAAGAACCCTTTTGAATTCTCTTTGTATGCTGTTTATGTGCAATGCTATATGCCAGATTAATATAGAGATAACTCTTGCAGGCATGGGATATCTCGTTTGTAGTAAGGCCCGTAAGGGCCGTCATCCGGAGTAGAAATTTCCAGAATGATGAATGGATTCCATTCAACCCGACGCCCCTCACGGGGCTGACTACGAACTGTGGTCCCATTGTCAGGCTGTAGGGATTTTGTCGAGTTCCTGATGAAGATAGTTTTCGACCTTTTCGGCTTTTATCAGCATCTCTTTTTGAAGGTCGGTAAGTCTTCTTGGGCTTGCGTGGAGGGCTTCTTTTTCGATGAGGCGCGCCGTTTCGGCAAGATCATTCGCGCCCACATTCAGGCAGGAACCTTTCAGGCCGTGGGCGCTTTCTTTGATCTGCTGGCGATTGTCTTTTTGGATGTGTTCTTGTATCTGGCTTTTCCGCTTTTCCAGTTCCATCAGGAATGCCTGGATAAATTGCTTCTCAAAGGTGGGATTTGGTCCGATATCACGACGCAGATCGCTGAGGTCCACGGGCGAGGAATGATCATGCTCTTGTGCCCCGCCGGGCTTTGGTTCAGCCACATGCCTTTTTTCTAATTGCAGGGAGAGATGTTTTTCCAGAATGTTTTGAAGCGTATTCTTGCGCATGGGCTTGGAAACAAAATCGTCCATTCCGGCATCCAGGCTCATTTCGCGATAGCGTTCCATGGCATGGGCCGTGAGCGCGATAATGGGCACATGACCGCCCTCTTGGCGTTCTATCTTGCGGATGGCTCGGGTTGTTTCATATCCATCCATCCCCGACATCTGGCAGTCCATCAGGATGGCGTCGTAGTGGTTTTTGTGAAAATATTCCAGGGCTTCATGCCCGTCCATTGCCTGGTCGGCATCAAAGCCAAAAAGTTCGAGCATGCTCCGTGTGACTTTCTGGTTGACCAGGCTGTCTTCGACAACCAGGATACGCCGATTGCTCCTGGTATCTGCCGCAAGGTGGTCTTTTTTCTGGTCGCTTTTTTCTTCATGAATTTTGGAGTCATTGATATCGGTTGAAAAATCACCGCCCTTGTCCCGCAGGCTGTGACGCGTGACGATAGCGGGACAGTCGGGATCCTGTTTCCATGCCTGATGCAGGGCCTGGATCAGAACGCGCGACTGGAAGGGCTTGCTGAGATAGGCCGCGTAGCCGGCATCCTGATAACGCTGGGCATCGCCGCGTTCGCCGCTCGAAGAAAGCGCCAGCATCACCACGTCGCTGCTTTGCGGCAGGGCCCGAACGGCTCTCCCCAGGTGCTCTCCGCTAAGGCCCTTCATATCACAATCCACAATAAGGGCCTGTGTTTTCTCGTCGGGATTTTGCCCGGCGGAGAGAAAGCCCAGAAGTTCTTCGCCCGATTCCAATTCTTCCACCCGGCTGCCACATGCTTCCAGTTGTTCGGCCAGTACCTGCCGCCATACGCGATTCTTTCCAACGATGGCAATCCGTTCGGGAAATTCCTGCCACCCTTCGCTGCTGTCCTCGGCGCCGACTGAATGATCCAGGGGGAGGGAAAGGGTGAACTCAAAGACCGATCCCTTGTCCGGTTCACTCTGGACCAGCAGCTGGCCATGCATGAGTTCGACCAGTTGCTTGGTGATCGCCAGCCCCAGACCCGTGCCGCCGTATTTACGGGTCGTGGAAGCGTCGGCCTGAGAGAATTTCTGGAAGATGCGATCCATCATTTCCTGGCTGATACCAATGCCCGTATCTTCCACGGAGATGCTCAGGTTCGCGTGAGCCTTATATTTTTCCAGACAATCCACTTTCACCAGAACATGGCCCTTTGGGGTGAATTTGATTGCGTTGCTGACCAGGTTGGTCAGAATCTGTCGAATGCGTCCGGGATCGCCGATGAAGCGGCGTGGTGTTCCGGGAACATAATGGAGGATCATTTCCAGGTTTTGTTTTTCATTTTTCTGCTTGAGGATTTCCATAACGGACTCGGCCGTGTTCATAAGATCAAAGGGGATGGGCTCGAGTTCGAGTTTGCCGGCTTCTATTTTTGAGAAGTCGAGAATGTCGTTGATGATGGTGAGGAGGCCGTCGGCCGACTGGTTGATGATGCGCAAATATTCCTGCTGTACTTCGCTCAGCTCCGTTTCGAGAAGCAGTTCGATCATTCCGATCACGCCGTTCATGGGGGTGCGTATTTCGTGGCTCATGTTGGCGAGAAATTCGCTTTTGGCGGTATTTCCCTGCTCGGCTTCGTAGGCCAGCTGGTTGGCGCGGTGCAGATAATGCTCCAGGTGGCGGTTCATGATTTCCAGTTCATAGCGCGCGCGTTCGGCTTCCTGCTGGGCTTTTTTCTCGGATTCGATGCTGGACATCAATGCCATGGCAAGGGGTTCTTTTTCCGATTCCAGAAAGATCAGATGGATGCTGCATGAAAAGAGATGTTTGTCGGGCAGCCGCATCATCTGGATTTCAAAAAGGGAAGTCATTTTTGAATCAAAGAGTTGGTGTACTTTTTGACTGAAATCGCTTTCATCAGAAGGCGCGACAAAGGAACAGGGGAAGCGTTGGCTTTCCATATCCATCATGGCCAGTCCGAATATTTCGAGAAAGCGGTCATTGGCGTAGGCGATTTTTCCCGTGTTGGAAAAGACGACTATGGCCTCGGAAAGGGCGGGGAGAAGGTTATCCCATAAGGCCAGACAGCCGTCTTCGGTCAGTTCCCGGGCGACGGCTCCGAAATTATGGCGAAGAAATTTGTTTTCGCTCATGGAGCGAGCCTTTCCGAAAAAGGAGGAATAATCAATATTTACGCATCCTCTTGCGAAGCCTTGACCACCCGCACCCGGTTGCCTTTTTCATTATATTCCATGGAATCGAAAGCGAAACGACTGAGGAATACGCCGCGTCCATGGCTCAATTCCAAGCCTTCTTCTTCGCGGGGGTCCATGACGGAACGCCAATCGAAGCCCTCGCCTTCGTCTTCGATAATCCATTGGCATTGTTCGTTGGCAAAGGCGAACTCGACTCGCACGCGTCGTTTGGCCAGTTCGGGGTTTTCCAGGCGCTGGTCCGCCAGCTTGATGTAATCGCTGATTCCGGCTTCCATGGCTTTTGCCTTGTCTTCATAGCTGATGCCCAGGTTGCCATGTTCCACGGCGTTGGTGATCAGCTCCATCAGTCCCAGCCGGATATGCATGGAATCGCTTCCGGGCAGGACGTGCCGGGCTTCGGCTATGAGCTGGGAAACGAATCGCGGCACCAGCTCGAGCCGGTTTTCAAAGAGGACGGTCAGGCTGCGCGATTCCACCATTCCCAGGATTTCCTCGGTGTAGCTGCGTTCCAGGATGGCCGATTCATAGGTGCGCAGTTGCTTCAGAAAATCTTCCGGGTCCAGGGGCTTCCTCAGAAAATTATTCGCGCGGAGCCGCAGCGATTCGATGGCGTATTCCAGCTTGTCGTAAGCGGTTTCCATCACGATAATCACGTCGTTGCTCATTTTCCGGATATCCCCCAGTAGTTGCAGTCCGTTTTTTCCGGGCATTTCGATATCGGAAATGACCACATCGGGCAAGAGGGCTTTATAGGCGGCCAGGCCTTCTTCACCGTCGGAAGCCATTGCCACCTCATAGCCTCCCGCTTCGGCCACTTCCGATAGCAGCTCGCACGAGACCAGGTCGTCATCTACAATCAGCACCTTCATTTTCATTTTCTCCCATTTACATATTCATAAAGGCTTCGGCTTCTTTACGATACTTCTCCACTTCCTCTTTTACGGATTCCAGCCGGGCTTCCATATCATCGATTTCGTTATTGCGCGCCTTTTGTTCCATCCCGGCGCAAAGTTCCATCAGTTTCATGGCGGACAGATTGCCCGAGCTGCCCTTGAGTGAATGGGCGTGAAAAGCAATCTGTTCCGCGTCTTTTTCGCGGACGCTTGTTTCGAGCGCATCGAGTCCCTTGTCGAGAATGTCCAGAAACTTGCCCATGAGTTTTTGGACCAGGGCCTTTTTGTGCATGCAGCGATTCATCAGGTCATCCATGTCAAAACTTTCAAAGGCTTCTTTGGCCTCGGGGGGCCCGGCAGCAATTTCGGTTTCGGGTTCCGCGGGCGGTGCCGTACGGTTCAGCCATTTGTGCACCATGGAAATCAAACGAGCCGAATCGATGGGTTTTGCCAGATAGTCATCCATGCCGGCCTTAAGGCATTCTTCCCGGTCGCCTTTCAGGGCCCGGGCCGTCAGCGCGATAATAGGCACTTGCTTTTGCGCATTTCGCATGCTTTCCCTGATTTTTTTACAGGCGTCGAAGCCATCCATCACCGGCATGTGGATATCCATCAGCACCAGGTCAAATTCTTTTTGGGAAAAAACATCTACCGCTTCCCGGCCATTAATAACCGATACTACCTCCATTCCCTCGCCGTCCAAAATTTCCTGCACCACTTCCTGGTTCACTTCGTTATCTTCGGCCAGGAGGATTTTGGCATGGCCGGGGGCCAGGGTTTTGGCGACGGGAATGTTTTCGGCTTCTGCCTGATCGGCGGTTTTGGTGACTGCCTGTCCCCTGCATTTTTTGAGGCGGCAGGTGAACCAGAATATGGAACCCTGGCCTTTCAAACTTTCCACGCCTATGGCGCCCCCCATAATTTCGGCCAGGCGTTTGGAAATTGCCAGTCCCAGACCCGTACCGCCATACTGCCGGGTGGTACTCGCGTCGAGTTGGGTAAAGGAATCAAAAAGCCGCGGTATGCGTTCGGGATCAATGCCGATTCCTGTGTCGCGAATTTCCGTACGCAGCAGAATATCTTCTTGGTCGTCCTCCAAAACGGTGGCCTCGATAATGATGCGGCCCTGATGGGTGAACTTGATGGCGTTGCTGAGAAGGTTGATGATGATCTGGCGGAGCCGGCTGGGATCGCCCAGGAGTTTTGCCGGGAGGCGGCTGTCCTGCTTCCAGTCCAGGTCCAATCCCTTGCGATGGGCGTCTATGGCCAACAAATCCAGAGAATCTTTGACCACGCTCGAAAAAGAGAAGGGGATGGTCTCCAGGTCAAACCGGCCCGCTTCTATTTTGGAAAAGTCGAGAATGTCATTGAGGACGGCCATCAGGTTTTTAGCGGACTTGTTAATGGTTTGCGCCTGACGTTTTTGCTTCTCGTCCAAGTTGGATTTCAGCAAAATGTCCGCCATGCCCATGATACCGTTCATGGGGGTTCGTATTTCATGGCTCATATTGGCAAGAAACTGGCTTTTGGCCTCGCCGGCGATCTGGGCCTTGCGCGCCATGCGGTTGGCATGTTCGATAGACTGACGCAGCTGCTGGTTCGCGGCTTCGGCTTTTTGGCGGGCATGATGATATTCTGTGATGTTGTGGCAAATTCCGATTATGCCGAGAATATTGCCCCTGGGGCCGCGATAGGTGGTGCGCAGAATCTCCAGGAGACGCGTTTCGCCATTCGGGTAGCGGTGCGACAGGGTGATACTTTGCACCTTTCCCGATTCCATGCAGAGGCGGTCTTCTTCCTCCAGTTTGCGGCCGAGCTCGGGTTCAAATATTTCTGATGCCTTGCGTCCCTGGAGATCGTCCAAAGTTTTCCCCGTCATGCGTTCAAACTTGACATTGCAGCCCTGATAGCGCCCTTCCGGATCCTTGTAAAAGACGGCGTCGGGCAACGAATCGAGCAGGGCGGTCAAGACGGCGCGCTCACGGCTCAGGTCATCTTCCAGTTCGCGATGATCGGATATGTCCATGTGGCTTCCGGACATGCGCAGGGGCCGTCCGCCATCATCGCGTTGGGTTACCTTGCCCTGGGAAAGAATCCAGGCATAGGATCCATCGGCCCGGCGGATGCGGTGTTCGGAGCGAAAGAAGGGTTCTTGACCCTCCAGGCAACGGTCTATCTGCTTGCGGGTCGATTCCAGATCTTCCGGATGGAGGAGGCTCACCATGGAATCGTAAGCGAAGTCCAGATTTTCCAGGGCATAGCCCAGCATATTGGCAAATTGGGCATTTACCCGTATTTGACCACCCGGAATATCCCAGTCCCACAGGGCCAGATAGTCCTGCTGGTTCAAGATTTCGTAAAAATAGTCCTTCTGCATCATTTCCCCTTTTTCTTACCCAGTCCAATAGCATTATCGATCTCTCAGAGGCCCCACTTTATCGCATAGGGGCAAAAAGCTGAAGGAAAGGCGGGAAATCAGCATTTTCGGGAATAATACGGGCACCGTAAGCCGGATTAATCCCTATTGTTTTTGTCGCGCAGCCATGTTTCCATAGTATATGCAGTCGAGAAAAAGGGAGAAATGATATGCAAGCACTATTGGTTGTAGATATTCAGAAAGATTTTCTGCCGGGCGGCGCCCTGGCGGTACCCGAAGGCGACGCGATTATCCCCCTGGCGAACAAGCTGGCAAAGCATTTCAGCCTGGTCGTGGCCAGCCAGGACTGGCATCCGCGGGATCATACGAGCTTTGCCGATAATCATGAAGGCCACGAAGAAGGCGAGACGATCGAAGTGGATGGCATCGAGCAGATTCTGTGGCCTGTGCATTGCGTCCAGAATCAGGAAGGGGCCGAATTTGCCGATGACCTGAACACGCAGGCCTTTGACAAGGTGATTCAAAAAGGAATGGACCCGAAATACGACAGCTACAGCGCCTTTTTTGACAACGGCCACAAGGTCGATACGGGATTGAACGATTACCTCAAGGAGCAGGGCGTCGAGACGGTTTATATTTGCGGTCTGGCGGCGGATGTCTGCGTGAAATTTACGGCCCTCGATGCCGTGAAATGCGGCTATGACTGCCGACTCATACAGGACGCCACCCGCGGCGTAAACCTGAAAGAAGGGGACGTGGAAAAGGCGATGGAAGAAATGTGCGATGCCGGCGTCAGGATTATAACGAGCGAAGACGTTTTGCATGCCGGGACAAGGAGTTAATATGGTTCCCGACAAGACGCAATACCCCAGCGCCTTTTATAACGATTCTTTGGCGCTTCTCACCGATCTTTACCAGTTGACCATGGCCTATGGCTATTGGAAAAACGATCTGGCCGACCAGGAGGCGGTTTTTCATTTGTTCTACCGCAAGCCGCCCTTCAAGGGGGGATACGGCATTGCGGCGGGCTTGGAATCGGTGATTGATTATGTGGAGCAATTCCATTTTTCCGATTCCGATATCGATTATCTCAAAAGCCTGAAAGGCAACAACGACAAGCCGATTTTCGAAGATGCTTTTCTCGACTACCTGGCCGATCTTAAACTGGAAGTGGATATCGATGCCATTCCGGAAGGCACCGTGACCTTTCCCCAGGAGCCGCTGGTTCGGGTGAAAGGGTCAATCCTGCAATGCCAGCTGCTTGAAACGCCACTGCTGAACCTGATCAATTTCCCGAGCCTTATCGCCACCAAGGCATCGCGCGTCTGCCGCTCCGCCGAGGGAGATCCCGTTCTGGAATTTGGCTTGCGGCGGGCGCAGGGGATCGACGGCGGACTCACCGTTGCCCGGGCGGCTTATATCGGCGGCTGCACGGGGACGTCCAACGTTCTCGCCGGCAAGGTTTTCGGCATCCCCGTCAAAGGAACCCACGCGCACAGCTGGGTCATGTGCTTTGACGATGAGTTGGAATCCTTCAAGGCCTATGCCAGGGCCATGCCGAATAATTGCGTTTTTCTGGTGGATACTTACGATAGCCTGGAAGGTGTGCGCAATGCCTGTCGAGTGGGTAAGTGGCTGCGCGATGAGGGCTATGAGATGGTGGGCATTCGTTTGGATTCAGGCGACCTGGCTTACCTGAGCAAAAAGGCTCGCGATATTCTGGACGAAGAAGGATTCCCCGACGCGGCCATCGTGGCCAGCAACGACCTCGATGAGCATACCATCCATAGCCTGAAAGACCAGGACGCCAAAATCGCGCTATGGGGAGTCGGCACAAGACTGGCCACGGCCCACGACGACCCCGCCATGGGCGGTGTGTATAAACTTTCCGCCGTGCGCGAGCCGGGCAGCGAATGGGAATACCGCCTCAAACTTTCCGAGCAACGCATCAAGACCACAAATCCGGGCATCCTGCAGGTCCGGCGTTTTTGTGAGGAAAGGGATGACGGAAATACCGAATTTATCGCCGACATGATTTATCATCTGGACCATGTTCCCGACAAGGAATCGACCATGATCGATCCCCTCGATGCGACGCGAAAGAAGCATTTTGAGGCGGATAAGAAGTGCGAAGATTTGCTGAAGCCGATTTTTGAAAAAGGGAAGCTTGTCTATGAAAAGCCCTCGCTCGATGATATTCGAGATCGGGCTTCCGCCCAGCTGGCGTCTTTTCACGAAGGCGTCAAGCGCTTCTCCAATCCGCACGAGTATCCTGTGGGATTGGAGAAGCAGCTGAACGACATGAAGACGCGCCTCATGGAAGAAGCACGCGAAGAGATCGAGTCTTAGTCGATGGCCTTCATCTGATCGATACAGGCAATGATCTCATCAAAGGGATCCTCGGGATTGCCTTCATACTCAATCGAAATATAGCCGTCGAAGTTGTGCGTCTGGAGCAGCTTGATAAAGCGCGGCAGGTCCAGGCCGCCCGTGCCGATGATGACGTCCTTGTGGTTGCCCTCATCGTCAAAGACGAAGTCCTTCAGGTGCACGCCCATGAGGCGGTCGGCAAAAACGGTCACCATCTCGTGGGGGTCGTCACCGGAATCGAGTGCCCAGGCGGCGTCGAGACAAAGCCCGATGCGTTCCGAGGTGCGGGAGAAGATGTCCTTGATCACATCGGCGGGACCATGGGGATCCTTGCGGCCATGATTGTGCAGGGCCAGGTTGACCCCCGTTTCCTGGGCCATTTCGTCGGCGAACTCGATCGCGTCCTGGGCGATCATCGTCGTGACGGCGGAAATGCCCAGCTTCTTGCAATATTCCAGGTGCTTGCGAACCGATTCATCGCCCTTTTTAATTTGCAGCGCGCCATAAGATGAAATGCTGATGCCCGCACCCTTCAGGGCATTCACCTTGGCATTCACCTCCGCCGGGTCATGGTCAAAAGCGATATGTTTCGGCCAGATTTCCACATTGCTCAGGCCCGCCTTCTGCATCGCACCGATCAGTTCATCTATGGGGAGAAAATTGCGAAAGCAAAAACTCTGAATACCCAACTTGTCCATATAAGCCATAATATTTGTCTCCTTGTTTATGTGTGAATATTCTTATTCCACAATTTCCCAGATGTCCACCTGGTTGTTCGGGGCGTAGGGTTTGCCGACGATGGTCGGGCGCTTGCTTCCGCCGAAGTAGCCGATCTTGGCCTCATGCGTGCCCTGGGGGCAGTCGATGATCATCTCTTCAAAACTGCCCTTGCCGTCATTCAAAAAGAGGACGAGCTTGGGCGCTTGGTTTTTGTCCAGGTGCATCTCGCCGCAGAAAATATCCATGCTGCCGTTGCCGGTAAAGTCTGCCACTTCCAGGCTGTGCGGATTGAAAAGATCGTTGCGAAGGGTATGGACGGTTTTGAAGTCGGGACCTTCGAGCCAAACGACGCGGGCCACATGCGTTTCGCCTTCGGCCAGGACGATGTCGAGATGGCCGTTTCCGTTCAGGTCGGCAATGGCGCATCGGGACAGGTTGAAGTCGGGCAGAAGTTTGCGCTGCTTCCAGGGCTTTGTAAGGTCGCCCTCGTGCTTGAAAATATTGTCGCCCGCCACGATTTCGTTGACGCCGTCGCCGTCGATGTCGGCCACGCGCGCGCCTTCCACTTCAATGTCCTCGGCAATGATGTGGCAATTCGCTTCCGGCCAGGGTTCCACAGTCGGGTCTTCGGGAATGTCGAAATAGCAAAGTATCCGCGCGCCCTGGGAGAGAACCACCAGCTCGTCCTTGCCATCACCGTCCACATCACCGATGGCCTGGTCGTGATATTTCTGAAAGCGATCCGTGATCAGACGCTGCTTCCAGGGCTTTTCGGGGTTCTCGGGGTTTTCCCACCAGAACAGATTCTTGCCCCGGCCCTGTTCGCCGATGATAATGTCGGGCTTGCCGTTCCTCGTGATGTCATGAACCACACCGCCGGCTTCCATTTCCGCCGTGCCGATGTGGTAGCGAGTCCAGTCGGGATAGCGGTACCAGACGAGTTTTCCCGTACCGGGATTGCATTCAAGGTCGAACTTGCCGCCAATGATAATGTCTTTTTGGCCGTCGCCATCGACATCGGCGATCAGGCAAACGTCATTGCAGCAACCCAGCGGCTTGGGGTCGATCACTTTGTGTTGAAACTTAAGGTCAGTCATTTTTTTCTCCCTGGTTTGATTGCAGCCATTTCCAGTTCGACCGATTATTGGACCAATGCGAGGCAGAACGTTCGTCCAGGGTGATCCTCGCCCTCTCCATCTTGCCAAATTCCCTTACGTCTTCCCAGGACATGGGCGCAGTACCGCCCGCCTGGGTGGCACAGATCGCGCCCAGAATATTCCCGAGGGCGCAGGCCTCTTCCAAGGGCCATTCCTTCAAAATCCCATACAAAAACCCCGCGGAAAAGGCGTCGCCCGATCCACAGGTATCCACCACCTGCACTTCGTATCCCGGATCGTACACCCATTCGCCCGTGCCGTCCATGGCAATCGCGCCTTTTTCGCCATAGGTGACCACGGCCGATTGCAGTTTCCAACGTCTGATGATTTCCCGCAGGCGATCGGGATCGTCATTTGCCTCCAGGCCGAACATGGACGTGAGCGTTTCCATTTCTTCGTCGCTTAATTTCACCAGGTCCGCCTTTTCGAGCGATGCCTCCACAGTGGCGCGGGTATAGCAGTCCTTTCGCAGGTTCAGGTCCAGAAAAAGCAGCGCGTTATTGCATTCCTTGGCCAAACTCAGCAGGCTGGCCAGCGTGTTGCGCGATTGGGGGGCCCGCTGGATCAGTGTGCCGAAGCACAGGCAATCCGCCGCGATCGCCGCCTGTTCCAGGATCGCGTTCATGTCGATATAGTCATAGGCCACGTCGGGCAGGATGGTAAAATCGGGCACGCCCTTTTCATCGAACTTCACGGGAACCGTTCCCGTGGGATGGTCGGCGTCCTGCTGGATGAGCGAACGATCCATGCCCATGGCGTCTATTTTTTCGAGTGCGCGCCTGCCATAATCGTCCTGTCCCAGGCGGCTGATCATGCAGCATTCCTGGCCCAGGCAATGCAGCCGGTAGCCCAGGTTCAGCGGCGCACCGCCCAGCATCTCGCCATCAGGCGACAAATCCCACAGGGCTTCTCCAAAGCACAGGACGCGCTGGCTCATGGTTCCATCCTTTTCCGATCAGGCCTTGCGGTCCAGGGCCTTCCTGCCAATGTCACGCCGCAGCGTAGCCCCTTCGAAGGATATCTGATCGCACATCTGATAGGCTTTCGCAATCGCGTCTTCCAGTTTCGGAGCCGACGCTGTTACGCCCAAAACGCGGCCGCCGCTGGTGACAACCTGGCCGTCTTTTTCGGCGGTGCCGGCATGAAAGACCACGGCGCTCTCGTTTTCATCCACGGCATCGAGACCATGGATAGCCTTGCCTTTTTCGTAGGAACCCGGATATCCGCCCGAGGCCATGACCACACACACCGCCGGATCGGATTTCCATTTCAATTCGATTTCATCGAGCCGGTCTTCGATCACGGCCTCGGCAATATCCACCAGGTCCGTATCGAGCCGCATGAGCAGGGGCTGGGCCTCGGGATCGCCAAAGCGGCAGTTGAATTCCACCACGCGGGGTTTGCCGTCTTCGCAGATCATGAGCCCGGCATAAAGGACCCCCTTGTAAGTGATGCCCTTTTCTCGCAGGCCGTCCACGGCCCGCTTGAGCACGGTTTCAAAGATTTCTTTTTCCAGGGCATCGGTCACTACGGGCGCGGGGGAATAGGCTCCCATACCGCCGGTGTTCGGTCCCGTGTCGCCTTCGCCGATGGGCTTGTGGTCCTGGGCGGACGACATGGGCAGCACGGTATTTCCGTCGGTAAAGGCGAGCATGCTGGCCTCTTCGCCACGCATGAAGTCTTCGATCAGGATGCGCGATCCCGCCTCGCCAAAAACCTTGCTGTCGAGGCAGTCCTGCACGGCCTGAATGGCTTCTTCGAGCGTATGGGCCACGATGGCTCCCTTGCCCGCGGCGAGACCGTAGGCCTTGATCACATAGGGCGCGTTCCTCGTCTGCAGGTAATCGATAGCCGGGGCGCTTTCCGTAAAATAAGCGGCTGCCGCCGTGGGAATGCCCGCTTCGAGCATGAAGTCCTTGCAGAAAATCTTGCTGCCTTCCATCTGGGAGGCTTCTTTGTTCGGGCCGAATGCCTTCAGCCCCGCCGCCTCAAGCGCATCCACCACGCCCTCCACCAGCGACGCCTCGGGGCCGATAAAGGTGATGTCGATGGCATTCTGTTTTGCCCAGTCGATCAGCTCCGAAAAATCGCCGCCTACCTGGATGTCCACGCATTCCGCCTTGTGCGTCCGCGCAATGCCCGGATTCCCCGGCGCGCAATAGACCTTTTCCACGCGCGGCGACTGCGCGATTTTCCAGACCAGCGCATGCTCACGTCCCCCCCCACCAATCACCAATGCTTTCATTTTCCGCTCCTTGTGCGTGAATAGAGACGGCCCCAAGCCGCCTGCGAATCAATGTGCCTCCATATTAAAGCAGCATTTCCGTTTTTCAAGCAATTCCGGCGCTCCGGTCAATCTTTGCAGAAAAATCCTTCCCGGACCAATGGAGCCGCAACCAATAATAACCGTGACATCCGCGGTTGATAAAAAGAAACGCGGGGCCCCGGGGACGCGGAGCATCGGAAGGAATCAATCGATTTGAAAATATATCAGGAAATCTAATCCTGGATAAAAGAAATATGTTATTGCGAATATGGTTTTGCAAAGAGATGGAGCGTGCATTGGTAATTTTGCCGAAAAGTGTTTTGCCGGCAAGATGCCGGCGGTACGGATGCTGCTGATAGAACAGAATTCGAGTGCGATGACGTTCTGTGCGAAAAATACAAACGCCGCCGAACCACGAAAAGAATTGCCATAATCAGGGAGGGGTGTTAAAAAATATTCGGTATGGTGCGATAATATTATTTGCAGGGATCAGCAGGTGAAGAAAAATTTTGGGCCAAGGAGATTCTATTATGAGAAAGCAATGGCTTTGCAAAATCGGGGCTGGACTTCTGGCGGGGCTTATGATTTTTGCAATGGCGGCCTGTTCGGGATCTTTGGCAAAAGATACGTCAAAGAAAAAAGGCTGTGACTGCGAGACGAAACCGGCCACACAAACGCGCGCGCTGCCCTCGCCGGACGATAACGGCGATACCGAAGCCGTGCCCGATCCCCTGATGCTGAAGGAATAGCAGAAGTATTTCTATGTCGCATGACAAACAGATTGCCAAATCGGATTGGCGTCCCGGAATGTCCGGGGTGCTGGATACGGCGGTTCTTTTCGTGGACCTGGTGAGTTCAAGCGATTTTGCCAGCGTTATGGGTCTGCGCGAATACGCCGAGTATGTCGATGCCTTCCACCATCTCTGCTACGAGCAATGCCGCTTTTTTTTCGAAGAACTGCACAAAGGCATGTACGCGCCCGACGGCCTGGATTATGAGGTCAAGGTGGTGGGCGATGAGATGGTGGTTTTTTTGAACAGCGACAAGCCGGCCAACGATGTGTATCAGCTGATCTGCCTGGCCGTGACGCTCAAGTGCGGCTGGCTGGGCCTGCCCGTGAACAAGGCGCGTATGGAATCGGGCATGTCCTGCTCGGGTCTGGCGGCGGGAATCAATGCCGGACAAATATGGGCCACCCGCACCGAATCGGGCTTTGACCGCTCGGGTTTCGCGATCAACGTGGCCAAGCGCACGGAATCGGCTTCGCGCGAGGGCGAACGCTTTCGCATCTTCATCACCGATCCCGCCTTCAAGCGCATCAATCGGAAAATACGCAACCTGCTTTTTTCCCACCGTCACATGGTGGGTATGAAGGGTATTGTGGTGCCGATAGCCGTATACGAGGTGGCGGAGTGTTTTCTGGATGTGGGTGTGCGACTGGCTCCGGCCTATAGCGATGGCTTTCGCGATGTGGCTCTGCAGGCCATGCGCACGAACAGCTTTGACCTGTGGGTGCATACCTGCTTTCAGGTGGCCGAGGCGGCGCGGCATGACGACTCCATCACCGACGAGTGCCTCGATTGGTGCCGCAATGTGCTGAATATCGACCCGGAAAATCCGGCGGCCCTTTATCATGCCGCACAGGGAATGCGCGAACGGGGCGACCCCGAAACGGCCATGCTCTACCTGGACGACCTGACCAGCCACTGGCCGACGCTGGCTGACGGATGGCTCGAAATGGGACGCGTCCAAAAAATGCTGAACAAGCCGCAAGAAGCCCGCAAGAGCATCAAGCAGGCCATCCGCCTGGGCGTGCATCCCTCGGAAGAAGAACTGCCCGAACTTTAAGTTTCGAGGCGCCATCGTGCGCATCACCCGTTCGTAGTCAACCCCGTGAGGGGCGTATATTGCGTCACGCCCATGGATTCGACGGGGCTGTAACATAAATGAACACACATTCATTGACCCTTGATTTCAGCGCTGAAAGCGCGATTTATCATAGCCTGGGGTGGAGCGACCGAAGGGAGCGGAACCCCAGGATCAGGACCGTAAAAAAAAGCAAGCGCTGTAAGCGCGCCCCAATTTGAGCCGTGCTTACAGCACTGAAACGTTATTTGGATGATCCATATGCCAGGGGTCTTACCCCAGGTCTGGTTGAAGATAAAACAGAAGAGAGCTGAAGGCCCGATCCATGAGAATATCTCTAATACCAATTGCTCTTCGCTTTATCCTCGTTGCCGTCGTTGGCATGATGATGGTTTTGCTCTGCGGCTGCGCCCGCTACGAGACGCGAACCATGGAGGTGACGGCCTATTGTGGCTGCGGCGAATGCTGCAGCTGGGAACGGGGCAGCTGGAAATATCTGAAACTGAATTTCTGGAACCGCTATATTTCCGAGGGAAAATATGAAGGCCGGAAATATTCCGGCCGAACAGCCGACGGATCAAAGGCCCGCGAGGTGCAGCCCGGGCTTTTTTCGGTGGACAGTGTCGCCCATCCCTGGATGATTCCCGTGCGGATTATCTTTTTCCCCTGGCTCCTCCTGCCGCAAGAAGGCACCATTGCCGCCGATACGCAATATTACAAGTTCGGCACGGAAATGTTTGTGCCGGGATACGGTTGGGGCGTGGTGCGCGACCGTGGCGGCGCCATCAAGGGCCCCAACCGACTTGATATCTACTATTCCTCCCACCGCGAAGCCCTGAACTGGGGGCGCCAAAATGTGGAAGTCAAAATCAAGCGCTGAGAAGGATTTCGGCCCTCAACGATATTTCATATAAACAACCTTGTGCTCGGTGAAGAACTCGATGCCCGTCTTGCCGGCCTCGGGAATGCCGAAGCCCGATTCCTTGACACCGCCAAAGGTCAGGTGCGGCTCCTTGAGCGCGGTGATCAGGTTGACATGGGCCAGGCCCACATCTGTCTTTTCCATAAAGGTCATGGCGCGGCTGAAGTCCTTTGTGTAGATCGACGAGGCCAAACCGAAAGGCACTCCGTTGGCCACTTCAATAGCTTCGTCAAAATCGTCCACGGCGATGATGCTGAGCACCGGGCCGAAGATTTCTTCCTGGGCGATGCGCATGTCGGGCTTGACGCCCGCAAAGATGGTCGGCTCGATAAAGCAGCCCTGATCCATGCCATTGTCGGTCAGGCGATTGCCGCCGAAGATCAGCTCCGCGCCCTCGTCTTTGCCGATTTCGATGTACTTCAGAATCGATTCCAACTGGTCCGTTCCGCAAACGGGTCCCATGGTGCTCTTCGCATCGAGACCGTCGCCAACGACGATCTTCGCAGCAAAGGCCTTGGCCTTTTCGATGAAGGCGTCGAGCACTTCCTTGACGACGACGGCGCGGCTCGTTGACGTGCACCATTGCCCCGCGCAGGCGTAGGCGGCCGTGACGGCAGACTGGGCAGCCGCGTCAAGGTCGGCGTCTTCCAGCACGACCAGGGGATTCTTGCCACCCATTTCGAGCTGGGTGCGCGCCAGGATTTCGGCGGCCTTTTTGTGGATGCCCATGCCCACACCCGTGGAACCGGTGAAGGAGATGGCCTTGATGGTGGGGTTCGTGGTGAACTCCTCCCCTACCGTCGATCCACCGCCCGTCACGAAATTCAGAACGCCCGGAGGCAGACCGGCTTCGTCGAAAAGCTGGACAAACTTCTGCCCCGTCTGCGGCGTCAGGCTGGCTGGCTTGAAGACGCAGGTGTTGCCCGCCATGAGCGCCGGCGTGCACTTGCGGCCGGGAACGTTGAAGGGAAAATTCCAGGGGCTGATGATGCTGACTACACCCAAAGGCTCGCGCTTGCTGTAGGCAAAGACGCCGTCGATGGACGACGGGATCGTATCGCCATACATGCGCAGGCCTTCGTTGATCTGAAATTCCATTTCCTTGATAGCAGAATTGATCTCGGCCTGCGATTCGGCAAAGGTCTTTCCGTTTTCGAGGGTGAGGATTTTGGCAAATTCATCGCGATGGGCGATCATGCCCTGGTGGGCCTTTTTGAGATATTCGGCGCGCTTCTCCGGCGTCAGGGCCTTCCACGCGGGAAAGGCTTCCTTGGCGGCTTCGATCGCGGCGGCGGCGTCTTCGCGCGGCGACTTTGGCCAGAGCCCCGTCACCTCGTCGAGTTTTGCCGGGTTGCACTGCTCAAAGGTCTTGCCGTCGGAACTGTCCACCCATTCGCCATTGATGTAATTCTGAAATTTCTCTGCCATTCTTGTCGTCCTTTCTTTTTTGCGGGCTTGCTTCTACTGTCCTGAAAAGCCTTTCTGCCATTCCAAAAATGGATCGGGCCTTCAGCCCTCTCCTCTTTTTTTCCGGTGTCTTCCTGGGGTTGAAACCCCAGGCTATTATGGAACGCGCCTTTGGCGCTTTTAAAGCTGAGCAAATCTGCGTAATATTTCGACAAAAAGGATTGCTCCGATTCTTCGGGTTGAAACCCTATGTTATTATGGGACACGCCTTATAAGACACGCCTTAGGTGCTTTTAAAATCTGCGTGAATCTGCGTAATCTGTGGATAAA
>CAYWYC010000057.1:11832-19051 GCA_964462565.1 uncultured Candidatus Sumerlaeota bacterium | reverse complement strand
GCCGCCCTCTCTCCGGCCCTTTTGGAACGCTATTTCGGGTCGGATGTACCGCTTGGTTCGCGGTCTTTCGAGTGCATCATAAGCGTCCTGCCTTCAAGTATCGAGGCCGATCTTGAAATCTTTGATTTTGTTCGCTTTGCGGCGTCGGCGTATTGCAATAAGATATTCCGCACCAACTCATGAACCGGCCCATTAATTGCTCATCCGCGTTCGTTGGTTTTCAGCGACGAGACGGCTCGCGGCAGAAACCGGTATGCGGGGAGAGGGCATTTTGTCCGACCACACCGTGTATTCTCCGGCAGCCTCCGTGTGTGCTCATGCAGAAAGCGAGTGAACAAAATGAAGGCTTCGAAATGGATGGTTCTGGTGGTGGTGATGTTGGTCGTGGGTCTGGTTTGCGCAAACGCGCAGGATGAAAAACCCAAACGCGCCTATCTCAGCGGCGTGATCAAGTCGGTGGATCAGGATGCAAGCAGCATGGTCGTGACCAAGGACGGCAAGCAGAAAGCTGACGTCACCGTGAACGTGGCCGATGACACCAAACTGATGATGGCCCAAGCCGAAGGCAAGCCTTCCGCGATTACGATGGAAGACATCGAGGCAGGGCTCTTTGTGCGTGTCATGGGCGAGATGGACGGCGATGAAGTCAACGCCAAGAATGTCACCGTCGCCAAAAACAAAGAAGACCTGAAACGCAAGGGCGGCGGCAAGAAGGCCCCGAAAAAAGAAGTCGAACCCGAAGATGACGGCGACGACGCCGACGAATAATCTCTCGGTCTGATTCAAAAAAGAACAAGCGGCCCTGTGACCTGATAAATCCAGGGCCGCTTTTTTGTAGCCTGAATACGGCGGATTCAAGTATCCCGTCGCACAGTGATGTCGGGATCGTTTTCGAGGGCTTCAATGAGGACGCCGCTGGTCATGCGAAGGCGTTTGCTCATGGCGAGTGAAAGTTTCCACAGAATCTGGACGCCGATCTGGGGGCTTTCTTCGAGGAGTTCCCTGAAATTTTCCTTGGACATGACGAGCAGGATCACGGTGTCGCTTTTGGCGTAGAGGCTGGCCGAGCGGGGTTCGCCGTCGATGAGTGACATCTCGCCGAAGACGTGGCCACGCCGAGGCTGGTGATGCGGCGCTGGTCCTTGCGGGAGTCTTCCTTGAATACTCCTACCTGCCCCTTTGCGATGAGACACATGAAATCGGCCTTGTCGCCTTCCTGGAAGATGAGTTGGTCTTTTTTCGCGACAAAGACTTCCATGAAGTTGGCGATGCGTTCGATTTGTTTCCAGTCGAAGCCCTTGGCCCATTGCATGGCCTCGAGTATTTCGGCGCGTTCGCGCACGCTCAGAACCTTGCATTCCAAGCTGGCGAGTTGGGATTTGTCGATGGGGCTTGGCATGATGCTCTATTCATCGGCAGATTTGAGTTTTTTCTCAAAGGTTCCGTTTGCGTTCAGTGATTTTTCAAACCCATCGGCACTGGTGAGCCATTCTTTAGCCTCGGCTTCATTTTTGAGGTAGGCGTCCCAGAAGGCGGTGGAGGCGGCCTTGATATACCGGTGGTACATGGGATCGTGCTTTTTGCCGCGGGGTCTTTCATCGGAGAAAATGCTGTGTTCGCCGTCGCGGAAGATGACGAGATACTGGTCGGCTCCGGCCATATGGTCGAAGGGTATGCGGCGCTGTTCGGGCTGGACATCGCTGATGGCGCTGTAGTCTTTGGTGCCGGTCATGTGGAAGCAGGGGATGCGGATATCTTCGAAGGCTTCGCGGTATTTGCCGTGCCTGGGCGGAGCGGGACTGTAGGCGATTGCGGCGGTGATGCGTTTTTCGGCAAAGGCCATTTTGCGTCCGGAGGGGAGAACGGCTGCCTGTCCGATGGCGGAAAGGGTGGTGTGCGCGCCGAAGCTGTGGCCCGACATGCCGATGTGGTCGAGGTCGATTTTTTCGTGGAGGTCGCTTTCGGAATCGGCGTTCATGGCCTGAATCTGATCGATGGCAAAGGTGACGTCCTGGGTTCGGTTGGCGGCATTGCGGGGGTTTTTCGTGGCCTGCTGCATGGCGGCTTCGGCTTCGACCAGATTCTTGCCCTTCCAGATCGAATTATCGCTTCCGGCGTGTTGGAGATGAACACAGACATATCCGTGGGAGGCGAGGTGATTGCCGAGATAGCTGGCTCCTTCACGCGAACCTCCCAGGCCGTGAGAAAAAAGGATCAATGGCCAGGGCCCGTCGCCGGTTTCGGGGCTGTAGATGCGGACGGGTATGTCGCGGAGGCGTTTTTCGTCGCGCCATTCGAGGTTCTGGATTTTGACTTTGTGGGGTCCGGGATCGAGTTTGTAGAGTTCGGGTGATTTTTTTTCGTCTTGGGGCTTCACCTTTTCTTGTGCCGGAGCAATAGTGCCCAGGGCCAGAAGAAGAACCAGGAAAAGGGAGAAATAGGCAGACCGGATTCTCATGGTAGGATGTCCTTTCGGAAGCGGCGGAGCTGGTCGGAGATTTTGACCATGCGCCGTCCCTTGAGTTCGTTGTAGGCCTCGCTGATGGTATCGGTTTCGGCTTCGAGGCGCTTGATGTAATCGGCGAGATTGTCGCGTGCCTGGTCGGGATCGCGGGGGGTGGGATTCGCGCACCAGTCGGCCAGAGGGCTGATGGTCTTGTCCCAGGTGAGGCGGTCGCGGACGAGTCGGCGGGCGTTTTGACGCTTGGCTTGGAGGCTGTCGGGGTCGTCGAGGATGGAGGCGAGAAGCCTTTCAATGGCCTCGGGGTCATTGTCATCGGCCAGCCATCCGGCGTCGTATTCGGAAATCCAATCGGCGAGTTCCGACCAGGCGCTGTGGACGACGGGCAATCCACAGGCGAGATAGACGACGGTGCGCGAAGGCCAGGCGAGTTCGCGTTCGCTGTTGCGTGCCATGAGATCGACGGCCAGGCCGCATCGCGAAAGAAAATCGCAGAGGGCGTCGAAGGAACGGGTTTCCTGGATGCGGGCATGTTCCGAAAGGCGGAGTTCCGACATGATGGCGTCGAACTTGCCGCGTGAGACATCGCCGCCGGGATGGGCGCCTCCGACAAAATGAAAGGTGCCGCGATTTTTGGCGGTCATGACTTTGATGGTAGCGCGAATGGCGGTGGATGGATTCTGCCAGGGCAAGAGCATGCCGGCATAAACCCATTGGTCGGGATAATGTTCCCGCTCGGGTGGTAAGTCGGGCGACAGGGAAAAGGGGATGATGGGCAGGGTGTCGGGTCCGGAAATATCGAAGCCTGCCATGAGGGCGTAGCTCATGAAATAGAAGCGCTGGTTGCTTCCGCTGCATGTGAGAAAATCGGCACGTGAGAGCGCGTTGATTTTGTCCTTGATGTCTTCGAGGGGATGCTTGGATTGCCAGAACATGCGTTCGAGAAGATGGGGTCCGGCAAGGTCGATGGCGAGGGGCATGGAGACGGGGCCGAGGCGATCCATGAGTCCCCAGTGTTGCATAACGAGAACGTCGGGCTTGCGGGACTCGACGAATTCCGTGAGTGTCTCACGGTCGAAGATATGATCCTTCCATTGGGTCTGTTTTTCTGCGGGCCATCTGGAAACGCCGTCGCGGGCCATGGCCACATCGGCCTGAATTCCCCGGCTGCGAAGTCCCTGGACCAGGCCCCAGGCCCGGAGTCCGGCGCCGGTGGTCATCAGGCCTTCGAGGGGGACGGGTTCGGTGGTGACGACGAGGACGCGCATGGGTGGCTCCTGAACAACGGCGATATGAAATCCTTGGGGTCAGGCCTTGCCCTCGATGTAATCGGTCTTCAGATAGTCGATATATTCAGCCAAGGCCTCTTCCCAAGGGCGTGTGGGTTCGATGCCGAGGTTCCAGGTCTTGGAGCAATCGAGCACGGAATATTTGGGGCGATTTGCGGGTACGGGATATTCTTCGGTGGCGATGGGTGTGACTTTTTCGGGATCGAAACCGCCGAACTCGGCAATCTTTTTGGTCAGTCCGCACCAGGTGGTCTGGCCCTGGTTGACGATGTGATAGGGCCCGGCTTTCTCGGTGAGGACCAGGTCGATCAGGCGAGGCGCAAGATCGAGGGTGCAGGTGGGGCATCCCTGCTGGTCGTCCACGACCTTGAGGTGCATGCCTTTGTGGAGGCGCTCGTACATGGCGCTGACGAAGTTGCGCTTGCCGGGGCCATAAAGCCAGGCGGTGCGTGCGAGTTGCCAGTTGGTCAGGGTGGACGCGAGGACGAGTTCGGCGTCGCGCTTGGTGCGCCCATATACGCTGAGGGGATTCGTCGGCGCTTCGGGCTGGTATGGGGTTTCGGCCTTGCCGTCGAAGACAAAGTCGGTGCTGACCATGAGGAGCCAGATTTTCTTATCGCGGCATGCCTCGGCCAGATTGCGGGTCATTTCCACATTGACCTTTTGGGCCATTTCGATATCTTCCTCGGCCTTGTCCACGGCGGTATATGCGGCGCAATGGATGATGTGGGTCGGGTTGCAGTCGGCGATGAGGGTTTTCGTATGGTCCGGGTCGGTCAGGTCATGTTCGGGCAGGTCGGCCTTATAGGCGTCGATGCCGCGCTCGGGCAACATCCGCATGAGGAGTGCGCCCAACATTCCCTTAGCTCCGGTTACGAGGATTTGTGGATTTTTCTGGCTCATGGTTCTGGGCCTTTCTATCGGTTTCTGAGGTTTATCATAGCGCTAAGCGGTTGACTCCGCCACCTCATCTTCATCTTCTCTGGAATTTTCATCGTGACTTAACACTTCTTCGGGGCGCCCGTGATAATCCTCGTGGAGCAGCTGCTGGATCATGCTCTGGTTGGCCTTGCCGCGATTACGGATGGCCAGCAGGATTTCATGTCCCGCCGAAATGAGGTACCAGGGGCCGGCCCAGAGGAGAACGATATAACTGGCCAGAACGTGGCGATCGTAGGCGGCGGCGTCGCCGAAGTAGCTCATGAAGAACATGGCCTGCGACATGAGCAGAATCGAAACGGACAGGGCCAGCATGTGGTCGTAGCGCAGAAAAAAGAGCAGGCACGCGCCGAGAAAGGCATAAAACAAAATGAAATATACGTGGCTGAAACCGAGGTAGCCGAGAAGGTCGCGCAGGATGGTAAGCGAATCGATTCCCCAGAAGCCCCGCTTGCCGTCGGGCGTAATTTCCCCGAGCCAGGCGATGTTTTCCTTGGACGGCCCGCCATGCCACCAGGCCGGTCCCATGAACGAGTGCATGTGGCGGATGGTGGCGTCATCCTTGTAATGCTCGTTGTATCCCGCGGCATACTCCTTCCAGGTGCCGAGTGGCCGCCTGAAGAAAAGCCAGCGGGCGTAGGCATGGCGCGAATCCTCCATCACCCATTCGAGAAAACCGTGTTTGTCCGGAATAATTTCGAAGTTCATGGTGTCGTGGCGGACGGTGTACATGGGTCGTCCATCTATCTTGACGCCGGTGTTTTCGCCACTTATCTGCTTGAGGAAATCGCCGTGCGGCATGTCGTAATGCTCGACAAACCAATCAACTTCTTCGGGATAGGGCAGGACGCGCTGGCACATGTTGTTGAACATATTGAGATCGACAGAGCCGTCGAAGCGCTGGGTGACCTTTGCTGCGGCGATGGAAAAAATGATGAGGAGGGCATAAAGCAGCCACCTGCGCCAGGCATAGGGGCGTCCGCCGAGAACGGCATGCAGGCCTACGAGGCCGACGGTGACGTAGGGGCATACGTTTTTGGAAAGGATGAAAAAGATGCCGACGATGAGTGTGGCGCCGAACCAGGTTTTTCGCGGCCACAAAAAGAGGACGGCGGGAAAAAGCAGGCTCATGGCGAAGAATACCGGTTCGGCAGCAGCGGTGATGGAGATCATATTGAGCGTGTAGGACGAAAAGAAAAAGGCGAGAAAAAGGGCAAAGGCCAGGCGAAAAAAGATACCTCCGAAACGGCGGACCAGCGTATAGACCGTGCAGGCGGTGAGTGCAAAAATGCCAAGTTGGAGGACGGCGATATAGCGGACATTGCTCATGACGGTGAGATAGAGCAGGCGCTGGGTGAGGCAACGCCCCGTGAAAAAATGCCAGTTGAAGGGGCGTCGCCAGAGATAGGCGTAGGAGTCGGCGGCGTTATAGGGCATGAGCCAGGTAGTCTGGACATAAAGATAAAAAACGAAGGGCAGAAAGACGAGAAAAAGCAAAGGATCCTCATACCAGGCGCAAGCACGAAAACCGTCGGCGATCTGGCGAAAGGATTCGGCGCGGCTGAGAAAAACCATGCCCTTGCCCAAGCGGCTCATAAACCAGGCGAAAACAGCCGCCAGGATAGCGCTGACGAGAAAGTGATTCGCGCCCGCGCCGCCGTTGATGTAGATGGGGATGATTTCGTCGGGCGTGGCTTCGTAGATGGCCAGGTCCCATCGGGCATTGTTGTCGTCGCCATAATGGCGCATGCGGACGCGGATGTGGTCTTCCCCGAGAGGGGTGACGGTGTAGTAGATGAAGTCAGTCTGGAAAACGCCGGGGTCTCCCCCGCCGGGCTCGAGCATGTAGGGTGAAGAACCGCGCTTCCAGACGCGCTTGCGTGGGCTGTACCGAAGCCGGGCATTGTGGCGGGTTTCTCCCCTGGGCCCACGGCTGGAGGTGGCGGTCAGATGGGGAAAGCCGCGTCCGTCGGGATATTTATGAACAAAATTGCGATAACGCGCGCCCACATGAAAGAGCACAAAAAACAGGACAAACAGCAGGCAAAGCCCCGCATGACTCGCCAAAGCGCGGCCGGGAAGAAATAAAATGCGACGCGTAAGACTCAAAATCCCAACACCTTTCATCCAGGCAGATACATGCGCTCCAAAACGCGATACACTCCCTTGGACCATGGCGCACACAATTTGGTTCCATGGGAAGCCACAAAGGAGATTCCCGCATTATCGCTCTGCATGATAAACCACCATACCTGGCACGATCACCTCCCTGTAATTTAGAAAAAGACAGGGTCAAAATGCAAGGACGGAAAGCAAAAAAGGCAGGTGCAAAACACAAATGGAGGCTGAGTGTTTCTGTCATAGGGTTTCGCGAGGGCTGAAAGCCCGGCTCTCAAATTGGGGCGCGCTTACAGCGCTGAAGAAAAATCAAGAATGCTTCTGCCATAATTTAAGTTGCAGCCTCGCTAGGAAGGAAATATGTGCCGGCAAGATGCCGGCGATACGAAAGATGTTTGTGCCGGCAAGATGC
>CAYWYC010000057.1:0-11732 GCA_964462565.1 uncultured Candidatus Sumerlaeota bacterium | reverse complement strand
GCGATACGAAAGATGTTTGTGCCGGCAAGATGCCGGCGGTACATTATGACGGAATCTTTACGTAGCCGTCCTGGGTCACTTCCTTCCATTGGGCCAGCAGTTTTTTGTGTCGGGCAATTTCGTCCGCCATTTTCGCGTCGTCGATCCGGTTATGCATCTCGCCGGGATCCTTTTCCAGGTCGAAAAACTGCTCGCCCTTTTCGCCGTTCGTATAGAGGATGTATTTGTAGCGCGCCGTGCGGATTGTGCGTCCCTGCCCGCGACCGACGGATGTTTCCGTTACGGAATACTCGCGCAGATCGGCCTCCTGGCCCTCGATCACCGGCTTCAGGCTCTGGCCGAAGAATTGGTCCGGAACTTCCAGCCCCGCCAGGTCCAGCATCGTCGGCATGAAGTCCGTGCCGGAGCATACCGGTGCGTCGCAGACCACCCCCTTGGGTGCGCCGGGTACGCGAATCATCCAGGGCACGCGAATGCATTCTTCCCAGAGCGCCGTTTTCTGGTTCCAGTGGTGGGACGCGTTTCCGTCGCCATGGTCGGCCACAAAAACGATGATCGTATTATCCTTGAAAGGCGAACTCTCGACCGCCCCCACAATCTGCCCGATCCGTTCGTCCAGGCCCTCCGTGTATTTCTTATAGGCCCAACGATATTGCCGCCAGTCCTCATCATCATATTCCGCCGTGGGATAAGCGATTTTTGCGCCCCGTTCCTTTTCGATCTTCAGGGCCTCGGGAAAGTCTTCCGTCACGGCGTGGTTCGGAGGCAGCGGTGGGCATTGATCGGCCGGTGGCGGGGTGGAATCTTCCTTGTGTTCGCCCTTGGCATGGTTCCTCGCCCAGCCGCAGATTTCGTGGGGCGTGTCGTAGGAAAAGGTCATGAAAAAAGGCTGCGAACCGTCATGGCCGTTCATGCGCTCGATCAATTCTTCCGTTCGTTTGTCCATGCCGCCCTTGCCGTAAAAAGCCAGTCCCGACTTTTCGGGATCCTTATAATCCACGGGAATATGCCACTTACCCACATAGCCGCAGTCATAGCCCGCCTCGGCAAAGCGCTGCCACATAAGCGGGTAACCCTCGTTCAACTTTGCGAATTTCTCGCGCACCTTGTCCGATCGCCCGCCGCCATTGTTGCCGAAGTAATCGCGCTGATGCGGATAGACCCCCGTACCCAGGCTCAGGCGCGAGGGTACGCAAAGGGGATAGGCGCATACCGTATTCCGAAACCAGGTCCCTTCCTTGGCCAGTCGGTCGATGTTCGGCGTCTTGATGTCGTAACCCATGATGCCCGTAGTGAAAACGTTGAGCTGATCCGAATAGATCATCACAATGTTGGGCAGCCGGGCTTTGTCCTGTCCATAGAGCGGAATCCCCAGGGCCGACATGGCCGTCGCGGCGGCGGATGTTTTCAAAAAGTCGCGTCGATTAAAATGCGGCATCTTCATTTCCCTTCTGCCACCATGCCTATTTTTCCGCAAAGGGCATAACGCCTTCGCACACGGCATGATCGCGGTGCAGATTGTTGTTTTTGTATTCACGGTTCAATACGTTCTTCGCATAACCCGCGCCCAGCGCATTGATGGCGGCCTGCAATTCTTCGGGGCCACGCTCCTGAAAGAGCATGCCATAGGTCGGGTTCTCCAGGTAAGTCTCCGGCGGTGCTTCGTGTCTTTTCCAGTCGCCATTTTCCACGGCATTGGAAAAGGGATCAACCGACGGATCATGTCGCCGCATCAGGGCGGTCTTGAGGCGCTCTTTGGCGGCCTGGGCTTCGGGCGCAGGATCGTCGATCAGGTTCGGGCCTTCCTCTTCTGAATCGCTCAGGCGGAAGAGCCATTCCTTGTCATCGGGCGCGGAATAGGCGTACTTCCATTTGCCGTCGGTCGCGCCATATTGCCCGCACCATCCGCTCGAAAACTGACTGAAAACAATCCGGCGATTCTTCTCATCCTGCGCCTCGTTGGCAATCGCAATCATCGAACGGCCCTCATCGCTGCGGCTCTCGTCCAGGCCCAGGGCGTCCATAATCGTCGGGTACATGTCCATCAGCGAAACGGCGGTATCGCACCGCTTGCCCGCCGGAACGCGGCCCGGCAGCGCCAGCAGCATGGGAATACGAATCGCTCCTTCCAGCATGCAACGCTTACCCACGCAGCCATAGTCGCCCATCAGGTCGCCGTGGTCCGTCGTAAAGAGAATCAGCGTATTTTCCCGCTCATCGCCCAGCGCGTCCAGGATGCGGCCGATGTTGTAATCGATCAGCGAAATGCTCGCGTAATAGGCCGCGCGAATCGCCCGATAGCCCGTATCATCTTCCTGCGACGTATCGCGGCCCTTGTAGCGCAGCTGGTAGCGGTTGGTCCGGCTCTGGTAGTCCTTGTAGTTTTCCGGACGATGGGGCGCTTCCATCTCATTGGCCCGATAGAGCAGTGCCCAGGGCATGGGATTGCTGATCGGCGGATGGGGCCCGATAAAATGACAATGCATCAGAAAGGGGCGGTCCTTGTCACGACGATTCAGGAAATCAATGCACTGATCGGCCATCCAGTGGGGGCGGCTTTCTTCCTCGGGGTAGGGCGTTGCCTGGGGAATCATGTAATATTCGCTCCCCACACCGGCATTCGGCGGCAACCAGGCCGGATAGCCCTTGGCGTCGCAATATTCGGAATAGGTCTGCAGCACCTTTGTCTTTTTGCTGATCGGCTCCTTGCCACCGGCATATTCTTCCACCCCGTCCAGCAGCCAGGGACGTCCCGAATGATGCAGTTTGCCCACCATGATCGTCTGGTAGCCGTCGTCGTGCGCCTTTTCCATAAAGGCCGAATCGTGGGGCGCGGGGGATGGGGGACCTTCTTCCGGCTCCCAATGAAACCAGTCATGGTCCGTAAAGCGATGCTCATGGGGCGGGATACCCGTCGCCATGGAAACCCGGGCGGGCGAACAGATCGGCGCAGGCGTATAGGCCCGGGTAAAGGCCACGCCCGATTCCACAAGGCTGTCCAAAGCCGGCGTCTTGATAATCGGATTTCCCAAAGCACCAATCGTATCGGCCCGTTGCTGATCCGTCACGAGAACGAGAATATTCGGTTTTTTCTTCGCAGTCATTTTTTGCATTTTCCTTGATAATCGTTAGAGAGGCAATTCTGAGTTGAATCAAAATTACCATAGTAACGATGGTACCTGAAACAGCCCGATCCGGCAATGGAAGACCTGCTCACTTTTTGTAATATTCGTGCAAGACCGCCCCGGTTTCACTCCGACACACCGATCTGACTCACCTGTGTCAATTGGAAACATGTTGTTTCTCTGACGAGTCTGACTAGTCGGACGAGTCTGACTGGTCCGAGAAATGCCAATACCTTCTAAACCATTCCAAATCAGATCAATACGGAGCAATCCTGCTCCGCGAAAACCCATGGCCCATCTCTGGCATGATCGATGCTCCATATATAAGCCAAAGACGGGGCATCCGAAAAGCCCCAAATTTAAAGAAGTCGCAAATCATGGAAGGAGGCGATCAAAAATGAGAAACCGATGGAATTGGGATCCTTTCCGCGAAATGGAAAGAATGCATGACGAACTGCATCGCTATTTTGGAGGTAACGGCGAAAAGTGGAACGCTCCGTTCAGCCGCATGGCTTTCCTGCCCGGACGTGCCGCCCGAGCCTATCCCCTGACCAATGTATATGAAGACGAACATGGCTACTATGTGGAAGGCCTGGCCCCCGGTGTGGACCCGGAGAAGTTGAAAGTTTCCGTCGTCCGCAACCAGCTCCAAATCTCCGGCGAAAAGAAGCATGTGGATGAAGAACTGAAGTCTGATGCCTGGCATCGTAGCGAACGCTCGGCCGGCAATTTCACCCGCACGCTGACCCTGCCCGACGAAATCGACAGCGACAAGGTGGAAGCCAATTATGAAAACGGCATCCTCACCATCAAACTGCCGAAATCGGAAACGGCCAAGCCCAAACAGATCTCTGTCAATGCGTCTTAAGCCGCAAAGGCCGACGCCACCGAGAAGCAATAAAGGAAAGGAGTGATTAAAATGGCTGAGAAAACTGTCTCCACTGAAATTGAAAAACAGGAAGAACAAACACCGGCTACCCGGGAACCCTCCCGCTATCTGATTCCGCCGGTGGACATATACGAAACCGAAGACGGACTGACCGTAATGGCCGATATGCCTGGAGTGACCAAGGACAATGTCAACCTGCGCGTGGACAATAACGTCCTCACCCTCCGTGGCAATGTCGATCATCAGCACCCCGGCGACGCCATGGCCCGCGAATTTGAGCTCCACGATTTCTTCCGCCAGTTTGAACTGAGCGAAGAGATCGATCAGGAGAAAATTGAAGCCCGCCTGAACCAGGGTGTTCTGACGGTCTATTTGCCCAAGGCCGAAAAGGCCAAACCCAAACAGGTAGAAATCGCCGTCGGATAATCACTGTCGCGCTTATGTCTCTTCCAAAATGAAAATATCCCCAAAGCCTGAAATTCAGGCTCTGGGGTATTTTTTTTGTTCTGTCGGACAGGAAACCCGCCTTATTTCCGAATCTCCAGCCAGATGCCGTAATTGACTTCCGGGTATTCCGGGTCTTTGTGGATATGGATGCGATAGTCCTGGATCTTGCAGGCTTTCATGACTTTGCGCAGGCGTGCTTCCGTGTCGGAAACGCTGTACTTTGGCCCGGAGCCGTGTTTTTTGCGGAGGGCTTGTGCATCTTCGCCGGGCATGGCGTCAGGCAGGCCACGTCCGATATAGGCGACGCCACCGGGCTTGAGCACACGATATATTTCCGAAAAGGCCGCCTCCTGATCGCTCCAGAATTGAAAGGTGCCGCGCGAGACCACGATATCGGCATAGTCTTCACGAAAGGGCATGGCCAGGGCATCGGCAAAAATCGCGCCCACGCGATGGCCCAGGCCTGCTTCTGTCACACGGCGATAGAGATAAGGAAAATTATGCGGATTGATGTCGGCATTTATCCAGTACATCTTGCCCGTGCGCTTTGCCAATTCCATCACCAGGTCGCCGGGACCGCCGCCGATGTCGATACCGATGCCCGCCTTTTGCGCCAGCGCGTAATCTTCCACAATCTGCTCAGCCAGCAGGGAATAGACGGGAGCGAGATTTCCCGTGGCGTGCTTGTAGAATTTTTTCGCGCCTTGGGGCGGAAAGGCTTCGTCATCGGGGGTCAATAATGCCTGGTCCGAAATTTCCAGACCCCGACGTTGCGCCAGGGGACAGCATTCGGGACCGATGATTTTGCAGCATCCGGCGAAGAGCATTGCCATCAAAATAATCAGAGCAAATCGGGTCGTGTTCATAATCATTTCTTCCAATCGAGAGAAATAAACTCCGTGTCTTCCGTGAGTTCCGGCGCGAAAATATCGGGATGCACACCGTGGCCGTCGCTGATTTTGCGGATCGATTCCAGGTCCTCTCCGGCGTGGACGCCATGATGCACCATCATGCTGGGAATGCCGGCATTGTGAGCCCCGCGGATATCGGTTTCGAGGGAATCGCCGATCATCAGCGTGCGGCTGCGGTCGTCGGCTTTGGCCTTTTCCAGGGCATAGTCATAGATAAAACGATAGGGCTTACCAATGCGATCCACCTGCAATCCCGGCAGGGCGCGTTCGAAAATATGGACGATCATTCCCGGCGGCAGTTTGACGCGGCCGTTGGCGGTGATGATGATATAGTCGGGGTTCGGCAGCACGACGCGCAATTTCCCGGCGCGTATTGCCGTGATCACCTCGCTCAGCCGCTGCCAGTCAAAGTTCAGAACACCGCCCACGACGAGCACGTCCGACTCGGCATGGTCTTCGAGGCTCAGGCCGTTTTCGGGGATGTCAATCGGCTTGGCTCCGGCGCGGCGCACGTTTTCCACCAGTTCCGTCCCGCCAAAAGTATAGACCGGTTTTCCGGCAAGGCCGTTCTGGCGAAACCAGCTTTCCATGGCCTGGCCGCTCGTCGCCAGCCAGTCGGTGCTCGCTTCGCTCAGGCCCGCCTTGTGCAGGCGCGTGATCAGCGTCTCGGCCACGTATTCGGCGCAGTTTGACAAAAACAAAATGCGCTTGCCCTCACGATGCAGGCGTTTGCAAAAGCCGACGGACTTTTCAAAAACCGTCTCGCCGTCCCAAACAACGCCCCACAGGTCGATTAAAAATGTGTCATACTTTTCCAGAATGTCGGATATGGTCAGTTTCATGCGGCAGGATTTCCTGCCTTTGGCTTATTCCTCGGGCAGGAGATTATTCTCTTTCAGGTAGTTTTTGAGGACTTCAAATTCCTTATCCAGCTGTGCGATATAGTCCCCAGCCTTTTCAATACTACCGGATTTTCCCATTTTTTCCAGTTCAAAAGAAATGGCCTGCATATTCACGGCTCCGGCGCTGGCGGAAGAGCCCTTCAGGGAATGGGCATCCTTTGACAAGTTTTCCGCGTCATTGTTTGCCAGATCCTTTTTCAGTGTTTCGATTTCGTCAGGCGTGTCGGATATATAGATACTGATGATTTCGCCGGCCAATTCCGCATCCTGATCGGTACGTTCCATCAGATCCTCGTAATTAAAGCAAGGCATGACTGGTTCCTCTTCAGACTTGGGTGACTTGGGAGACTTGGGAGACTTGTGGCTCCGGGCGGTGGCTTCTTCTTCCAGGCTTTCCAGACCTTCCTCAGGCAAATATTTTTCTATCAGCTCCATCAGTTCCTGGCGTTTGATGGGTTTCGAAGTATAGTCGTCCATTCCGGCATCGAGGCATTTCTCGCGGTCGCCCTTCATGGCGTTTGCCGTCATGGCGATGATGGGAATTCTGCTGACATCGCCTTCCAGATTTCGGATGGCCTGAGTGGCCTCGTAGCCGTCCATCTCGGGCATCTGGCAGTCCATGAAGACAATATCATACTGCTTTTTCTGCACCGCTCCCAGGGCCAGTTTGCCATTATCCACAAAGTCAACCCGGTGGCCCATTTTGGTCAATATTTTTACGGCCACGCGCTGGTTCACCTTGTTGTCTTCCACCAGGAGAATATCGGCAGTGCGGTCTTCAACCTTTTCCAGAATGGTATATTTGGTCACGATTTCGGAGGCATCGTCCTCATCATTCTTGGAAAGCACCAGGCGCAGGCATTTGTTCAACTGCTGGTGTTTGATTGGTTTGGTCAGATAAGCGTCAAAGCCGATTCGTTTGAGTTCTCCCACATCGCCTCGCTGTCCCACGGAGGTCAGCATGACAAGATGGGTCTTTCGGATTTTCTGATTTTCCTTGATAACCTTACCCAGTTCTGCGCCATTCATGCCGGGCATTTGCATGTCGATAATGGCCAGCTGAAAGGGCTCACCCTTCGCGCTGGCTTTTTCGAGGGCTTCCAGCGCCGCCTGGCCATCGCCTACCTGCTTGCACACGCAACCGCGATCGGTCAGACGGCGCATGAGTATCTTGCGGTTGGTCTCGTTGTTGTCCACCACGAGAATGCGCGAGCCCTTGATATCGCTGAGTGAATCAGACTCGCTTTCTGTTTCCTGCTGACGCGCCAGCACCACCTCGAACCAGAAGGTCGAGCCCACGCCTTCCTGACTTTCCACGCCGATTTTGCCGCCCATCATCTCGGCCAGCTGCTTGGAGATCGAAAGTCCCAGGCCCGTGCCGCCGAACTTGCGCGTCGTGGACGTATCCACCTGGGAAAAGGACTGAAAGAGCCGGTTCATACGGTCTTCCGGAATGCCGATGCCCGTGTCGCGCACCTCGAAATGCAGGCGCACTTCTTCGTCGTTCTGGTCCGACATGGTTCCCGTAACCACGACCTCGCCTTCTTCGGTAAACTTGATGGCATTGCTGACCAGGTTGATCAGAATCTGGCGCAAGCGTCCTGGATCGCCCATGACCAGCGAGGGCACGTCGTGGTGGATGTTACAGATCAGTTCCAGCTGGCGGCCTTCGGCGCGGGCCGACATCATGTCCATCATTTCCTCAACCGTCACGCGCAGATCAAATTTAATTTCTTCCAGGTCCAGTTTGCCGGCTTCGATCTTGGAGAAGTCCAGAATATCGTTGATCAGCCCCAGAAGAGACTCGGCGGAATTCCGGACCGTCCGCGCGAATTCGATCTGTTCCAATTCGAGGGGCGTATCGAGCAGAAGTTCGATCATGCCGATGATGCCGTTCATGGGTGTACGGATCTCGTGGCTCATGTTGGCCAGGAATTCACTCTTGGCCTTGTTGGCGGTTTCGGCTTCCTGGGCCATGGTGTTGGCGCGCTGCACGGCGCGTTCCAATTCGGCATTGCTCTTTTCCAGTTCCCGCTTGGCCTCCATGAGCTCGCGCATGCGCTTGTCCACTTCATCTTCCAGGCCATGGCTGTAGTGCTGAATCTGCTCATAAAGCGCCGCGTTTTCCACGGCGTTCGAGCAATTCATCAGGATGATCGAAATCATCTTCATATAGGCGTCGGGAATAAAAGACTCGTCCAGGATGCCCAAAAACATGCCAAAGGCCTGGGATCGGGTCGCCAGCGAGCTCATCATGGCGCGTCGGCCCGTTGCATTGCTGGGGACGTTTACGGGATGGTTCTGGTCAAGCGCCCAGGCAAACTGCCCTTCCTCGATCTGATGTTCCAACTCTTTTTCCAGAACGTCTTTGGCCCCATCCGGGTACCAGATTTCCAAAGAATAATCGAGACCGTCTTCATCAAAAAGGACAAAACCGACAGCCTGAAAATCGATCAGGCGACACAGGGCCGACTTGGTCGTATCGTAAACACTCAGGATGTCGCCCTTTTGCAGGGTTTCGCTTTGCAGGGCCGCACCCAGCGACGCAGCCGTATCCAGACACTCCAGCAACCACCGGTTCATCTCTTTGAGCGAATCGGTCTTGTTGCTGCTGTCGGGTGGGGTGATGGCGGATGTGGTTTTTTCTTCCAAAATTTACTCGCCCCTGCTTAAGATTCAATCCTTTTTCATCAAACATCCTGAAATATGCGCATCAGGTCCGATACCTGACTGTCGCACTCTTTCATCAGGTCGGGCACAATGCTTTCTTCGAGTCCCAGTTGGTCCCATGCTTCCACCTGAAGGGTGGGCACATAAAGGTCCCAGCTTTTGCCGACCAGCATGGAACAGACAAAAAAATCTGAAACATGGATCACTGCCGCTTCCACCGGAAACCGGGAAGCCCGCGCGGGACGATGGTGATATCCGATGGCTTCTCTCTGGCTTATCGGCAAGTTCCACGATTCCAATAAGCTATTGGCCACATCGGCGTGGTTGAAGCCCATCACCTCGCGTTCGGCCTGATATAAAGCCAGTTTCTTGTCTTCCGCCTCCATCACCGTGACGCGGGATATGGCGGGAACCTGGGAATACATGATAAGCCTGCCAATGTCGTGAAGCAGGCCCATGATAAAGAAACTCTCGACGTTTGATTCGCGACGACGTGAGGCAATTTGTCGGGCAATGATCCCACATGCCACACAATGTCGCCAGAACATGTTCATGTCGATAATGCCTTCGAGCGACTTGCCGAACATTTTCATGACAGAAGTGGCCAGGGCCAGGTCGCAGAGCTGGGCCGTGCCGACGATGGTAATCGCGCGGGATACGGTGTCAATCTTGCCTGGAAAAGAATAGAAGGTGCTGTTGACGATGCGGAGCAGGCGGGCGGTGAGTCCGGGATCGCTGGAAATGACGTTGGCCACGTCGGCGGCAGAACTGTGGGGATGGTTGACGACTTCCATCAGTTCCTGGTAAACGGCCGGGAGCGAGGCCAGGCTTCTGGTCCGCGCCACCATGTCGGAAGGAGACGGCGGCTTTCCGGCTGCACCGGACAGGATCTGCTTGCGCAGCATTTCGTCCTTTTCGCGCTTCTCCCCGCTGGTTTCCAGCATTTTTTTATCGTTATTTTTTTTGCTTTTCGTCATGCGGCGTACGCATTCCAGAAAAAGCGTCTTGAACATGGGATGGGCACGGTTTTCCGTGTTGAGGCTGAACATGCGGTTCACATGTTCACGGATTTCCTCGAGGGCGTCCGGATCGATTTTTTCCTCAGCCTTTTTCTTGCCATTACCATCGGCCCCGGCGATTTCCACGGAATCGATCCCGTATATTTTGAGCGCTTTCAGGTGTTTTTCTTCGAGAGTCGCGCCGGTGCCGATGAGTACGCGGCCCCTTTTGTCGCGGATATCTTCCGCAACCTGCATGCCCTGTTGAAGATCGTCTCGATTAAGGCGCGCCATAATGTAATTTCAGTATCACTCCTGAATATCAAGCCACCCACCGAGCCTTTCCACCCCTGCATAGCATATCGCATTTCCTGACAGAATCAACAAAATTAAATATTTGTTGAGCAATTGTCTTTGTGCAAGAAACGAGACTGCTATTGATGAATACAAGGGCTTTGGCTGGCCGGTTTTGCCCCATCTGTACATTTTATCGGCACATGGTGGCTGAAAATTAAACAGGGCTCAGCGCCGGGTGAAGAAGATCTCGATGCGGCGGTTCTGGCGTTTGGCGGCTTCCGTCGCGCCTTTTACGGCCGGAAAGTATTCGGAAAAGCCCGCCGACGACAGACGCGTCTCGGGGATGCCCTGGGAGGCCAGATATTTCACCACCTCCGTGGCCCGGGCCGTGGAGAGTTCCCAGTTCGAGGCGAATTCGGCGTTCATGATCGGGTCCGTATCGGTGTGGCCCTGGATCTGGATGATCAGGCCGGCGTCCTTGGGAATGCGCGACTTGAACTGATCGTAGGTGTTCACGAATTTGTCAAGCAGGTCTTTGCTGTTGTCGCGGAGCTCGGCGCTGCCCGAATCAAAAAGCACCTCGCCCTGGAATACGAAGCGGTCGCCCACGACCTTGATATCGTCAATCCCTTGAAAGACCGACGCCAATTCGGCCAGGAATTCGCTGCGATATTTTTGAAAGCGGCGCAGGCGTTCGATTTCCTCGTCGCGTTGTTCGATCTGTTTGTTACGATCTTCGATCTCGCCCAGAAGCTTGCCCAGTTCCAGTTTCTGGTCCTGGATTTTGCCACGGGCATCCTGCAATTGGGCGCTCAGGTTCGAGACCTGATTATTCAGTTTGGTAATGGCCGCGTTCAGATCGCCGAGCGACGTTTCTTTCTGGATCAGCTCGCGCTTGGTGCTGGTCAGCTGGGCATTCAGGATTTCCACTTGCTTCAGGTAGCGTTCGATGGTTTCGGAGAGAATCTGGATCTGCCGGGTGCTGGCCTGGAGCTCGGCGCTGGTGCGCTGTTCGCTCTGGCGGATTTTTTGCAGATTGGTCAGGGTCGCCGCCAGGTTCGTGGTGGCGCTGCTCAGGTCGTCCTGTACCTGTCCCAGGTCCTGCTTGGTAGTGTTCAGGCGGCTGCGCGTCAGCTGGAGCTCTTCCGCGGTCTTTTGAAAATTGGAGCGCGTCTCCGCGAGCAAGGTCAACGCGCCTTCCACCTCGCCTTGCAGCAGGTTCGCGCGGGTCTCGGAGATTTTCAGTTCCTGCTCCATCCGCTTCAACTGGTCGGACAGGTTGATGATGGCCGTTTCCTTCTTGCCAAGTACATTGACCAGACCTGTCTGCGTGACCACAAAAATCGTCACCACAAGCACCAGGACCAGCACCACCGCCAGCAGGGCATCGGTAAAACCCGGCCAGAAATCCACCACCATGTTTTGATCTTTACGTCGTTTCATCGCTCTATCTCATTCGCCAATAATCAGTAGTATTTCTTCCCAAAATCGCA
>CAYWYC010000056.1:0-19054 GCA_964462565.1 uncultured Candidatus Sumerlaeota bacterium | reverse complement strand
GCACATAAACTTACAAAGAGCACCCAAAAAGTTTCTTTGTTTTGTGAAAGAAGCCGGAGACTAAGGGCCTAAAAAAATAACCAAAAGCCCGCGCTCAGGGCTGGTTCCCGTCATTGCCTTCTTCTTCATCTTCAAAAGGCGGAAAAACGATCTCGATCTCTTCGTCTTCCTTCACCTCAATCTCCATGTCCTTAATCTCGGCCTGTTTGCCCTGGGGCACCCAATCGTTATAATGGTTATAGGCCCGCGCGGTCAGCCTTGCCGGACCAGGCGCAAAACCCGGAATCGCAAACTCGCCTTTGGAGTTAGTCGCTCCACTACGATAGGAGTCGTCTTTTTGCCGAACCTGAATATTGGCATTGATGGCCGGCTTACCATCAGGGCTCAGCGCCTTTCCCCTCAGCGTGATACCGGAATCCATTTCAATTTCTCCCAGATCCACAGTCTCTCCGCGCCTGGGTGCTTCTATTGGAATCTCCAGCGTCAGGTGCTTTTGGGATTTTAGCTCCAAAGTGTGCGTATTAAAGGGGAGGCCCGTTATCTTGATTATGCCATCTATATCAGGGCCTTCGAAGGAGTTGATGTTTTTCCCCTTGCCCTGGTCGCCCCAGAGCGCCCGAATCCGCAGGTTAAAATGATTGCCTGTGGTTTGCACCAGGGCCTCGCCTGTTTCCTTGTCCACCAGTTTTCCTTCGGCCGAAAAAGCCCCCAGCATATAAACATCTCCCAGGTCGGCTTGCAGGGAAGTATCCATCATAAAACTGACGGGGTTGTCCTGGAAAGCGGAAGAGGATTCCAGGTGGAGCCGCAAACTGCCCAGAGGCAGGTCATCCATTTCGAATTCACCGTTCTCACTGACGGGCAGGAAGCGATTCATCGTAAAATACTGCAAACGACAATCCAGACCTTCGAGTTCCTCATCGTTGCCCGCCTGCTGCAAGTGGTCGATCTTGAATTTGGCATCGCCTATGGGATCATCCGTATCCACCGAAATCACGCGACCTGTTACAACTCCGCCCATGGGCACAACGATAATGCCTTCATCCCGGGGTATCCCGAACTCGCCGGTTTCGTAATTGGTGTAGGTATAGCCCCCACGTGATGAAAGGCGGATGGTATAATTGTCTCCGGCAACGACCTTGTCAAACCTGAAGCTGCCGTCATGGGCGGTTTGCGTGTTGTAATTGTAACCGCGTTTTCCATCTTCCGACCTGCTTCGCAGGTGAAGCAACCACCCACCCAGCCGCTCCATCTTGAGGTTTGTGACCACGCCGGAGAATTCAACGGTTTCACCTTCCGGTTCTTTTGAATCTAGCACGATCTGGAAATCTTGGCGATCCTCACCCTTGCCCACCTCGATATCTCGTATCGTCTTGTTTTCATAGTCTTCGTGGCGGACATAAATGTAGTATTTGCCTCCGCCCAGATCATCGGCCGAAAAAGCGCCATTTTCATCGGATTTCACCTGCCGATTTTCCTGAGAACTGCCGTCCTGATTGCGCACATAAAGGTTCGCTCCGGAGATGCCTTCCTTGTCGCTGTTCAAAACCCGCCCACTCAGTGTGGCTGGTTTGGGCAGGTAGATATTGACTTCAGCTTCAGGGTTTTCATGGGAAAGACGAAAGGTCTCACTTTCGGCTGCCGGTGCGCCGCCGGTCACCTTGACCAGCAGTTCCGCGTCGTTTTTGGGAAGACCTTGCATCTCGAATCGGCCTTCGGCGTCGGTCTTGGTTCGCGTGTAGTAGGCCTGGAAGCCCATATTGCGCGCCAGAATATTCGAACCCCCTGTCGTATCCGCCTGAACCTGCACCCCTTCAACAGCCATATTATCCTGATCAAAAACCTGTCCCCGAACTGTGCCCCCTTTCCCAAGGTACAGGATGATTTCCTCGCTCTGCCGGTCTTCTTTGATTTCTAGCAGGATAGACGCATATTTCTGATCGGTACTTTCTTCATCTTCCGACGGTTGGAAGCCCTGGTTATAGATGGCTTCGGGCGAAACAGGATTCAGGAAATTCCGCTTGTTGGCCGAGACCCTCCAGACCCCCGGAAAGAGGCCCTCGATAGTGAACTTACCTTCGGCGTCGGACTTGACATGCCCCGGATTCATGGCGCGACGTTGGCCGCGAGGCTGCATCCAGAAACTGGCCGATATGTTGGCTCCCTGCACGGCCTCATCCGTTTCCATGAGCAAAACACGGCCATTCAGGGATATTCCCTCAAATGCCTCCAGCACCAGGTCATCTTTCGACTTTCCCGCCAGCAGGTCGATTTTGTCAACCGGTTCCAGCACATGGTTGAAACCTTCCACCGGGCTGTTGCGCTGTTGGGTCAGATTGTAGGTGTCGGGCTGAAGTTCCTTGAAGGCAAAGGCGCCGTCTTCGTCGGTGGTGGCGTTGGGGATATTCTGCTGTCGGTTTATTTCTCCATAGATGCGCAAGGGCATTCCCTTGACCGGATCGCCCGTGTCGCGATCGACCACGCGCCCCGCGATGGTGGCGGCCGGCTGCATTTCAATGGTCAAATCTTCCATGGCGTTGGGCAGCACGCGTTTTGCCTGGGTCGTGGCATAGCCGCTGGCGCTTGCTTCCAGGTCATAGGCTTTGTTCAGGGGGATATCATCGAGCACGAAATACCCGCTGGTATCGGAACTGGCTTTCACATCCCCACTCGTCCGGTTTCTCCGGGAGCCCCATCGTCCACTGATTGACTGGCCACCCTTAATGGCTATTTCCGCTCCAGCTATGGGGTTTTCGTCTTTGTCCACGGTGTAGCCAGTGATTTTCCCCGCTTCCGGAAAGCGGATGACAATGGGTTCGACGGTGTCGCCGGGCTTGACACTGAGTGCGGGGGCCTTTGTGTCGAATAAATCTTTTTTCGCGCCGACAACTATGCGTTTTTCATAGGGCAGGTTGGCGATTTCAAAGTGCCCGTCGGGACCGCTTACCAGCTCTTCCGTTTCGGCGGGGGCTTTTCCGTCGCGTACGTTGATTTCGATTTCCGCGTCCTCCACGCCAATGTCTGTGCCTTGGTATTCACGGACCACGCGTCCCTTCAGCATAAAGCCCCGCCTCATGACGATATCGAGCGTCTTTGTCGGTTCCTCGATCGTGATCTCCAGTCCCTTTTCGAAAAAGGGCGAATAATCATCGTGCATGGCGGTAACGTCGTACTTGGCCGGCCCCAGGTTATCTGCCATATAGTAGCCCTTGGCATCGCTTATGGCTGTCGCATTGCGTTCAAGTTCGGCACTGCGGCCCCATGTCCTCTTCCACAGGAATATCTCGGTCTGCGGTATGGCATCGCCGTTTTCATTGGTCACGCGCCCCATCAGGGGTATGGCTTTTTCGAGCACGATAGTCACGGAGGTTGTCGGTTTGTCGCCGTCCAGGGTGATATCGGTGGCGTCGGAAGCCTGGTAGCCCGGAGCGCGTCCATAGAGTACCTCGCTCTTGGGCGGCAGCAGGGCCATGGTGAATTGCCCATCCACGTTCGTGCGTGCGAGGCCCAAAGGGCGGACTTTTCCATCGAGGGCAATGATTTTCGACCGCGCGACACCCATGCCGCCATTGTCGATGACGCGTCCCGTCAGTGCATGCAGGTCCGGATCGGCCTTCATGGTTTCCTGGTTCTTCCGGGCCGACTCGTTGATGGGAACCATTATCCGGCAATCCCAGTAATGATCTCCATAGAGGGGCATGAAAATAGCCGGCTGCTTGAGTTCTCCCGAGTAAAGGAAGGCCAGGCGACCACTTGGCAGTTCACGGGGATAAGGTTCGCTGGCATCTTCCTCCAGCGGAATCTGGAAGTAATGTTCGGCTTCGTTGTCTTCGCCCTCTTCGTTGGGCACTTCATAGGCTTCGCCGTCGATCACGTAAACAAAATTATAGTTTCCCGACAGTGGCCGCGGGATTGCAACGCCCCAGAGCGGCACAGTGCTGGCGTTATCAAAGGCGACGAGTTCTTCATCGATTTCGGGCTCGCCTTCTTCGGCTATGGGCGTGGGTGATGGAGTCGGAGTGAGTTTCACCGTTGGCGATGGGGATGGCGTCACAGTCGGGGTGGGTTCGATGTCGGGCAGTTTGGGCTTGCCAAAATCCTCAGGCAGGTTCAACAAAACAACCGCTGTCGCCACCAATGCCAGAGCAATGATGAGTCCAATACCACTTTTTCTTTTTCCCATGTTTCACTCCACCGTCACGCTTTTGGCCAGGTTGCGGGGCTTGTCAATATCGCAGCCCTTGCTTGCCGCGATATGATAAGCCAGCAACTGCAAAGGCACCACCGTGAGCAGCGGCGTCAGAAAGGGCGAGATGGGCGGCACGTAGATCACGTGGTCCGACACCTGTCCGATTCGTTCGTCTCCTTCGGTGGCAATGGCGATCACCTTGCCTTTGCGCGCGCGGATTTCCTCTATGTTCGATATCACCTTGTCGTAAACGGGATCCTGCACGGCAATCACCACCACGGGCATGTCCTGTTCGATCAGGGCGATGGGGCCGTGTTTCATTTCGGCGGCGGGATAGCCTTCGGCGTGGATGTAGGAAATTTCCTTCAGTTTCAGTGCGCCTTCAAGGGCGATGGGGAAGTTAATACCCCGGCCCAGGTAGAGACAATTCTGGTGATTCTCAAAAAGCGGCACCAGTTTCTGCACGTCCTTGTCCGTCTCGAGAACCTTTTCCATGAGTTCGGGAACACGCACCAGATCTTTCAGGATATTGGAAAAAACCTCGGGCGACAGATTGCGCAAGCGCCCCATCTGCAGGGCGAATACGGCCAGCACGGCCATCTGGGTCGTAAATGCCTTGGTCGATGCCACGCCGATTTCGGGACCCGCGTGGGTGTAGGATCCCATGCCGGTTTCGCGGGCGATGGTGCTGCCGACTACGTTGCAAATGCCCATGGCGCGTGCGCCCTTGGCCTTGGCCTCGCGCAGGGCAGCCAGGGTGTCCGCCGTCTCGCCTGACTGGCTGATGAAAATCGCCAGGTCGTCGGGACACAGGATCGGATTGCGGTAGCGAAATTCGGAAGCATATTCTACCTCCGCCGGAATGCGCACGAGTTCTTCGAGCATGTATTCGCCGATAAGCCCGGCATGCCAGGCTGTACCGCAGGCGCTCAGAATCACGCGCTTCACCTTGCGCAGCTCATCTTCCGTACAGGTCACGCCGCCGAGCCGCGCGATGCCTTCTTCAGCGCGCACACGTCCGGCCAGGGTATTGCGGATAGCCTGGGGCTGCTCATAGATTTCCTTGAGCATGAAATGTTCGAAGCCGCTCTTCTCGATAGCGTCAATTTCCCAGGTAATCTCGTCCGTATCGGGAACCAGGGTGACGTCTTCGAAGGTCATGGTGCGATAGCCCGTCGGCGTCATTTCGGCCATTTCGCCGTCGCGCAGATACACCACCTGCCTCGTGTAATGGGCAAAGGCCGAGATGTCCGAAGCGACATAAAATTCTTCCTCGCCAATACCGATCACCACGGGGCTGCCGCGACGGGCGGCGATGAGACGATTGGGATCATTGAGAGACAGGATCAGCAGACCGAATGTGCCTTCCAGGTGCTCCAATGCCCTTTGCGCCGCCGCCACCACATTGCCGCCGTCCATATATTCGGCAATCAAATGAGCGATCAGTTCCGAGTCGGTGTCGCTGACAATCTTGCGGCCTTTTTTCTTGAGCCAGCTTTTCAGCGCCTGATAGTTTTCGATAATTCCATTATGCACCAGGGCGATGCGGTGCTTTTCGTCAAAATGAGGATGGGCGTTGGTTTCGTTGGGTTCGCCGTGGGTGGCCCATCGGGTGTGGGCGATGCCGATATTGGCGGCATTTTTTTCATCATTGGCAAAACTCTCAAGCGCAGCCACACGCCCTACGGTTTTCTGTGAACTCAAATGGCCGTCCTGGATAACAGCGATACCGGCGGAATCATAACCCCGATATTCCAGTCGTTTGAGTCCTTCCAGCAGCATGGGGCTTACATTGTTTCGCGATACGATTCCCACGATTCCGCACATATATATTCTCCCTTTCGGTTTATTTTTGCAGAGTATATCACATTCAGCCGTGAAACGTCAGCAAATCCATCCCGGCATTTTGCCCCTGAGCAAATGGTCGATCCCATAGGCCCGTCCGGCGCCTGTCAGCATCAGCGTCAGCAGGATCAGGATCAGGGCGGTCATGTTGTGGCTGGTGTCCCAGAAGTGATAGTTATGGGCGAAGTAAATGTTGATGGCGACCACCATCCCGAAAAAAGCCATCACTCGCGTCAAGGCCCCCACCACAATCATCGCCCCGATCAGAAGTTCGCCCAATACCAGCAGAAAAACCACCGCTCCCGCCGAAGGCTCGATGACACTGTTGAAAATTCCACGATAGAAACCGTAGGAATAATCGGGAGCTTCGATGATCGGCCGCAACGACTCGACCCACCTTTCCGGCTCGGAGAGCATTTGCATGCCGACCTTGCGCAAGGCCTCGAATATCAGAAAAAAACCGGCATAAAGACGCAAAGGCAGGAGCAGCCAGATTCGTGCCGCCACCTCTCCATGGGGCACATAAAGGTTGGCCGACGATATAGAGCGCATCTGCTGCATAAGGGGGTCGCTTTCCAGCCCCGAGCTCGCCTTGGCCCGAGGGATTGGAGTATGCCATACTATAATGCCACAGATAGAAAATGCACAAGTCATTTTCGCCTTGAATTGGGAGGGATGGGTCCTTAGAATAAATGGGTTTGAGACAATGTAAATCACGCAAAAGGGACGATAGACGATGAACCATAAAATTAACACAGCCATCTGCCGCCTGCTTGTTCTCCTGACTATCAGCACCATCCTGCTGCTCACGGCAGGATGCGCCCGCCAGCAGCCGGCTATTCTTTTCGAAGATCCCGAAACCCGGGAAACCATCAAGCGCATCGCGCTCCATCACAACGTCGATTTTTGGCACCGATGCAGTTCGACGGCTTATGAAAGACGCAATATCAAGGCAAGCGACAATCTTTCCGCCGACCAGGTCGCCGTCTTCGATATCTACGGCCAGCCCGACTATGTGCGTGTGCCCTTTACCTCCCAGTTTCGCGAAGAAACCCATGAGTGGCTCTATCTGGAGCAGAACCATATTTTCCAGTTTGTCGGCGGAATTCTGGTGCATAATCAGGACGCCACGGATCTGGAACGCACTTTGGTCTATCGGGGCTATCCGCGTTATTATATCCAGGCCCGCGAAGAGCTCAGCGCCCTGCGGCAGACGCTTATTTATCGCAACTGGCAAGGGACGCGGCTCGACTTGCTGAGCTTTGCCGATGGCCAACTCGTAATGCGGACTGAGTAATTTTCATGGATCGGGAATCTTTCCCCCGCCTTCTTTCTTTGCCATTTTTCAATTTTCACCGTGGGCCATTTTATGTCCTGCTGGGCTTTTTGTGGAGTCTGGCGGCTTGCGGGCTTTGTCAGCAGATTGACAAAAAGGCCGACCCCAGCCTGAAGACCGCCGTCAACGCCCCCAGCCCCGACAGTGAAAAATACGGCACACCCAAACCCGGTGAGGTGCGGGCGCTCTGGGTGACGCGGTGGAACTACAAGAGCGCGTCCGATATTCGCCTGATCATGCAGAATGCCGCCTGGATGGGCTGCAATACCATTTACTTCCAGGTGCGCGGCGAGGCGACCTGTTTTTATCCCTCATCCGTCGATCCCTGGGCCTGGGAACTCACCCCCGGCGGCGTGGAAAGCATGGGAACCGATCCCGGCTGGGATCCCTTGCAGACCGCCATCGACGAGGCCCATAAGCGCGGCCTTGAATTGCACGCCTACATGAACGTCCTGCCCGCCTGGCAGCAGGAAAAACCCGCACCGCGCGATTCCGGACACGTGACCATTGAACATCCCGACTGGCTCATGGTGGACATCAAGGGGCGGCGCATGGATGTAAAACGGGAAGGCTTCTATATTTTCCTGAATCCCGCCCTGCCCGAAGTGCGCGAATACCTTTCCAGTATCTTTCGGGATCTGGCGAAAAAGTATCCCGGCCTCGACGGCGTCCACCTGGACCTGATCCGCTATCCCGGCGAGGTGGGTGATTATTCCTACGACAAAGGCAGCATGGACCTCTTTGCCCAATACAGCGGCGGCAAGAAGCCCTGGGAAGAACCGGAGAAATGGCACCGCTGGCGTTCGAAAAACATCAACCTCCTCGTGGCCCAACTGGCGCGCGCCATGCACGATGAAAACCCATCGCTCTCGATCTCCGCCGCCGTGATCTCCGACTGGATGACCGCCGTCAAGCTGAAACACCAGCGCTGGCTCAACTGGCCCGAACTCGGCCTGACCGACACGCTTGCGCCCATGGCCTATGCCTATGACATGGAACGCTATGAAAAAAACATCAAAAAGTTTCTCGTCACCGATCGCCCGCGCGTGGGCCGCATTGTTGTCGGATTGTGGCCGGCGGAAAAGTGGCGGCAAAAAAAGTGGTACAACATCGAGACCCTGAACACCCAGGTCCGCCTGGCGCGCGACATGCAAGCCGACGGCATCGCCCTTTTTGCCTACATCGTTTTTTTTCCCGACCACAAGCCCAATGCCTGGGCGCGCCATGTAAAGGTCAATATTTTTAAGTGAAGCATTTTCGCAAAATCCTTGCCTTGACGGCCATTCTTTGTTTTGCTGGGGCGTGGCCCGCGCGGCCATTAAAATGATTGCGGAAGGATAGAAATCGCCATGTCGGAAATGTTGACGCATCCCGTTAAATTGCAGTGCATTCAGTGCCGGAAGGAATACGACCCCCTCGAAATCCGCTACCGTTGCGATTGCGGCGACCTGCTGGATGTGGTCCATGACCTGGATGCGCTGGACGGCGAAGAGCTGCGCCAGACCTGGGAAAAGCGCTGGGGCAGTCGCACCTTTCCCGACGATTCCGGCGTATGGCGCTATCGTGAACTGATCCTTCCCGCGAAGGATCGTTATATCGTTTCGCGTCAAGAAGGCAACACCCGCCTCTACCCGGCGGGCAAGGCGGCGGAATATGCCGGCCTGAAACGATTTTTCCTGAAGCACGAGGGCGAAAACCCCACGGCCTCCTTCAAGGATCGCGGCATGACCTGCGGCGTAACGGCCGCGCGCATGATGCAGGCCAAGAGCGTGGCATGCGCCTCCACGGGCAATACCTCCGCCTCCATGGCCAGCTATGCCGCCGTCAGCGACATGCAGGCTATCATCTTCATCCCCGAAGGCAAAATCGCCTACGGAAAACTCTCACAGGCCCTGGCATACGGCGGCAAGACCCTCCAGATTGAGGGCGACTTCGACGCCGCCATGGAACTGGTCCAGCAGGTTTGTGACAAACTCAATATTTACCTGCTCAACTCCATCAACCCCTTTCGAATCGAAGGGCAAAAGGCCATCGGATTTGAGATGTTGCAGCAGCTCGACTGGGAGGCTCCCGACTGGATTATCCTGCCCGGCGGCAACCTGGGTAATTCCAGCGCCCTCGCCAAGGGACTCATGGAACTTCACGCGCTGGGGATCGTTCGCAAAATGCCCCGCATCGCCGTCATCCAGGCCCACGGAGCCAACCCCCTCTTTCAGATGTGGACCCGGGACAGCGACTATGCCCCCGTGAAAAACGCCGACACCATCGCCACCGCCATCAAGATCGGAAACCCCGTCTCCTGGAAGAAGAGCCTGCGCGGCGTTGATGAAAGCGATGGCTATGTGGAAGAAGTCAGCGAACAGGAAATCATGGACGCCAAGGCCTGGGTGGACGCATCGGGCATCGGCGCGGAACCCGCCTCCTGCTGTAGCGTGGCCGGCGCGAAGAAACTCGTCGAAAAGGGCGTGATCCAGTCCGGCGAAACGGTCGTCGGCATCCTCACGGGCCATCTGCTCAAAGATCCCGACGCCACCGTCCACTACCACACAGGCCAGCTGGGCAACCGCAACATCGAATCCACCTACGCCAACCGCCCGATCCAGATTCCCTGCAAATTGGACGCGGTGGAAAAGGCCCTGGCCGAATAAAAGATTTTCAGAATTCTCGAGATTCGCTATAACCCGGTGGTAGGGATATGTCAAACAGCATGTTAATCCTGAAAAGGTATCCTTGTTCTTTTATAGATTCCCAAACATAAAAAGTCCCGGGACTGGCTTTCTGGCTAATCCCGGGCGCTTTTTTTCGGAAAACAATCCCGCAAAATTATTCGCCTTCGTCCCCGCTGATATAATCGGCCAGGTCGGAGATGGTTTCGATGCCGAGCTCTTTGGCGTGGTCCTCACGCATGGTGAGGGTGTAGGTATTATTAAAACCAAAAGGATCCAGCCAGCGCAGGTCGTATTCCTCGCGAAAGGCATCCTGCACCATGCGATAGGCTTCATCGGGATCGCTGATCACGCCTTTTTCGAGGATGTTCACCAGGCCGGTCCCCGTATATTCGGCATACACATCCAGGTCGCCGGAGCGCAGGGCGTTGAAGCAGATCATGGTCCCGCCCAGGTTCAGTTTGCGCTTGACCTTGAGGCCCGTGTTTTCTTCGATCATGATCGCTATCATCTCACCCAGGATTTCCTGTTCGGTAAAATGCTTGCCGCCCACGCGAATGGTTCCCGAAACATCTTGTGGCGGTTCCACTCCCGACTTGATCAGACCTTCCTTGTCCAGAAAATCACGCGCCACTTCGCGGGCCTTGCGTCCGTTTTCGTCCACTTCGTAGTTGAGCTGCTGCATGGTGGCGTCGGAAATCCTGCCGTCCAGGCGTTCCAGCACTTCCTTAATCTGGGGATGCTCCACCAGCGTTTCCTCACGAACCACGGGCGCGGCATAGTATGGCGGGAAAAAGTTTTTATCATCTTCCAGCGCTACCAGATTATAGGCGGGAATGCGTCCGTCTGTGGCAAAGCCGTCGATCACGTCCACCTGTCCGTCGGCCAGGGCCTTGTACATGAGGCCTGGATCCATCTGGCGGGGAGTGGAATCAAAACGAAAGCCATAGGCCTCAGCCAGTCCTTCGTATCCATCGGGCCGGGTGAAAAATTCGGCATCGAAAGCCGCCCTCAGTTCGCCCTCGTCTCCAGCCCCGCAGCCCAGCATGGCGAATGCCGTTAAGCCGATCATCAAAGTCATTGCAATTGTAAAAGCCGTTTTTATCATGAGTCTTTCCTTTCCCAAAAAAATATCGTCATTCTGTTTCCTTTAAGCCTTTCCCTGGCCTTCCTGCTCCAGACCCTTGGGCTTGAGCCATTTTTCGATAAAGCCGAGAATGCCGTCGGCCACCAGCGCCAGAAGAGCCGCCGGAATCGTACCGGCCACAAGATAATCCGCCGTCCGCGGCAAACTGCGCAATCCGCGAAAAATCAGATCGCCCAAACCTCCCGCGCCAATCAAGGCGCAAAGCGTACCAATCCCGATGGTCCAGACCGTGGCGATGCGAATACCCGCCATGATAACAGGCAGGGCCAGCGGCAATTCTACTTTGAAGAGAATCTGCATCGGCGTCATCCCCATCCCCTGAGCCACTTCGCGCGCGGCGGGGTCCACCTGCTTGATGCCCGTATAGGTATTGCGCAAAATAGGCAGCAGCGCGTAAAGCACCAGCGCCACCATGCCGGGCACAATCCCGATCGTCGGCAAAAAAGCCACCAGCGCGAAGATAAGCCCGATAAAAGCCACCAGGGCCAGCGCCGGAATGGTCTGAATGATTCCCACCAGCCCCATCATGGCCGAAACCACCTGCTGATGGGGCGTACGCGTGAGATAAATTCCAAGGGGGATGGCAATACTGATGGCCAAAAGGATCGCCAGAAAAGTCAGGTAGAGATGCTGACCCGTATAGATCAGCATGTCCGTTCCCAGTTTATTGAAAAAGGTTTGAATCGTTTCCATTACGCGGACTCCAATCCACCGAGCACTTCCGAGACGGCGCGGACGAGTTTTTCTTTTTTCAGCCGGCCCTTGAATTCCTTGGCGCGATAGACGGGCAGTTCATCCTTGCCGCTGCGCTTGAGCAGGTCCAGGGCCTCAACCAGCGAATCACTCATGTACAGAATGTCTTCCGGTTTTTCATCAGGAGCCGACTCCTGGCCTTCTTCATCCACCACCGACCGAATCGGTCGCGTGAGCAGCGAAAGTTGGAATCGGTGCTGGCCCAGAAACTGGTCCACAAACTCGTTGGCCGGATTGTCCACCAGTTCGGCAGGCGTGGCCAGCTGCTGGATATGCCCCTCGTCCATCAGGGCAATACGATCACCCATGCGCACAGCCTCAAAAAGATCGTGCGTGACGAAAAGAATCGTCTTCTGGATTTCCGATTCCAGGTCGAGAAATTCCTGCTGAATACCCTCGCGGGTGATGGGATCGAGCGCGCCAAAGGGTTCGTCCATCAGGATCACGGGCGGATCGGCCGCCAGGGCGCGCGCCACGCCGATGCGCTGCTTCTGACCGCCGCTGAGCTGGTTGGGAAAACGGTCCCGCGTTTCTTCCGGATCGAGTCCCACCATTTCCAACAAATGGTCCACCCGTTCTTTTATGCGCTCGCGATCCCACTTGAGCAACCTGGGCACGACGGAAATGTTCTCGCCCACCGTCATGTGCGGGAAAAGGCCGATATGCTGAATGGCATAGCCAATGTTCCGACGCAGTTCGATGACGTCCTGGTCCATGATGCTCTTGTCGTCGATTCGGATTTCACCTTCGGTAATTTCAAAAAGCCGGTTCACCATCTTGAGCGTGGTCGTCTTGCCGCAACCGCTTCGTCCCAGCAGGACAACGGTTTCGCCTTCTTCCACGTCCAGGCAAAAGTCATCCACCGCCCGAAAGTCGTTGTCGAAAACCTTGCCCACATGGTCGAACTGTATTTTTACGTCAGTCATGGCTCATCCTTTGCGCACCTCGAAAACTCCGACCAGCGAATGGGCGCAGCCGGAGCCGTTCTGGTGTTCCATTTCCAACTTGCGCAGGGCGTATCCCAGCTGCGGCTCAATCACGTTGGCCCGGGGATCGCCCATTTCCATCCAGTGGGCCGTGTCGATCAGGCGGTCCAAGGTCATCATGGACATCTGGACGACAGAGGGCATCTGCTTCCAGTTTTTAAGATGGAATGGCGGAACGCGTTTTTCCAGGCGACGGATGCAGTAGTCCACCAGGTTGTTCCAGGCAAAACCCAGCGCCGCGAAACGCCCGTAAATATCCTCATGACCCTCGATCGGGCACAGGTGCATCTTCAGCCGATCCAGGTTGGTCCGCACGTTCTCCTCGTGCAGGCAATTTACCGCCGCACGCACCGGACTCACCCATTCATTATATTCATTCGTATCCACATGGCGTCCCACAAATTGCGAGAGATCGAAAAGATCGACCACCTTCACGCGGCAGCCCGCTTCACGCGCGGCTTCCTGGACCAATTGCCGAATTTCGTGGCCCGTCCAATAACGCATGGAAAAGTGCTCGGGTTCATTGCTTCCGCCCACCTCGCCGGGCATCCAGCTCATGGAATAGTCCAGCATTGTATCCTCATCGTGATCCCAATAGCAGGGCCACTCGATGGAATAACGCGCCAGCCAGTCCCCCACCAGAATCGAGCGGTCCTTGGCGTGATCCATCATTTCGATGAAGAGTTTCTTCAGGGCTTCGCCGTTGATGTGCGAAAAGGAGCCGTAGGTGCAGTAATAAAGGTCAAATGGTTTTTCGTCCTTCAGGGGGAAACCGTCGGAAAAATCGCCGATACGAAAGCGCACGTTTTCTTCCTCGGCAAAGTTCATGTTGCCGCGCTCCACCATCTCCGGTGAAAGATCGGAACCCACGTATTCTTCGATGTCGTCGATGTAGAGAATCTTCTGCTGATCCAACTGCATACTCTGGTCTTCCTGGTTCACGTTCAGGAGGAGTCGCAGGCCCTCACCCGTTCCCGCGCCCAGGTCGGTAATGCGGATTTTTTCGCCGGCCTTTTTCTTGCGCCGCTGCATGGCCTGCAGAAAGGGACGAATGCGAAAGCCGCGAATCTGGTCTTCCCAATAGGTGCGTACGTTATCGTGCTTGCCTGTCAGACCGCCCTGATACAGGTCGTAGTGTCCGTGGTTCACGGCGTCGGCATAACTTTTTGCTCCTGCCACATTGCTTGTCATGATATCACCTCTTTTTCTTGTCAAATTATACTTACGCCTTCGAAGCGGCCACCTGGACGATGTTCGAAAACTTGGCCAGGATGTCGGCGCGCAAATTATCAGGCAGCATGGTCCGCGCTTCTGTGGCCATCAGTTGCTTGACAAAATCCTTCGCCTTGGCTTCCGCGCTCAGGGCGTCGGAATATTCCTCGCGCTTGTCGCGGTTCGCCAGTTTCGGGTGATAGAATTCGTCGCGCATGTGCATCACCGTGTGGCTTTCGGAAACATAGTCCGTGGCCGGTCCCTTCTCGATGATCAGGTCGGTGGCCAGGGTGTCGTCGTTTACTTCCACACCGCGCAGCACACGTTGGCACATACCGAGAATCTCATTGTCCATCACCAGCTTTTCGTAGGCGACGGTCAGGTCCGATTCCATGAGTCCGGCAATGTCATGGATATAGTTGGCGCCGCTCATGGCCACGAGCAGGCTGGACATGGCGCTTTCATAGGCTGCCTGGATGTCCACGCTCTTGGCGTCCGAGGTGCCGCCGGTGGAATACAGGGGCAATTCAAAATGCTGGGCCAGCTGGGCCACGGCGGCATTGATCATCGCGCGTTCCACCGCCCCGCCCACATGGTCCATGTTGGCCAGGTTTGTAATGGAACCCACGCTTCCGCAAATACCCGGAGCGCCCTTCTTCACGGCCTGCACCAGTGCGATGCCGCCCAGGGTTTCGGCCACATGGGTCAGGATATTCCCGGCCAGGGTAACGGGCGATGTGGTCCCGCAGATCGGCTCCGTGGGCACGACCACCGGCAGTTCCTTCCCGGCCAGGTAGCAGGTCATGTCGCCATAATGGTCGTCAATCTTGAAGGGGCTGATGATCAGCGTGATAAAGGAGACGAAGGGATTCTTGCGCAGGGCTTCTTCACCGCCGGCAATCATCTCGGCCATCTCCACCACCTGCTTGCAGCCCTTGAGCGAATAGATACCGCCCATCACGTGCTTCGTCGTGTTGTCAAAGGCGTGAAAAAAGCGGTTCACGTCGATGTCGTCGTTGCTTCCGATCTCGCTGGGAAAAACGTTGATGGTGAAAAGGTGGATATTTTCCAGGGCCTGGACCATGCGGGCGTTCAGCGCCACGTCTTCCGTGGTCGAGGGACGCCGTTCGCCGGTAACGGGGTCGAGCACGTAAATCGCCGTTCCGCCCGTGCCGTAATGCACCTTGTTGCGTTCGAGAATCACGTCGAACTTGTCATCGCGGGATTTCAGGGTGATGGAGGAAGGATTCGACGCGATAGCGTCTTCCACCATGGCCCTGGGCATAAAGGCGATCTGCTTTTCTTCATCGATTTTGGCGCCGGCTTTCTTCAGGGCCTCGCGGGCCTGTTTCGAATATACAGCCATGCCGCTCTTTTCCAGTACTTCAAAACTGGCGTCGGCCACCTTCTTGATATCCGTCCCGCTCAGCGGCTGGTACAGGTTCGATTCCAATCCGGGTTGTTCGTGCGTTGCCATTTTTCTGTTCCTCTTTCTATCTGTGTGTTTTAGTGATCCTGTCTAAACTATTTTCAGATCGCCCGCGCTTCGAGCAGGCCGGTCATTCCGTCCATGGAAAAGCACTCCGCGGCGTCTTCGGCGGGGGACTGTCTGGTGCGGAGGCGTTCCTTCAGGTGGCTGAGATATTTTTCTTCGCCCTTGTCGCGTTTTTTCAGACCCCTTTCGGCCAGGTCCAGCATACGCGAGGCCAGGTCGTAGAGCTTCAGGCCGTTGGTCGAACCGGCGAGCCCTCTTTCGCAGGCCACCCATCGCGCTTCCTTGAGCACATCCCAGTCCCAGGCGGCCAGTTCTTCACGCGCCTCTTTCAGCGATTCGGCCAGGCCCAGCGTCAGCGCCGGAATGCCCATGACCTCGTCGGGATGCTGCTGGTCGTTCACGCGGTTTTCCACGGTGTAGTAACTCGATATCCGCGCGTTGAACCAGTAGCAGGTGTTATGCAGGTCCAGGTCCTGCCTGTCGGGCACAAAGGATACCTCGCGGCCCTCGGGATCGATGCCCTGGGCGCGTCCGGTTTCGTAGTACTCGCGAAAGGTTTCATACTTTTCGAGGATGTAGGGAATACCGTTGCGCTTGACAAAAACAGGCTTCATCGAAGCGATTTCCTCGACATAATCTTCAAGATTTTTAAAGGCCTTGTCGGGAACGCCGATGCGGTTCTTCTCGGGCATCCACCAGTCCCAGAAACGCTCCGAAACGCAAAGCAAATGGGGATCGACGGCCCCGCGCCAGACACTCGAATCGGCTGTCAGGGCGATTTGCGCGCCGCTGAAGCCGTTCAAGGTATTCACCAGCGGAATGGCCTCTTCCTTCGAAACGCTCAGGTGGCAATGGCTCGCGGCGTTGACCGTGAAGAGATGCAGGTCGTGGCCGTCGGCCGGCGGAATGTGGCGGTTGGAATGGTAAAGTTTGTCCCAGACTCCGGCGCGCGATTTTTTCATGAGCAGGTCCCGGCCCGGAGGCGTACCCGGATGGATACCGTAACCCAGAAGCACGACGTTTTCCCGTTCGCAAAAGGGCTTGAGCGACTTGCGCAAGTCCTTCACCATTTTTTCCAGGTCTTGCAGGCAGCCCACGTGGGCAAAGGAAAACTCCACCTTGCAGTAGCCCGTTTCGCAGGAGGCCACCGTTTCGTTGTACTCGCCTGGCGTGCGCGCGCCCACAACCTTGCCCGATACGGAATCGATCTCCGGCTTCCAGCCCAGATCTTTTTCGAGGAAGCGCCACAGGGCTTCCACCGTTTCATAGGGCACGGCCTTGCCGTCCATCTGCACCAGGGGAAACTTGAATTCCGCACCGATGCGCCGTCCCAGGCCGTCATGTTTGGCCAGGGCTGTGTCAAAGTTTTCCATGAAATCCTGATAGACCAAGTTCATATTGTCGGTATTAACTCCCTGTTGGATTTTCGTTTGCCTTGCTTATACCGGCCCCATCACATTGCCATTGCCTTCGATGAGGAACTTATAACTCGTCAGGTCATTCAGCCCCATGGGACCGCGAGCGTGAATTTTGTCGGTCGATATTCCGATCTCCGCGCCCATGCCCAGCGATTCGCCGTCGCAATACATGGTCGAGGCATTCACCAGCACCACCCCCGAATCCACATCGCGCTGAAACTGCCGCATGCTGCGCAGATCGTTGGTCACGATGGAGTCGGTATGATGCGAGCCGTATTGGTTGATATGGGCGATTGCCTCGCCCGTGCTCTTCACCGCGCGAATCGAAACGATCATGTCCAGATATTCCGTCTTCCAGTCTTCTTCCGTGGCGGGCTTCACGTCGGGAATAAGAGCCTGGATGTTTTCGCAGGCGCGAACTTCCACGCCTTTTTTGCGAAAGGCATCGACGATCTTGTTGATATGGGCCAGCATGGGTTCCGCCACGAGCACCGTTTCCATGGCGTTGCATACTTCCGGCATGAGGGTCTTGCTGTCGATGCAAATGGCGATGGCCTGGTCCAGGTCGGCCGTTTCGTCGATATAAACATGGCAGATGCCCTCAAAATGCTTGATCACGGGAATGCGGGATTTTTCGCTGACCGTCTGGATCAGGCGCTTGCCGCCGCGCGGGATAACCAGGTCGATCAAATCATCCATTTCGAGCAATTCGGCCACGTCCTCGTGAGAGCCGGAAATCACCTGCACGGAATTTTCCGGCAGGCCGGCGTCCCTCACCGCCCGCGCCCAGAGCTCGCCCATGATGGCGTTGCAGCGTTTGGCTTCCGATCCACCGCGCAGGATGGCCGCGTTGCCCGACTTCAGACAGAAGGCTCCCGCGTTGACCGTCACATGGGGGCGGGCTTCGTAAATCATCAGGATCACGCCCAGCGGCGTACGCACGCGCTTCACGTCCAAGCCGATGGGCCGGCGGTCGGCTTCGATCACCTGGCCCACGGGATCGGGCAGGGCGGCGATTTTGCCCAGACAGCGAATGCGCGATTCGATCTTCGATTCGCCGAATTTCAGCCGGTTTACCATGGCCGTTTCAAGCCCCTTCTCACGGGCCTCTTTCATGTCGGCGTCGTTGGCTTCGAGGATGTCGCTCTTGCGTTCATCCAGAAGCTCGGCCAGCCGTGTCAGGGCGGCATTTTTGGCTTCGGTGGGCGACTTGGCCAATTCCTGCGAAGCCTTTTTGGCGTTTTGGGCGATATTTTTCGTGCTCATCTCCATTTTATGTAATGATCCTTTTCTAATAATCCAATTTGCTCAGATGGCCTTTTGCGGATCCGACGGCCCCGCAGAATCCCCGGGCAACGCCTCTTCCGTGGTATTTTCCAGGCTGCTCATCAGCTGGGCCACCTGTTCCAGGCAATCGGCAATGCGCTCCTGCTCCATGGCCGGCAGAGCGCTCAGCGCTTCATTCAGGCGATCCTGCAAGGGCGACGGCGCCGACGCCAGCAACTCATGGCCCGAGTTGGTGATCTTCAAAAAGGTGCGGCGGCGATCCACCGTGTCCCGCTCGCGGCTGAGCCAGCCCTTTTTCTCCAGACGATCCACAACACCGTTGACCGTACTCGGACCCAGCGAAACCTGCCGGCCCAGTTCCTTCTGGGTCAGGGGACCATTTTCGTTGATCGTATTCAGGCAATGGAGTTGTGGACCCGTTATATTATTGGCAAAAGACAGTTTACGTGAATATACGTGCACTGCCTGAATAATGCGCCTCAAGGAAGTCAACACCCGCTTACTGTTTTCCGCCAACATGAACCTCTCCTTGCGCCCCTTGGGCGAGACATGACAAAAAAATGCGATGTGTAGGGATTAAGTCTATGAAAATACTCGACTTAAATCTGCCCCCGTCCCTGTCAATCCAGGCGACATACACTGCGAGCAGCACCCACCTGAATCGATTATTTCTGCACGAATATTTCTAACACGAACTATCAGAATAGTCAAATGGATTCA
>CAYWYC010000055.1:0-19227 GCA_964462565.1 uncultured Candidatus Sumerlaeota bacterium | reverse complement strand
ATCTCGAAAGGTTTTTGCCAAATAAAAGCCGCAAGATTCTGCAAAAGGGTCAAAAGCACCATTTCTCGGGCTTCAGAGCCGCCCATATAAAAAGGATGCTCGAAAAACTTTCGAGAACGGCTCTATCCGCAGATTGCGCAGATTACGCAGATGCTAAAGCGCCACAGGCGCGATCCATAATAGCCTGGGGTTTCAACCCCAGGTCGGACAAAGAAAAAGAAGAGAGGGCTGAAGGCCCGATCCATGCTCAAAAATTGTAGAAAGACTTTTGAGAACGGCTCTATCCGCAGATTGCGCAGATTACGCAGATGCTAAAGCGCCACAGGCGCGATCCATAATAGCCTGGGGTTTCAACCCCAGGTCGGACAAAGAAAAAGAAGAGAGGGCTGAAGGCCCGATCCATGCTCAAAAATTGTAGAAAGACTTTTGAGAACAACCATAATCCCCCACATTGTTACCAGGAGAAGAGAAGAAGAATGGCCTCAAAAACCAAATCCATCGCTGCTCGTGGTTCGAGCAAAAATGCAAAAGGCTGCCTGCTGCTTTTCTTTTTCATCTTCTTTGCCGTTGGGTCGGTCGCGTTTTATTTCATGTTTATCAAGCCCATGGCCGCATTGCACCGTGCGCGTAACTGGGTTGAGACACCGTGTGTGATTGTGCATAGCGAAGTGCGCGTACGCAGCGGCGACGACGGCCCGACCTATGGCGTCTATATCGAGTATGAATATGAATACCAGGGCGAGGTTTATACCGACGATCGCTATATGTTTACCGACATCTATTCCAGCGGACGCCGAAACAAGCAGAGCGTTGTGGACCAGTATCCACCGGGCCGCAAAAGCACGTGTTTTGTCAATCCCGACAACCCTTCGGAATCGGTCAAACGCAAAAAGTTTTCCAAGTCTTATCTGATTGGACTTTTCCCGCTTATCTTTGTGCTTATTGGTGCAGGAGGAATCTTCTTCGCGCTTTTCGGCGGCTCCATCTCTCGTCGCAGGAAAACGATCAGCGCCGATGCATCGGCAGGCAATCTTTCCTGGGCGCCAAAGGTAAAGGCCGCGCATGCACCCGACCCCGATCGCGACACCGGTTTTCCGCGTCGTTCCATGCAGGACAGCGCCGATGGTTTTCTCATGAAGAGCCAGGCTTCACCCGTGGCAAAATTCCTGGTCATGCTGATATTTGCTCTCTTTTGGAATAGTATTGTCGGATTCATGCTGATCCAGGTGGTCAAAGAAAAAAGCATAGCGCTCATGATTTTCGGCGGTGTATTCGGGATTATCGGTCTCCTGCTGATTGCGATGGTGGTATCCAATTTCCTGGCGCTCTTCAATCCCAGGCCCCAGGTCCGCATCAGCGACCTGTCCCCCGGTATCGGTCATTCCTTCAAGATCAGCTGGACCACCCTGGGCAACGTCAGCCGCATAAGTATGTTTCGGATCATTCTATCATGCCGTGAAGAAGCAACCTATCGGCGCGGGACCAGCACCTATACGGACCGCAACAAGTTTTTCAATATGCCGATTGTGGAAACAGGCGACCGGGCAAACATGGTTTCGGGCCAGGCCACAGCCACCATTCCGCCGGACGCCATGCACTCCTTCGAATCGCCCAACAACAGAATCATCTGGACCATCCGCGTCCATGGTGACATTGAAAAATGGCCCGACGTGGAAGAAGAATACAAAATCCAGGTGCTGCCCGAAGCCCTGGAAAAGGAGGGCGCGTGATGAGCACACTCCATATCACCATCGATAATGCCAAAGATGGCTACCAACCCGGCGAAGAATTGCGCGGACGCGTGGACTGGCAAATGGAGGAACCCCCGAAAAAGGCAAGGCTCAGCCTCTTATGGTACACCGAAGGCAAGGGAACGCAGGACGTGGAAGTGGTTTGGGAAAAGGAATGGGACAACGCCATGCCCCTGGGTCAGGAAACCTTTTCGCTACGTCTGCCCGAAGGCCCCTTCTCCTGGCATGGTCGGCTGGTCACGATTCGCTGGGCGCTGGAATTGCTTGTGGCAAAGGAAGTATGCCGTCAGGACATCACCATCAGCCCCGACGGCGAAGCGGTTTCGATGCGCAGCCTGAATCCCGAAGAATCGAAGTCCAATAAATTCCTGAAAGGCAAATTCAGCAACACCCGCTAAGATCCATGCATCCCGCAAGCATCCGGCCAAAGCCAAAAATCAGTATGATCGAATCACCGCGATCCAGTCACTTACCGACGGCGCGGTGATTTTCACTTTTTGTCCGCCCTCGAGTTTTTCTTCCCGGTCGGCATTTCCCTGTTCCACGCTGAACCACTGAAGGCGGCGTGCGCCCGGGTAGCCGGCCAGGTTGACATCGATCGATGCGCCATGGGGGAAATAGAGCATGATTGCGCCGTCCTTCGAGGCGCAGGCATACACTTCCTCAAGGCGGTCCACCAGCAAATCCATGCGCGGTGAAAGGTCCCAGAATTTCACCTGCTCCTCCACCAGCCGCAAAGCGCGGATACAGTTCTGGGCGCGTTCGTTCAGGCCGTTGCCCGAAGTGGGGCGATGAAAACGCGCAGCCGCCACACCATTCATAAGGGCGCGAATCATGCGCTCCACCCCGTCCTTGTTGAAGCCCGATCCATGAAAAGCGTGGCCGCCGCCGTAGATTTTCACCATGTTCACGGGCCGGACATGCCGCCGGAATTCACGCACCATATATTCGGCCTTGAGCCAGTGGATTTCGCGGAAATTGCGGCTGTTGATCTGGGAGATGTCGCCAAAGGTGTAGATTTCGGGATGATCGAAGATGTAGGGATAGGTTTCGGAATCTTCCCCCTTGAAACCGTCGTCAAACATGTCGGTGACAAAAACCAGCGCGTCCTTTTCTTTCGCGCGATTCTGAATCCAGTTGATCCAATATATGCCCCAGGCATGGGGTTCGCTCGTTTCGTTGTTCATGCAATAAAGCACGTTGGGCCTTTCGAGGCTCAGGCACAGCAGGTGATCGACATAAGCCTGCTGAATGGGCAGCACGAGGGTATTGTTTTCCATCTCGGGCAGCGTACGGAAAAAGGCATTCTCACACTGGCCGGGATGGGTCTCGATGTTTTCCTTCAGGCCCGACTCTGTTTCGGTGTAGTTGATATTGTTTTTAGGGTTGAAGGCGTTTTCCTGCCATGGCGCGCGGGCAAAGTCGAAGCGGTCCCACAGTTCGATCTGCAGGATGATGTTTCTTTCCTCGCAAAGATCGAGCAGTTTCTCGAAGCGCCTCCAATACTCCTGGCCCGGCTTGCTCAAGTCGTATTTTCCGGTGTCGGGGTCTTTTTCGAAAGGCCACACGTCGCCCTCATCGCGGCTGGACATGGTGCAGCGGATGTAATTGCCGCCGCAGGATTGCAGCAGGTCCAGGTGCTCTTCCAGGTCCGGAATTTGAAAAAGGTTATCCTCTTTGCTGCCGCCAAGAAGCAGGACCTTTCCGCCCTTGTATTGCCAGTATCGGGGATCATCCTTACAGGGCTGAATACGTTCGGCGTTGCTCATAATCGTCCTTTCTTTTTGAATCCTGAATCAAAACCCTTGGGATGGATCTGTGGAAAACCGGCATTAAAGACGGATCTGTCTGCCCCCGGCATCGGCGGATTCGTAAATGGCGTCGAGGATTTCCATGACGGCAATGGCGCGTTCCGGCGCGTCTTCGGGTTTCTCGTTTTTGGCGATGCAATCGAAGAGATAGCGGTAGGCCGGGCCGTGGTTGGTGTCGAGGCTGTTGTCCACGTCGGGGGATTCTTCGGTCACCTCGTCGCTGTTTACTTCGCGGTGGTAATAGGTCAAGGGGTGCAGCCGGGCGGCGGCGCCGGTTCCATAAACGGAAAACTCGCCGAAGAGATAGTGCGGCTCCTGGCCCTTTGGGAAATGGGAATCGGCGATGTCCCGCAGCATGAGGGTGCAGCCGTTGTCAAAAATAATCTGGCAGAGCAGGCTGTCGTCCACCAGACCGGAAATGGCGCGATCTTCCGCCGTGGCCTTGCGCTTGATGAAATAATTACAGGTGCGGGCGCTGACATATTTGGCGTTGGGCATGCCCATCAGGTACAGGGCCAGCTCGATGCGATGGCTGCTGGATCCGCTGCTGACTCCGCATCGGCGATGAGTGATGCCAGCCTGGTCTTTGGGGACGCCGTTCCCGCGACGCTTGCGAGCTTCGATGAGATAAATGTCACCCATTTCGCCCGAAGCAATGCGCTTGCGGAGGTGTTGCACGTTTGCGCGGTAGGGATGGTGCGAGCCGGCATAGGCGAACTTTCCCGTATCCTTTGCGACCTGAGCCACGTGCGCGATCTGTGCAGCGCTTTCGGTGGCGGGCTTTTCGATATAGACATGCTTGCCGGCACGCAGGGCATCAATGGCGATGCGTTCATGGGAATCGCTGAGGGTGCAGATCGCGACCAGCTGGATTTCGGGGTTTTGGATCAGCTCCGTATGAGAAGCGAAGGCATCGGGAATGTCGTGCCGGGCGGCCCATTCCCTGGCTTTTTCGTGGTTGATATCGGCACAAGCCAGAACTTCACCACCTGCCTTGCGAATCGCGGGAAGATGGCCATAATCCGCCACGCTGCCCGTGCCTACAATTCCGGTCTTGATCATGTTCCGTATCCTGTAGTGAATCTGATGATATGCATGTAAAAAACGTGCCCGATTCGATTCAACGCGGCTTACAGAAGGGTGCCTGGAAAAAAAGCGGCCCATCTTTGAGCCGCTTTCGGAATACTGTTTTTATTCAGTTTAAATGGTGGAGGTAAGGAGACTTGAACTCCTGACCCCTTGACTGCCAGTCAAGTGCTCTCCCAACTGAGCTATACCCCCACGTTGGCCGGCTTGACGTCTTTGTGTCCTTTACTTCAACGTCAAGAATTGCTATTTTATGCAGGGCCCTTGGCCTTGTCAAGTTTTTCTTGTGGAACTTTTTTCGACTTTTCGACGGTGTACGAAATAAACAGGAAGGGGAGATTACTTATAGCTGTGGATTTCTCGATAAATAAGAATCCTGAATTGCTCAATAAAAACATTGCCGCCTTCTATTGAGCGCCACAGGCGCGCTCCATTATAGCCTGGGATTTTAAACCCAGAAGGCAAATCCCCAAAGGGGGAGGCCTAAAGGCCCGATCCATAAAAAGAAGTGCAGGATGATGGATCAGGCCTTCAGCCTTCTCTTCAGGATCGACTCGAAACCAGGGGTTAAAACCCCTGGCTTCTATCGGACGGGCCCTTGGCCCTGAAGATGAAAATGTATTTTTATTATTCAAAGAATTCTTTGATCCATTGCTCTATATTAAATCTTCCCCACATTTATATCGCACACCCTTTTGCGACTGCGACAGCTAAGCTCAGAAAGGAAAAAAGCGGTGGATGACAATCAGAATGTGGGCATAAATGCAGTTTCTGGCGATAATGGCGCAAAAAAACCCTTCTCGTGGAAGCGGATGCTTTTCTGGCTGGCGATTTTTCTGGCGGTGGCGGGATGGTATTCCATTTCCGACTATCGCTTTTCCAATAACTCCGACGACTGGCGCATTCGCGGCGATTTCACGAATTATTCCTTTGCCGCGTCGCGGGTGTTGATGGACGGTGGCGATCCCTATGACCAGGATCAGGTGGGGAAGAATTATAAATATTTTCCGCTGAATGCCCTGCTGCTTGCCCCACTGACGCCCTTTCCCATTCCCGTCGCCCAAGGGCTTTTTCTGGGAATCAACGCGCTCCTGCTGATATGGGCGATCATGGCTCATCGCGAGCTGGCCGGCCCGAGCCGCATCGGCTTTCTGGGCTGGCTCATGGCTTTTTTGTTCGGCGGACGGTATATCCTGATCAGTATCCAGCTAGGCCAGTGGAATCTGCCGGTTTATACGCTCACGATACTGGGTTTATGGCAAATACTGGCGCAGGGTCATCGCTGGCGGGGCGCGCTGCTGGTGGGCCTGGCGACGGGCATCAAGTTTATGCCGGGCTTTTTCATCTTCTATTTCCTGATCAAAAAGCAGTACAAAACCGCCCTCGCCCTGGTCGTTTGCGCCTTGTTCTGGATTCTGATTTTTCCGAGCATTTTCCTGGGACCCCAGCGCCACGTCGAACTGCTGAAAACCTACCATGCCGAAAGCGTGGATCGCCTGGAAGACATGGTGGGCGACGAGTCGGTGGTGGGCCATTCGCTGTCCGTAACCATCATCGCATACCTCACCGAAGTAAAAAAGCATTCGGTCCATCGTTTTGGACGGGAGATCAATATCCTGGACCTGCCCTTGGAGACATCGAGCAAGATCGCCCATGCCGTTTGCTTTATTTTGCTGGGCATGACCTTGTATATACTGTGGCGCAGGCGCAGCGCCATCGATCCGGGCAAGGGTCTGATTATGGAGTTGGGCTTTTTCTTTGTGATGCTGCTGCTGATTTCGCCGGAGGTACGCAAGGCGCAGTTTATCGGCTTTTTCACGGCGGGCATGGGGTTGGGGATGCACATGGCGGAATGTGCCGCGCCGCGCTGGGAACGGCGTTTGGCCTGGGGCGTCTTTGTCGCGAGCGCGCTGCTTATGGTTTTCTCATCGGCTATTCTGCCGCGGGCCGGGCGCAACTGGATGCATGCCCATGGAAGCCTGACTCTGGTTATCTTACTGATTTTCATAAGTTTAGGCATCATTCTATGGCGCAAGCCCAAGCCACTGCCCGATAAGAGGCCTTCATGATTCTCACACGGCCTCTAAAGGACCTGTGCCAGAATGTCGAACTTCGCGCAGGTATTTGTCTCATTGATTGGTGCAATGCCACTGAATGTGTCTCATTATGAGAACCGTTGTGTCATATTTCGCCTGATTTATTGTTATAATTAGGCTTATGGGTCTTATGTAGCTTCCAAAAATGCAAGAGATATTCCTTATAACAAATATATTGTCTCATTATTCGAGACATATCTTTCTGGCCGTTTTTCCGGCTTCGTCTTTTTATGTGCTTTAAGTCTATTGATTTCAACGGTATGTAATATTCTGATAATATTTCCTGTATGGGGAGCAAATCCGGCAGGCTATATGCGATTAATATATACATGTTGGAAAACCGGGAGAGCAGATAAAGACTCCCGGACGGTAAATCGGCTGCTTTGCCAGCGCCATCCCGAGCCAGGCGTCCCATTCCCCATATGGCGGAGCAGCCGGTTTTCCATAAACATAAAATTTGTGTTCCCGAAAGGAGACTTTAATGAAATACATCGGTAGAAGCGCCTTTGCTGCCTTTGTGGTGCTGAGCCTCCTCACCATGATGGCCTTGGCCGGTAGTAAGGATGAGCCGAAGGAAAAAGTAGAAGCAACAGAAGAAGTAAAAAAAGAAGAGACCGTTAAAGTGACGTGGCTCACTGATTTTGAGAAGGCCAAAGAAAAGGCTCAGGAAAAGGATCTTGCTATCCTGGTGAATTTTTCGGGCAGTGACTGGTGCACCTGGTGTATACGACTGGACGAAGAAGTGCTGGAAAAGGATGCATTCAAAGAGTACGCGAGCGAGAATCTGGTCCTTTTCGTCGCCGATTTTCCCCGGCACAAGGAGCAGGACGAGGAAACGATGAAGCAAAACCGCAAATTGGCGCAGCAGTATGGGATTCAGGGTTTTCCGACTGTATTGGTCGTTGATTCTGATGGCGAAACAATCGGACGTACCGGTTATCGTCGCGGCGGCGCGGAGGATTATGTCAAGCATCTCAAGACCATGATTCCGGCTGACACGGATGATGGCGAGAAGGAATGAAAGGTTGACAGGAGGAGCCAATAAAATCAAAAGAGTAAGCAGTAGCAGCGTGGCTCCCTTTCATATAGATGAGCAAGTTGAATTGGCAGAGGCAGATAATGTGCCGCAGACCAGTTCAGAAACCCGACGCCGAAAGGCGTTCCTTTTGAAGTAAAATGCTGTACCGCTTTCGAAAGGAGAAACAACATACTCCCCCAATTCCCAATTTCCGGGTTTTTGAATGGGAAGGCATATTGTTTGCCGCATTCAGGGTGGCGCGTCACGATAGTATCGACGCGCCACCTTTTTTAGGAGCACCCATGCGGAGCTGTTGGAAAAAGTCTCTCCAAATCCTTCCGGCAATGGTTTCGCGAGCGGTATTGGGAGCCGCGATCCTGTTCGGCTTGATTACCATTCATCCCCGTCAGGAATGCTGCAGTGTGGAAGCGTGGAAAGGCGAATCAATCATGACAAGCAATACCCATTCGAATACAGACAAAAAACGGAACCGGCTGGCCGATGCGAGCAGTCCCTATCTGCTCCAGCACGCGGACAATCCCGTGGACTGGTATCCCTGGGGAGATGAGGCCTTTGAGAAGGCGCGCAAGGAAGACAAGCCCATCTTTCTGTCGATCGGCTATTCTTCCTGCCACTGGTGCCATGTAATGGCCCATGAGTCTTTTGAGGACGAGGCCACGGCGAAAATCCTGAACGAGCACTTCATCTGCATCAAGGTGGACCGCGAGGAACGGCCCGGTGTGGATGAGATATATATGTCGGCGGTGATGATGATGACGGGCAGCGGTGGCTGGCCCCTGAGCGTTTTTTTGACACCGGAGTTGGAGCCCTTTTATGGCGGGACTTACTTTCCCCCGGAATCGCGCTACGGGATGCCGGGCTTTCGCGACCTCTTGACGCAGATTGCGAGCATGTGGAAAAACCAGCGGCAGGAACTGCTCGATAATTCCACCAAGATCATGGAAGCCATGGAGTCCTATCAGGCTGCCGGCGAAAAGGCGACGCTTGACGGAGACCTGCTCAGCACGGCAAGCCGGTACCTCATGCGGTCCATGGATCCGATATGGGGTGGTACGGGTGGCGCGCCCAAGTTTCCATCTGCTTCCACGGTGCGGATTCTGATCCGGCAGTATAAGGCTACGGGCGACGAGGAAGTTCTGGAAGCCCTGAACCTGACTCTGGAGCGGATGGCCTATGGCGGCATGTACGACCAGCTGGGCGGCGGATTTCACCGCTATTCGGTGGATGAACGCTGGCTGGTTCCCCATTTTGAAAAGATGCTCTACGATAACGCGCAACTGGCCCAGGCCTATCTGGAAGCCTGGCAGGTAACAGGCAAGCCGCTTTATGAACGTATTGCCCGCGAAACGCTGGACTATCTGCTGCGCGACATGATGGAGCCGAAGGGGGGCTTTCATTCGGCGGAAGATGCCGACAGCCCCGGCGGCGAAGGCGCTTATTACGTCTGGACGCCTGAGGAAATCGAAGCGATCGTGGCTCCGGAAGACGTGGAAGAGTTCAAGAAAATTTTCGGCGTGACCGTCATGGGCAACTTCGAGGGCAAGACCATCCTGAACGTTCCGAAACAGGTGGCCGACAGTACGGATAATATCGAAGAACGCATCACGGCCCTGCGCGGTAAATACGGCGACAAACTGCTCGAAACGCGCGAAAAACGCCCGCGTCCTTCGCGGGACGACAAGATTCTGGCCGCCTGGAATGGGATGGCGATCTCCAGCCTGGCCAAGGCGGCGCAGGTACTGGGCGATGAAAAATACGCCGAAGCCGCGCGCCTGACGGGTGAAATGATTCTGGAAAAAATGCGCACCGACGATGGAAAACTTGTGCGGTCCCGACGCGGAACTAGCCTTTCCCATGCTGCCTATGTGGACGACTATGCCGAAGTGATTAACGCCTTGGTGGATCTTTATGAAACCGACTTTGATCCCGGCTGGATCGGTGCGGCAGAGGAACTGGCCGAGATCATGATCGCCGATTTTTATGACAATGAAAGCGGGGCCTTCTACTTCACCAATCCCGATTCCCACCAGGACCTGATCATGCGGACCCGGCCCTTTTATGACGGTCCTGTTCCCTCGGGCAACGCGGCGGCGGTGGAGGCATTGCTGCGGCTGTCGCTGCTTACGGGCAAGGATGACTGGCGCAAGCCGGCGGAATCGGCGCTGGCATACAATGGCGCGTCGCTCAAGGCATCCCCCATGGCGCACATGTCCATGATTCTGGCGGCCTGGGATTATCAGCAGAACAAGCCCTTTGAGCTGGCCATCGTGGGCGATCTTTCGGTGGAATCAGCCCGGGAGATGCTTGATCTGGCGCGCGTTGAATTTCACCCCAACAAAGTGCTGGCGGCGCTGGACCCCGGAAGCCCCAAGGCGGCCGTGGCGCGCAATCGCATTCCCCTGCTCCAGGATCGGGTTCCGGTTCACAATCGCCCGACGGCCTGGCTCTGCCGGAACTTTGCCTGCAAGGAACCCGTGACCGGGGCCGACAACTTGGCGAAGTTGCTTGATTAAGCCGGGCCGATTGGGTATCGTTGTATCGGCTGAAGGCTTTAGCGTGGGAAGATTGGTTTTCTCCACGAGCGGCTTGAAATTGGATAGAAACAGGAGCAGCAAAAGTGACGAAAGCGATGAAAACCCAACTGGCCGAAAATATCGACTGGGTCGGCTATGTGGACTGGACGGTCCGCGACTTTCATGGATACGTAACCGACCGTGGCTCGACATACAACGCCTACCTGGTGCGGGACGAAAAAACGGCGCTGATCGATACCGTCAAGGCTCCCTATGCCGAATATCTGATCGAAAACATCGCTCATCTGACCGAACTGGACCAGGTGGATTATCTGGTCTGCAATCACGCGGAGCCGGACCACACGGGAGCCATGCCGGCAGTTATTCAGGCCTTGCCAAACGTGACGGTGGTCTGCGACAAAAAATGCCAGGCGGCCCTGGCCCAGCATTACGACACGAGCGAATGGAAATTCGAAATTGTCAAGGAAGGCGATACGCTTTCGCTGGGGAAGCGGACGCTGAGTTTTGTGGAGACACCGATGGTGCACTGGCCGGAATCGATGGCGACCTATGTGGTGGAGGACAAGATTCTCTTTTCCATGGACGCCTTCGGGCAGCACCTGGCGACGACCCATCGCTTTGACGACGAAGTGCCCGTGCCCCTCGATATCGTTATGTACGAATCGAAAAAATACTACGCCAACATTGTCATGCCCTATGGCACACCGGTCAAGAAAACGCTGGAAAAGGCGTCGAAACTGGACATCAACATACTCGCCCCCAGCCATGGTATTATCTGGCGGAAGTATGTGGACAATATTCTGGGCCTCTATCAGGACTGGATGGTCTGCAAGTCCGCGGCCAAGGTGCTCGTGGTTTATGATTCCATGTGGGAATCGACGGCGCAGATGGCCCATGCCATTAACGACGGCGCGTCGATCCCCGGCGTGGAGGCGAAGCTTTTTTATGTGCGCGGCAGCGACCTGACCACGCTGGCCACGGAATCGATTGACGCAGCCTGCTTTGCATTCGGTTCGCCGACCCTGAACAAGACGATGATGCCTGAGATGGCGGCGGCCATGACCTACCTGCAGGGCCTGAGTCCGCAGAGCAAGGCGGGATTCGCCTTCGGCTCCTACGGCTGGTCCAAGGGTGGTCCCAAGGCGGTGCAGGGCTACATGGAAAACATGAAGATGGATATCACGCGGGAGGCGCTGGAATGTCAGTACCGCCCCGATGCGGCTGTTTTGCAGGAGTGCTTTGATGCCGGTCGCCAGTTGGCGGAAATGGCGAAAAAGGCGGCGGAAGCATAAGCGACTGTTTTCGATTGCGAGTGCGATTTTTGGGTAAAGTCTATATAGGTTGAAGGGGGAGTTTGAAATGCAGAAATACGTATGCGACGTTTGTGATTATATTTATGATCCGGCGGAAGGCGATTCCACTCAGGATATCGAACCCGGCACGGCCTTTGAAGACCTTCCCGACGACTGGGTCTGTCCCGAATGCGGCGTTGGCAAGGATGAATTTTCGCCGGTCAGCTGATTTCGGCATTTTCGCCTGAAGGCAATCGTATTTCTCCGGGGTCGGTCGCGTTATTCGCGGGATCGACAGCTTGTTCTATGGAGGGAAGACGATGCGATTTTCAAATAGATGGATGCTCTTGTCCCTGTGTCTGATAGCCGTCCTGGCTTTTCCGGCCGCGGCGCAGGATGATCTCTTTGGCGGCCTGGGCCTGCCCATGGGCGATCCTTTCAAGGTCCGGGTCGAGATGCAAGAAGGCGACGGTTCCACGCGCCAACTCCAGGTTCACTTCACGATTCCCGAAAATCATTTTCTCTATGCCGACCAGTTAAAAATCACCGGCGGCGATGGCGTGCAACTGACGCCCGATCAAATTCCCGAAGCCAAAATGAAGATGGATCCCTTCGAGGGAAAAGAAGTGGGCGTATTTGATAAGGACGTTGCCTTTTCCTATCAAGTGCGGGGCCAACTCAGCGAAGTGCCCGTGACCGTTGCCTGGCAGGGCTGTACCGATCAGATTTGTTTTCCCCCCACCAGCAAGACCTTTATGGTGGCGGCGGGCAAAAGCCTGACGGCGGACGATGCCGCCCGAACCGATGCCTTGCCCGGCGAGGCGGCGGAACCGGAAGATCTGCGGCCTGCTCCACAAAACTGGAAAGGCCTGGCCGACCGCTATGAGATTGTGGATGTGAAGAGCGGAATCATCAAGCCGGAGCCAATGGTCGAGATTCTCCAGGCGGCGCGCAGCGGGCAGGCGGGACGCGATCCGGGCATAGCGGGCATGTTGGGCGAGGCCGGTATTGTCTTTCAAATCCTCCTGATCCTGCTGGGTGGTTTTCTGCTGAACCTGACGCCCTGCGTCTTGCCGCTGATTCCGATCAACCTGGCAATTATCGGGGCCGGAGCGCAATCGGAAAGCAAGGCGCGCGGCTTCTGGCTGGGTGGCGCTTATGGCCTGGGCATGGCGATATCCTATGGCATTTTGGGGCTGGTGGTGTTGGCGGGCGGCAAGTTCGGCACGCTGAACTCGAGCCCCTGGTTCAACCTGGCGATCGCCTTTCTCTTTGTGATGCTGGCGCTGGCGATGTTCGATGTTTATACCATCGACCTGACGCGCTTTCGCAAATCCCGGGCAGGTACAAGGGAGAAGCGCAAAGGCAGTGCAGCGCTGGCCTTTTTTATGGGAAGCGTGGCGGCGCTGCTCGCTGGAGCCTGCGTGGCTCCTGTGGTGCTGGCGGTGCTGCTGCTGGCGAGCAACATGTACGCCGCTGGAAATTACGCCGGGCTGATCTTTCCTTTTCTGCTGGGAATCGGCATGGCGCTGCCCTGGCCCTTTGCCGGTGCGGGAATCGGCTTCCTGCCCAAGCCGGGCAAGTGGATGACCTGGGTCAAGTATGCTTTCGGCATTTTCATTATCGCCATGGCCATCTATTACGGACGAATCGGAATCAGCCTCTTGCAGCAGCGTTCGAGCGACGAAGAGGCCCGCATGATCGCCCGCGCCCAGAGTGAAGAACTCGAGGAAGGCGGCTGGATCGCCTCACTGTCCCAGGCCCTGCGCAAGGGACTCGATGAAGACAAGCCCGTATTCATTGACTTCTGGGCCACCTGGTGCAAGAACTGCCTCGTCATGGACAAAACGACCTTCAAGGATCTGGACGTGCGGGCCGAGCTGGATGATTTTGTGAAGTTGAAATTCCAGGCGGAAGATTTTAACGATCCCGCCACGAAGGAAGTGCTTGATTATTTTGGGGTGCAAGCGCTGCCGACTTATGTCATGCTGATACCTAAAGACCGGTAATAGAAAGCGATGACCATGAACAAGCATGAACGCGAAGAACTCCAGAAAATGCCTCTTTCCATCGTCGTGATCGGAGGATCGGGCGATCTGGCGAAGAAGAAAATTTTCCCCGCGCTGTTTTCTTTACATAGCCAGGATCTCCTGCCCGAAAATGTCCATTTTTACGGGCTTTCGCGGACGGAATATACGGATGAGGAATTTCGCGAGCACCTTATGCAGAACCTGACCTGCCGCTATGTGCCGGAGCAATCGTGCGAAGAAAAGATGCATGACTTTCTGAGCCGATGCCATTATCAACCCGGCAACTACGATTCCACTGAAAGTTTTCTGGCGCTTTATCAATGCATGAAAGAGCACGAAAACGGCGGCAGCGGAAAGAGCGCGAGCATTCCGGCCAACCGCATGTTTTATATGGCCATACCGCCTTTTCTCTTTATGAAGGTGGCGCAAACCATCGGCGCGGCGGGGCTGGTGAATTGCGGCGAGTTGGAAGAAGGCTGGTCGCGCGTGGTTATCGAGAAGCCCTTTGGTCATGATCGCGAATCTTCCGACGAATTGGTCGAGCAAATGGGCCAGGTTTTTTCCGAAAGCCAGACTTACCGCATCGACCATTACCTGGGCAAGGAACTGATCCAGAACATGCTGGCGCTGCGTTTTGCCAACAGCATTTTTGAGCCGCTGTGGAACAGCGATCAGATTGAAAGCGTGGAAATTGCCTTCCGGGAAGATTTTGGCGTGCAGGGCCGCGTCGGTTATTTCGACTCCTATGGCATCATCCGCGATGTGATCCAGAACCACCTGCTCCAGGTGATGGCGCTGCTCTGTATGGAACGTCCCGGTAAATTCGAGGCCAAGGAAATCCGCGACGAAAAGGTGCGGCTTGTGCGGCAGATCAAGATTTTGCACGCGGACGATTTTGTACTGGGGCAATACGGGGCCTGCGACGAAAAAAACGAAAAGGCCTATCGCGAAGTTGAGGATATTCCCGGCGATACACGAACCCCCACCTTCGCCGCCACGGTCCTCAAGGTGGATAGCGAGCGCTGGAAGGATGTGCCCTTTTTGATTTCCGCCGGAAAGGGACTCGATAAAAAGAAGACGGAGATCCATATTCGTTTCCGGTCGGATATTAAAAATATCTATCCCGAGGACGTGGACCTGGAACGGAACGAACTGGTGATCCGCGTCCAGCCCGACGAGGCCATCTGGCTGCGCATCAATAACAAGGTTCCCGGCCAGCAAATGCGTATCGCGGCGACGGACCTGAACCTGAGCTATGCCTCGACCTTTAACGAGGTGCTGCCCGAAGCCTATGAGTCCTTACTGCTGGACGTGATTCGGGGCGACAAGAGCCTTTTCATTCGCTCTGATGAACTCGAAGCCGCCTGGGACATCTTTACGCCGGCCCTCCATGAAATAGATCGCGATAAAATCGAGCCGGAAGAATATCGATTCGGCACGACCGGTCCCGAAGGCTACCTGAAGTTGCGACGTTCGCTGGGGATTTAATATCTCCCCGGGCCTCCCAGGTTCTGGCTCCAAAAAACCAAACACAAGCGAGGATATTATGAGTAATTACACATCCCAAAGAAAGGACATGGTCAAAAAGCAGATTGCCGCGAGAGGCGTGCGCGATTCGCGAGTACTCAAGGCGATGAAAATGGTGGAGCGGCACCGTTTTGTTCCGGAAGATTTACAGGCCTCCGCCTACGAGGATCGTCCCCTGCCCATCGGACATGATCAGACTATTTCCCAGCCCTATATTGTGGCGCTGATGACGGAAATGCTGCAGCTGGGCCCGGGTGCGCGGGTTTTGGAAATTGGCACGGGCTGCGGCTACCAGACGGCGGTGCTCTGCGAGTTGGCGGCGGAAGTTTTTTCGATTGAGATCGTGGAATCGCTATCGGAAAAAGCGGGGAAAGCCCTGGCGGAACTGGGCTACGATAATTTTCATTTGCGCGTGGGCGATGCTTTTCAGGGTTGGCCGGAAGAGGCCCCCTTTGACGGCATCATCGGCACTGCCGCCCCCGCCCGTATTCCGCAACCCCTGCTGGACCAGCTTGCTCCCGGCGGTCGGCTGGTGATGCCCGTGGGCGCGGCCTATGAGCAAAAGCTGAAAGTAGTGGAAAAGACAAGCGACGGCTTTCGCGAATCCGATGGCATCGCCGTGCGCTTTGTGCCCATGACCGGCCGCGCCATGGAATGAGCAATCTTTTCAGCGCCCTGCTCAAAAGATTCCAGATCAATATCCGAATACCAAAAGAAAAACCCTTCCGGATTTTTTCGGAAGGGTTTTTCTTTTTCTATTTTTTGATTCCGGTATGCCAAAGGCATCCGGGAATTTAATTCCATCTTAATTGGGGCCATTATAGCTGATCGTATGGGTATAGTTTTCAACGAGAATAGCTTCCTGAACAAAATAGAAGGGCGGCTCATGGCGGTTTTGCGAAAAGCGAACGATTACCCGCACTCTGTCTGTATGCATATTAATATGGCTTGTGGCTATGCCACCATTACCGGCAACCTGGATTCCTTCCTCTCCATCTTGACCATTATAAAACGGAATACCCGTGATCGCTTCTTCCAGATAAACCCAGCCACCGTTTTCCCAATGGTTTTGGAAAATAAGAAATGCCATGCCGTCGGGCAAATTGCCATCCTCGTCCGCATCGTCTATAATCCCATCATCATCTTCATCGACAAGATCGGTCGAGCCGTCATTCTTCCCGCTCGCGCCTTCACCGGTGCAGGCCGTCATAACCATAGCCACCATCAGAGACAGCAGCAAAATCATCAAAAGGTTCATATACTTTGCGCGCATTTTCATTCCTTTCCCCCACAGAATAGAGAATGGACATCACCGTTTCCATTGTGCCCTTATTTTACTATCTAAGATTGCAGGCTTATTGTCAAGGCGAAATATTGCTAGGGCATTTTTTATCGTATATAGATGTATTACCGGGCCTGTCGATACGATTATGCAGGGGGCAGCGATTCGGGATAGCTCTGGACGAGCATATCGTAGGCCTCCGGGGGAGTCTGGGCAAAGCGAAAAATCTCGGACAGGCCCACCAGGTCCAAAGCCTTATAAACCTTTTCTTCCGGCCTGAGAAAGATGACATCCCCGTCGCGGTTCTGGTTTTCCTGGCGGATTTTGACCAGGGAGGCGATCCCGGCAGAGGAGATGTATTCCAGATTGCGCAGGTCGATAATATAAAAACGATAGCCCGGACGCTTGGGCCCCATGGTCTGTTCATTGAAGTCGATGACCGTCTGAGCGTCCAGATATCCGGACAATTCGATCAGGCCGACTTCTTCAAGGTGGTCATAGGCCTGGATTTTCAGTCCAAAAGGTTTGTCGCTCTGGGGTGTCATTAATTCCATCCTCTTGTACTCTTCATTGTTTTATCAGATCATGCGAACAATGACCAGTGTAATATCGTCCTGCTGCGGAATGCCTTCCGTGAAATCCTGGATATCTTTCAGAATCCCTTCGATTTGCCTTTGGGCGGACTGGTCGAGGCGCTTTTGCAGATTCAGGATAAACTCGTCCTGGCCGAATTGTTCGTCTTTGCTGTTGTTGGCCTCGATGCATCCGTCGGTATAGAGCACGAGGGTGTCATTGGGGTGGAGTTGGATTTCGCATTCTTCCAACACATCAAACATTTCATCGCGCACGAGGCCCAGGGCGATGCCTTCGGGCATGCAGACGCGGGGGTTCCGCTGATCGGGATTCAGCACGATTAATGGCTCGTGCCCGGCGCGGGCAAAGCGCAAGGTTTTCTTTTCCAGGTCGATAATGCCGTAGCTGACGGTGACGAAGACGTTTTCCTTGGTGTCGCGGACGATATGGCGGTTCACGCGGCGCAGCACTTCGCGCGGAGAATCGCAGGAAGCGGCCTCAACCTTCAGGGCGCTACGCAGCATGGCCATGACAATGGCGCCGGGAATGCTCTTGCCCGATACGTCCACAATAGCCACGCCGAATCGCTTGCCTTCCTCGATCCAGAAAAGATCGTAAAAGTCGCCGCCTACTTCGAGCGCGGGCTGGCTGAAGGCGGCAATGTCCATGTGCTTCACTTCAGGCAGTTCCTGGGGCAGCAGCATTTGCTGGAATTCCGTGGCCACCTGGAGTTCCTGCTCGATGCGGCGCTGGGCAGCCTGGTGCTCATAAAGACGCACGATATCCACCGTAAGCGCCGCCTGGACGGCCAACTGGTTGACCAGGCGCAGATCGGCATCGCCAAAGGGGATATTGCCCTTTTTGTTCACCACTGCAAAAACGCCGATGACCTTTTGCCGAATGCGCAAAGGAGCCACCAGCATGGAATTTATCTGCAAGAAATCCGTTGCTGTCTTGGGAACTCGGGGATCGGACAGGGCATCGGTAATCAGAACAGACTCGCCGGTGCTGGCCACAAAGCCGATAATGCCTTCGCCGATTTCGATGGTATCTTTGCGGATTTTTTCGGAAAGATACTTCTGCTTGGTCAGCACATAATCGCTGGTCTGGTGCATGGGGGGGAAAAGGCCCACCACGGCGCGGGCATGCAGGTTACGCCCTTCCGAATCGAGCAGATAAATGGCTCCTGATTCAGCCTTGGTGGTTTCGACAATGTATTCGGCGATTGTGCCCAGCGCCCCGTCCAGGTCGAGGGACGTATTGATGCTCAGGCCGATGCGGTTGAGCAGGTCCACCGCTGCTTCGCGCTGGTTGCGGATTTCCTCGTGGACATTTTGATAGGCCCGGACTTTAAGGTGGTAATGCCATATCACCACAAAAAGCGCTAAAATCACGACAGCCGTAATGATTTCGTAAATCATGAATATCTCAAATTCGACCCGGATGTCAGGAAAAGGCGGTATCCCCGGTCAGGCCTCAAGTTGGAATATTCTGCTTTAAATAATCCAACGCCTTTGCAAATTCCTGCTTCATTTCCCCCAGGGAATCCTCAATTATCTTTCGGTCTCCCGCTTTGGCGGCTTTTTCCATGTTCAGGGCCACCTTGTTCAGGGGAGACGCCCCCATGTTGGCAAAGGCCCCTTTCAGGGTATGGGCTTCATCGGAAATCTTCGAAAAACCCTCCTGGCCTAGCGCGTCCTGTATTTTCTGAAGCCGCTTGGTGGTATCGGTTTCAAAGATTAAAACCAATCGCTTGAGAAATGCCGGCTTGCCTGCCGACATCGTATGCAGTCGCTCCATGCTGATCGGGGCTTCCAAGCCCTTACCTTCCTGGCCGCCATTATTCGACATTGGTCCATCCCTGTTAAGAAATTTGCTGATTTATAATTCAAGGTAAAAAGAGTCCCCTTTCCTGTCAGGCAGGAAATAAGCAAGCCCCCGTTCCTTATATGCTATATAAAGGTTTCCTGCACCAAATTCAATGAAATCTTTTTGGCCCTTCCTGGCTTTTTGGGGATTTCAACACAACGCCGAAGGCGTTACCCAATAATAGCCCCGGGTTTTAACCCGGTGGTACTGAAACACCAAACAACATGATAACCCCGGAGGGGTTTCCCTGTTTTACCAGCAAGTTTCCAAGTGGCAAAAGAACAACCCTGTTCAGGCTTGTACCATATTTTGCCGCGCTATTCCACGGGTTAAAACC
>CAYWYC010000054.1:0-19834 GCA_964462565.1 uncultured Candidatus Sumerlaeota bacterium | reverse complement strand
AACCCTTCTTCAAGGGCTATCGTCCCCAGTTCTACTTCCGGACAACGGACGTGACCGGCGAAATCGAACTGCCCGAAGGCGTGGAAATGGTCATGCCTGGTGACAATATCGAAATTAACGCCACCCTGATCACCCCGATCGCCATGGAAAAAGAGCTGCGCTTCGCTATTCGCGAAGGCGGCCGTACCGTAGGCGCTGGTGTGGTGAGCGAAATCATTGAATAACAGACGGCACATACACAAAGCGGGCAAGGTCCTTGCGACCCTGCCCGCATTTGCTTGAAGGAGAGACCGAACGAACATGGCAGGCCAGAAAATACGGATCAGTCTCAAGGCGTTTGACCATCGCCTTCTCGACCACTCGGTGGGCGAAATCGTCGATACCGCCAAGCGAACGGGAGCCAGCGTAGCCGGCCCCATTCCGCTGCCCACGCATACCACGAAGTACACGGTTTTGCGTGCGCCGAATATCGACAAGAAATCGCGCGAGCAGTTTGAGATGCGCCAGCATAAACGTCTTGTTGATATTGTAGATCCATCCCAGAAGACGCTTGATGCATTGACGGGATTGGATTTGCCGGCTGGCGTACACGTGGAAATCAAGTTGACTTGACCGCGTGTGCGAGCTGAGGGAAGGGCTGGCTCTTCTCCTCGGTTTTACCGCCGCACAAATTTGCCCCCAGGGGCGCAATATCAATCAGAACCGGCAGAGCGCAAAAGCCGCCGCCGGCCATAAAAGGGCCAGCCACGTGGAGGAATAGATAGTCATGGCGATAGGATTGCTAGGGAGAAAGCTAGGGATGTCTCAGGTATTCGACGAGAATGGCGCCGCCATTCCGGTGACCGTCGTTGAAGCGGGACCGTGCCCTATCCTCCAAAAGCGCATACCGGAAAAGGATGGCTACAGCGCCATTCAGATCGGATTCGGCAAGTGCAAGGAGAAAAATGTCGCGAAGCCGATGCTCGGGCATTTCAAAAAAGCCGGAACCGACCCGATGGCTTTTATCCGGGAAATCAGGCTGGATGACACCAATGGTTACGAAGTGGGCCAGACGCTTAATGTCGAGCTCTTCGAAGCCGGCGAACAGGTGGACATCAGCGGAATTTCCAAGGGCCGCGGATTCAGCGGTACGGTACGGAGATATAACACGGGTCGCGGGCCTTCGAGCCACGGCTCCCATTATCACCGCCGTCCCGGTTCCAGCGGACAGTCTTCGGACCCGTCTCGCGTCTATAAAGGCAAGGTGAACCCGGGCCAGTATGGTAATGAAAAGGTCACGGTTCAGAATCTGACGGTAATCGGCACGGAGCCGGAAAAGAACCTGCTCATCATCAAGGGCAGCATTCCGGGCAGCCGCAACGGTTACGTGATTATTCGGAAATGCAAGAAAGCCAAGAAGGGCTCGAAATAACAGGAGTGACAAGCATGGCAACGGTAGCTGTTCGAAATACAGACGGCGGCGAAGTTCGCAAAATGGATTTGGCCCAGGCCGTCTTTGAAGCCGAGATCAACGCGAATTGCGTCCGCACGGCGGTGCAGAACCAGATGGCGCGCGCCCGTCAGGGCACGGCCAGCACGAAAAGCCGCGGCAAAGTGGCGGGATCGACGGCCAAACCCTGGAGGCAGAAAGGCACTGGTCGCGCTCGAGCCGGTACCAAGAAGTCTCCGATCTGGCGTGGTGGCGGTATCGTTTTCGGCCCGACCCCGCGCAAGTACGGCGGTCGCATAAATCGCAAGGTTACCCGTTCGGCCATTCTTTCCTGCCTTTCGGCCTTTGTGAAAGATGAAACCTTTATCGTGGTTGAGTCTTTTGATTTTGATGAGCCGAAGACGAAGAAACTGGCGGAGATTTTGGATAAACTGTACACGGGCGAGGGGCGCATCCTGATCCTGACGGATGAGACGAACCTGAACCTGGCCCTGAGCGCGCGGAATCTGCCCTATGTGGACGTGATTAATTGCGCCAACCTGAATACCTATGACTTGACGACTCATGACGTGCTGATTGCCACGTCGGCGGCCATCAAGCGCATCGAGGAGACGTACGCATGAAAAGCCCTTATACTGTCCTGATACGCCCCCTCATCACGGAAGACAGCATGGACCGGAGTTCCCTGGATGAACCCCAGTACACCTTCCTGGTGGATATGAAGGCGAACAAGATCGATATTGCCCGCGCCGTGGAAGAAGCCTTTAATGTGCGGGTGAAAAACGTCAATACTTTGCGCCAGCGCGGTAAGGTGAAGAGCCTGCGTCGCACGCGCGGCAAAACTCCGGATCGAAAGAAGGCCTTTGTCACGCTCGAACAAGGCCAGACCATCGACCTGTTCTAAAGAAAGTATGATTCGCGGCCCTGGCAGCCCGATGCTTGAAACCGCTTCTGGAAATGGATTGAACGATGTCTATCAAAACATACAAACCAACGACTCCGAGTCGCCGTACGGCCACGTCCCTTGGTTTTGAGGAACTGACCCGGCGCAAGCCCGAGAAGAGCCTTTTGGCCAAAAACAGTGACACCGGTGGTCGCAACAATACCGGCCGCATTACGTGCCGTCACAAAGGGCCGGGCCATAAGCGGCGCTATCGTGTGATTGATTTTCGCCGCAACAAAGACGGTGTTCCGGGCAAGATTGCCCATATTGAATACGACCCCAACCGCACGGCCAACATTGCCCTGGTGCATTACGCGGACGGTGAAAAGCGTTACATTATCGCCGCGGAAGGCCTGAAGGTGGGTGACAAGATTGAAAACGGTCCCGAGGCCGATGTCCAGCTGGGCAACGCTTTGCCCCTGGCGCGGATTCCCCTGGGTACCACGGTGCACTGCATCGAATTGCGTCCCAAGGAAGGCGCCCGCGTGGCCAAGAGTGCCGGTTCGTCGGCCCAGATCCTGGCCAAGGATGGCGATTATGTCCATCTGCGCATGCCTTCCAGTGAAGTGCGTCGCGTGCATCAGGATTGCCGCGCCACGATTGGCGTGGTTGGTAATTCGGAACATGCGAATGTGAATTTGGGCAAGGCCGGCCGCAAGCGCTGGATGGGCGTTCGTCCGACGGTGCGTGGTGTGGCCATGAACCCGGTTGATCACCCCATGGGTGGTGGTGAAGGCCGGACCAGTGGTGGACGTAACCCGTGCACCCCCTGGGGCAAGCCGACCAAGGGTCTGATCACCCGTCGTCAAAAGAAAGCATCCACGCGCCTGATCGTAACGCGCAGAAAGAAAAAATAAGGAGACGGACATGCCGAGAAGTTTGAAAAAAGGTCCCTATATTCATCCGAAGCTGGAAGAGAAGATCCGCAAGGTGAACAATTCCGGCGACAAGGCCGTCATCAAGACCTGGTCGCGTTCTTCGATGATCTCACCGGACATGGTGGGTCTGACGATTTCGATCCACAACGGCAGAGTGTTTGTTCCGGTGTTTATCAACGAAAACATGGTGGGCCACAAGTTGGGTGAGTTTGCCCCGACGCGCACGTTTCGCGGTCATGGCGGCAAGCAGGCCAAAAAGGCTGTGAAGAAATAACAAGCGGGAGCGCTATCCCGGATTGATAAGCAGTACAAGAAGATGAGGGAGAACGGATTATGCCAATGATAGACGAGGACATGGTAGTCGCCCGAGCCAGCGCGCGTTTTCAGCGCGTGTCTGCCCGCAAGGCGCGTCTGGTTGCCGATCTGATTCGCGGCAAACGTGTCGATGAGGCGATGTATGCCCTGCAGTTTACGCACCGGCCTTCGGCTGTGCCGATCGTCACCAACCTGCTCAAGAGCGCCGTATCCAATGTGGATCAGTCGGAGTTTCCCAATACGGACGATCTGCTCGTTGGTGAGATCCAGGTGAACGAAGGACCGATTATGTACCGTTTCCAGCCCCGCGCCCGTGGTCGGGCCGGTCGGATTCGCAAACGTTTCTGTCATATTTCGCTGAAGCTTGTGGCGGACGTAGACTAAGGATAAGCAATGCGAGCCGGGGCAGCGCCCCGCGCCGTGAAAGGAGAAGGTCTGTGGGCCAGAAAATCAACCCAATCGGATTTCGTGTCGGAGTCATTCGTGACTGGGAGTCCCGGTGGTACGCCACCAAGGCGAACTATGCCAAGTATTTGCATGAAGACGCGCATATCCGCAAATACCTGAAGAAGAAATTCGAGCATGCCGGCATCGAGCGCATCGGTATCGAACGCGCCGCCAACCGGGTGAAGGTCACGGTGCACACGGCTCGTCCGGGTATTATCATCGGCCCGAAGGGTTCGGTGATTATCGAGACGGAAAAGGCCCTGAGCGAAGTGACGGGGAAGCAGGTCAAACTCTTGGTCAGCGAGGTGAAGAAGGCCGAGCTGAGCGCCCAACTGGTGGCGGAGAACATTGCCGGTCAGCTGGCCCGCCGCATCTCCTTTCGTCGCGCCATGAAGAAGACCATCCAGGCGACCATGGACGCCGGCGCCCAGGGTATCCGGATTTCCTGCAAGGGACGTCTGGCCGGTTCCGAAATGGCCCGCTCCGAGTGGTACCGCAAGGGTCGCGTGCCCCTGCACACTTTGCGCGCCAATATCGATTACGGTTACACCGGTTCGGTGACCAAGTACGGAATGATCGGCGTGAAGGTCTGGATTTTCAAGGAAGAGATTTTCGACAAGCACAAAAAGGTGAATGATATCGCCTTTACGTCGAACTCGAACAACAAATAATCAGTTTCAGGAATTCAAGATTCGGCGCAGAGGCGCCGCCAAGAGGTAATACGCATCATGTTAATGCCCAAACGTGTCAAACATCGCAAAATGCAAAAAGGCAAGCGCCGCGGCAAAGCCTATCGCGGTAGCACGCTCAGTTTCGGCGAATTCGGCCTGAAGGCCTTGGAAGTGGGATGGGTGTCCAACCGGCAGATTGAGGCGGCGCGTATTTGCATCAACCGTACCTGCCGCCGTTCGGGCAAACTGTGGATCAACATTTTTCCCGACAAGCCGCTGACCGTGAAGCCCGCCGAAACCCGAATGGGTAAGGGCAAGGGTTCGCCCGAAAAATGGGTGGCCGTGGTCAAGCCCGGTCGTATCATGTTTGAGTTGGCCGGTGTGGAAGAAAATATAGCGGCCGAGGCCTTTGAGAAGGCCCGCCACAAACTGAGCATCAAGTCGAAGTTTGTGAAACGGAATCTTCTGTAGTTCGTTTAAGAGAATGAGAGGCAAATAACGATGAAGGCATCTGAATACCGCGATATGAACGTCGATGAACTTACGGCCCGGGAAGGTGACCTGCGCAAGAGCCTGTTCAATCTGCGCACGCGCGCCACGACGAAGGAACTCGAGAACGTTTCGCGCATTAAAGAAGAGAAAAAAGAACTCGCCAGACTGCTCACGGTGCTGGCGGAGAAACAAAAATCGGCCTGAAGCGGCCGGATATTCTAAAGTGACGGAGTAGCGTGCATGTCAAATGATATGAATAATCAGCCAGGCCATCGCAAGACCCGCACGGGTATGGTGGTCAGCAATAAGATGGACCGGACGATCATCGTGAACGTGGAGCGTCTGATCAAGCACCCCCTGGTGAAAAAGTATGTGCGTCGGCACAAGAAATATTATGCCCACGACGCGGAGAACACCTGCAATGTGGGGGACAAGGTGCGCATTGAAGAATGCCGGCCCTTGAGCAAAATGAAGCGCTGGAAACTGGCTGAGATCATCGATCGCGCCAAGTAAGCGAAGAATATCCATCGTCCATGAGTCCGGCTTTTTTCCCGGACGACGCATGTGAAAGGAAGACAGGGAAGATGATTCAGGAATATACGAATCTGGCAGTTGCGGACAACAGTGGAGCACGCAAGCTGCGTTGTTTCAAGATTCTGGGTGGTACCCGCCGCCGCTATGCCAGCATTGGCGACATCATTGTTTGCTCGGTGCGCGAAGCGGCTCCCGATTCCAACGTGAAGAAGGGGACGGTTGTGAAGGCGGTGATCGTACGTACGGCGCGTGAAGTGGGACGTGAAGACGGTTCGTACATTCGTTTTGACGAGAACGCGGCCGTGCTGATCAACAATCAGATGGAACCCATTGGTACGCGTATTTTCGGCGCCGTTGGACGTGAATTGCGCGCCAAGAAATTCATGAAGATTGTATCCCTGGCCCCCGAGGTTATGTAAGAGGCTGCTTTTATAGGAGATTCGAGAATGGCTTTGAATATCAAGAAAAACGACACCGTTTATGTGAAGTCCGGCCGCGATCGCGGTATGACGGGTCGGGTTTTGCAGGTGATGCCCAAGGAAGACAAGGCGCTTGTCGAGGGCGTGAACATTGTGCGCAAGCATCAGCGCCAGCGCAGTCAGCAGGATCCGGGTGGTATTGTTTCCCGCGAGGCGCCGATTCCGCTGAGCCGCCTTTTGCTGGTGGATCCCAAGACCAAGGAACCGGGACGCTTTCGCACGGAAGTACGCGATGGCAAAAAGGTTCGCGTCCATGTCAAGAGCGGAAACGTAGTCTGATTTTTGTGAATACAGGAGCAGGTAGAAATGGCGAAGAACAAGCAAGAAAAGAAAAAGGGCAAGGGTGACGACCAGGGCGGCAAGAAGAAAAAAGAAGCCCCCAAGGTAGCCGCTGAAGTGCCCAAGAATTATGTCCCGCAGCTGCAGGCTCGCTATCGCGAAGAGATTCGTCCGGCCATGCAGGAGAAGTTTGGCTACAAGAGCCCCATGCAGGTGCCCAAGATCGAAAAGATTATCGTCAATATGGGCGTGGGCGACGCGGTGCAGGATGTGAAACTGCTCGACACGGCCATTGAAGAATTGGCCCAGATTACGGGTCAGAAGCCGCGCATGAACCGGGCGCGCGTTTCCGTGGCCCAGTTCAAGGTGCGTCAGGGCATGCCGGTGGGCTGCTCGGTGACGCTTCGCGGCTGGAGGATGTACGATTTTCTGGATCGTCTGATCAATGCGGCCATTCCGCGTATCCGCGACTTTCGCGGCCTGCCGGTGAATGGCTTCGACGGACGCGGCAACCATAACATGGGCGTTCGCGAGCAGACGATTTTCAGTGAAATAGATTACAGCAAGGTGACCACGTCGCAGGGGATGAATATTACGACCGTGACCACCGCCGAGACCGATGCGGAATGCCGTGAATTGCTTACGCTTTTCGGCATGCCCTTTCGCAAAACCAAATCGGCCTGAGACCAATAAGGAGATAAAACGTGTCCAGACTCTGTCATAAAGTCAAGATGCGCAAAACACCAAAGTTTTCCACGCGGCGCGTCAATCGTTGCGCCATTTGTGGACGTCCGCGCGCATACATGCGGCAATTCGATATGTGTCGTATTTGTTTTCGTAACATGGCCAGCAATGGCCTGATCCCAGGAGTAACCAAGTCGTCCTGGTAGGCCGGTTTTTGCCGGAACCCCCAGGACCAGCTGCCACGCATAGGAGAGAAGTCTGATATGTCGGTTTCCGATCCCATTTCTGATATGCTTACCCGAATCCGCAACGCGAACCGCGTTGACAAGGAAGAAGTCTCGGTACCTGCCTCCCGCATGAAGGTGGGCATTGCCAAGATTTTGCGGGAAGAAGGTTTTATCAAACATTACAAGGTGGTGCGCCTGAACAAAAAGGGCGGCAAACGCGGCAAGGCGCCGCGCCAGGACAAGAGCAGCCCGCTGGAAGGCCAGAGCGAAATTCGCATTTTTCTGAAATACGGGCCGAACCAGGAAAAGGTCATCAACGGTCTGCAACGCGTGAGTAAGCCGAGCCTGCGCCGCTATGTGGGCGCGGACAGCATCCCGTTGATCCAGGGTGGCCTGGGCATTACCATTTTGTCCACTTCGCATGGACTGATGACGGGCAAGCAGGCCCGCAAAATGAAGGTCGGGGGCGAATTGCTCTGCTCGATCTGGTAAGCCGGTTCGAAGCGGTGGCTTATACATTATTTTTGGAGGAATCTTGTCGTGTCAAGAATAGGTAACAATCCCATCAAAGTGCCTGGCGGCGTCCAGGTGACGGTGACGCCCGAAATGGCGATCCAGATCAAGGGGCCCAAGGGCCAGCTCGACCTGGATACCGGCAAGCGCGTGAACCTGAATTATGAAAATGATGAAATCACGGTGCAGCGCCATGATGATTCCAAGCAGAACCGCGCCTATCACGGGCTTTACCAGCGGCTGATCCGCAATATGGTGATCGGCGTGACCGACGGTTTTTCCAAGGAACTGGAAATCGAAGGCGTTGGTTATCGTGCGGAGGGCAGCGGTAATTCCATCACGTTGAATCTTGGTTACAGCCATCCCATCAAGTTTGACGCCCCGGAAGGCATTACGCTGCAGGCGACCGACGCGAACCATGTGGTGGTGACCGGCTATGACAAGGCGAAGGTAGGCCAGGTGGCCGCCGACATTCGCGCCTTGCGTCCGCCGGAACCCTACAAGGGCAAGGGCGTTCGGTACAAGGGTGAATACATTCGCCGCAAAGTTGGTAAGACTGGCGCGTAAAATATCGCAGTTGATGAAGCGAGCAGCAGGAAGAGCAACTGAAACAGACGAGGTAGATCAAGATGAGATTAAGCAAAAGAGAGGCACGTATTCGTCGGCGTTTGCGGACGCGCTCGAAAATCCAGGGCACCGCGGATCGTCCCCGGGTTTGTATCTTTCGCAGCAACCGCCATATTTCCACCCAGGCTATCAATGACGTAGCCGGTGAAACGGTGGCGGCGGCCACGACCAACACAAAGGCGAATGCGGGACAGAATTTCAACAATTCCGAAAGCGCGAAGGCTGTGGCCCAGGAATTGGCGAAGCAACTGAAGGAAAAGAACATAGATCGCGTGGTTTTTGATCGCAGCGGCTATATTTATCATGGCGTGGTGAAGGCTTTCGCGGAAGCCCTGCGCGCCGCCGATGAAGAAAACCACTTTCATTTCTAGTATTGGAGGCACAATCCAAGGTGAGTAATTCGGATACTATCAGCCTGTTGGATGCAGCAGTACCACAACCCGAAGTTCTGGACATCGATCCTTCCAAGTTGGACCTGTCGGAAGAAGTGATCCAGCTGAACCGTGTGGCCAAGGTGGTCAAGGGCGGTCGGCGCTTCAGTTTCAGCGCTCTCGTGGTTGTTGGTGATAAAAACGGTCATGTGGGTCTTGGTTTTGGCAAGGCCAACGAAGTGCCCGATTCCATCACGAAAGGCGTACAGGATGCCAAGAAGAACCTCATCCGCGTCCCCATCGTGAACCGGACCATCCCCTATATGGTGACGGGAGAGTTCAGCGCGGCGCGCGTTCTTTTGCGTCCCGCCAGCGAAGGTACCGGTCTTATTGCCGGTCCCGCGGTGCGTGCGGTTTTGGAATTGGCCGGTTTGCATGACCTGCTTACTAAAAGCCTGGGCTGCTCCAACGTGATTAACATTCTCAAGGCCGTGATGCAGGGGCTTGGCAGTCTGCGCGATGCCGAAGAAGCAGCCCGCCTGCGTGGCAAGGAACTGGAAGAGATGGTTGGCCGCAAGCGCGCCAAGCAGCTGCGCCAGATGAACGCCACCGCCCAGAAGGGCAAGGTCATCGAGGAAGAAGAAGACGTCAAGGGCACGGCGGAACGCCAGGCGGAAGCCATTCAGGCTGAAGCCACCGAGGCCACTCCCTCTCCTCCCACGGAAGATCCGGGTCCCACGGAACAGGCCAACGCGCCGGAGACCATCGCTCCCGCGGAAGGTGACATGACGCAGGCCGCTCCTTCGGACGCGGCGCCACAGGTAGAGCCGGCTGCGGAACAAACGCCGGAAGCCGGGGCCACTCCGGAAGAAGCGCCCCAGCCCGAAAGCGGCGAAAGTGGCGAGAAGACGGAATAAGGCTTCAGGCCATAAATTCCATAGCCCTTCGGGGCAATGCAAGATGTGAGATTTTTTTAGAGGCGGAATGACATGTCTGAGAGCAAAAAGACAATACGCATCAAATGGGTGAAAAGCATTAACGGAGCCAAAGAGCCGCATCGCCGGACCATTCGGGCTCTGGGTTTTCACCGCATGGAAGAAGAACTCGAAAAAGAAGCGACCCCCCAGATTCTGGGCATGGTCAATAGTGTCAGCCACCTGGTCAAGGTGATGGAGGAGTCCACGCAATGATAGATACGAAACTGGAAATGCTGCCCGGCGACAAGGGCATGAAGCAAGGCAAGCGTCGCGTAGGCCGCGGTGAGAGCTCCGGCTGGGGACGTTGCGCGGGTCGTGGCGAAAAGGGTCAGCAGGCTCGTTCCGGCGGTCCCAAGCGCATGGGTTTTGAAGGCGGGCAGACGCCTATCTCCCGTCGTGTTCCGAAGCGTGGTTTTTCCCATGCCAACTTTGACGTGGTTTCGGCCATCGTGAACCTGAACCAGCTGAATCGTTTTTCCGATGGGGATGTGGTTGACATTAACGCCCTGGCCCAGATGAACATCATCAGCCCCAATTCCCGCACCGTGAAAATTCTTGGCAACGGCGAACTGCAGAAGAAACTGACGGTTTGCGCCAATGGCTTTTCGAAATCGGCTCGTGAAGCGATCGAGAAGGCCGGTGGCTCCTGCGAGGAAACGATAATGAAGAAACCTTCCGAAGCCGGCCCGGCGGAAGTGGCCGCGGCAACGGATGAAAATGAGGAGAAAGGCGAATAAGGAGGGCTTGCCCTCCTCGCCATAAATGTCTTGCGAAAATCTGCGGAATCATTTATGTTCCATGGTTGCTTTTGGCGGCCATGGAAATTCCGCGAATACAGGCGGATGCACAGGCTTGTCTCTTATCAAGAAAACGGAAAGCAAAATTCCGAAACTTAAACAAAACCAGAGGCTTTCATGTTCGGCTCACTCCTAAATATCTTTAAAATTGCGGATTTGCGTCGCAAGGTGCTTGTGACGGTTCTGCTCATCATGGTTTACCGTATCGGCGCGCATGTGCCCTGTCCCTTTGTGGACCTGGACGCGCTGCGTCAGTTCAGCCAGAACTTTGGCGGGGGCGGACGTTCTCTCTTTTCGATGGTGGACATGTTTTCGGGCGGTGCTTTCAAGCAGATGACGATTTTCGCCCTGGGCATTATGCCTTACATTACGGCCTCGATTATCCTCCAATTGCTGACCGTGGTATGGCCCCGCCTGGAAAAGTTGGCCAAGGAAGGCGAAGCCGGCCGCAAAAAAATTAACCAGTACACGCGATATGGCACGGTGATTCTGGCGGCTTTCCAGAGCATCGGCCTGGGCGTTTATATGCTCCAGAACCAGCTGAACCTGATTGATAACCGCTTTCTTTTTATTTTCACCACGATGATTGCCATTACCACGGGTACCTGTTTTATCATGTGGCTGGGTGAAAAGATTACGGAGCATGGTATTGGCAACGGTATTTCGCTGATTATTGCCATTGGTATTATCGCCGGTTATCGCAACGCCATCGCCATTGGTATCGGCGACGTGGGCATTGAGCGAATGGCGGAAGTCTGGCTCCTTATCGTGCCGGCTCTTTATCTTGGGGTTACGGTGCTGGTGATTATCATGCAGCAGGCCAACCGCAAGATTCCGATTCAGTACGCGCGTCGTACGGTCGGTCGCCGCGAGATGCAGGGCTCTTCGAACTTTCTGCCTCTGAAGATCAATACGGCAGGCGTGATTCCGGTTATTTTCTCGTCTTCGATCCTGATGTTTCCGGGTATTATCCTGAACATTTTTGCGGGCTCGGAAGGCGGCGGTGCTCTGGCGGGTGTGCAGGACTGGTTTAACCCCACCACGGAGCAGAATAACCTGAAGATGCTTTTGGGAATTGAAAAAGAGGGTATTTTTAATCTGCTGAAGATGGCCAACCTTTATAATGTTCTGTATGTGCTGTTGACGGTTTTCTTCTGCTACTTCTACACGGCTATTACGTTTAACCCCGTGGATACGGCGGATAACCTGAAGCGCGTCGGCGCTTTTATTCCGGGTCGTCGTCCCGGCAAGAACACGTCGGACTATATCGACTACGTGCTTTCCCGCATCACCCTGGTGGGCTCGGTTTTTCTGGTGGTGGTGGCGCTTTTGCCGAACCTGCTGGCCGTCTCCTTCAACGTCAACTTTGCCTTTGCCAACCTGATTGGCGGTACGGGTCTGATCATTGTGGCGGGTGTTTTGCTGGACCTGATGAAGCAGATCGAGTCGCAACTGCTGATGCGTCACTATGACGGCTTCAAGATGCGTTCCCGCGATCTGCCCGGTGGCGGATCCCGGGGCGCCGGTCGCAGCCGTTCGGGCGGCGGCGTTTTCGGCGGAGCAGCCGGTGGTGGAAACCGCACCCTTGGCGGTGGACGTGAGCCCGGTCGCAGCAGTGGCCGCCGGTAATTGAGTATGAGGATTTCGGGCATTGAAGTGCATGCCCTTTGTATAAAAATGAGGAAAGGTTCAAATATATTATGATTTGTGTCATTTTTGGTCCTCCCGGTTCCGGTAAAGGAACACAGGCCGCCGCTTTGTGTGAGCGCTTTGAGTTGGCCCATGTTTCCACGGGCGACATGCTTCGCGAAGCCGTTCGCAATGAAACGGAGCTGGGCAAGCAGGCCAAGGAGATAATGGATCAGGGCAAGCTGGTTTCCGACGAACTGGTGGCCGGTATTGTTCGGGACAAGGTGGCTGAGTTGAATGAAGCCGGCAAGGGCATTCTTTTCGATGGCTACCCCCGCAATGTGGACCAGGCAAAGACCCTGGACAGCATCCTGGGCGAATTTGACCTTTCAGTGGATGTAGTTGCCGTGCTGGAAGTGCCGGCTTCGGCTCTGGTGAAGCGCATTTGCGGACGTCGTCTTTGCACGAATCCGGAATGCGACGGAAGTTTCAACATCCATTTTATGCCTCCGAAGAAGGAAGGCATTTGCGATAAGTGCGGCAGTGAGTTGATGCAGCGCAAGGATGACAACGAGGAGACTTTGCGGGAGCGCCTGGAAGTGTATGCGCAGCAGACGATGCCCATCCTCGATTATTACGGGGAAAAAGACCTCTTGATTCGCGTTGACGCTAATGTTAATGTGGACGATGTTCGCAATGCCCTCATTAGTGGCATAGAGCGGAAGACAGGGAAGTGACGAGCGAATGATCAGGTTGAAACCAGGCCGTTTTGACGGTTTGATCAAGAGCCGTGATGAATTGCAACACATGCGGGATGCCGGGCGGGAGCTGGCTTCCGTACGTCGCAAAATCCTGGAGGCGGTAGCGCCTGGGATCAGTACGAAGGAGTTGGACCAGATAGCCCAGAGCGGTATAGAAGAGCTTGGCGCAAAGCCTGCTTTTCTCAATTATCGCGGATTTCCTGCTACTATCTGCGCTTCGATCAATGAAGAAGTGGTCCACGGGATTCCTTCTTCCAAGCGCAAACTTCGGGAAGGAGACATTGTCAGTATTGATGTGGGCCTGATTCATTATGGCTTTTACAGCGATACGGCCGTCACCGTTGCCGTTGGTGAGATTTCGGATCAGTTGGAGCGGTTGCTTCAGGTGACTTCGGAAAGTCTGGACAAGGGCATCGCGGCCTTCCAGAAGGGCAATCGTCTGGGAGATATTTCCAGCGCGATCCAGAAGCACGCGGAAGGGGCTGGATTTTCAGTGGTCAAGGAATATACGGGCCACGCCATCGGCCGGGAAATGCACGAAGATCCCCGCATCAAAAACTTCGGCATGGCCGGTACGGGGCTTCGGCTTCGGGAAGGTATGGTCTTCGCTTTGGAACCCATGGTGAATGTGGGAGTCGGCGGGACCCGGGAGTTGGAAGACGGCTGGACCGTGGTCACGGCGGACAGGAAGCCCTCGGCACATTTTGAGCATACGGTTGCTCTGACAGCGGATGGTCCGGAAATACTGACAAAGGAATAGGCAAATGGCGAAAGAAGGCGTAATCGAGGTTGAAGGCAAAATCGTAGAACTTCTGCCCAATGCCATGTTTCGCGTGGAATTGGACAACGGTCATTTGGTGCTGGCTCATATTTCGGGCAAGATGCGGATGCATTTCATTCGCGTTTTGGCCGGTGACCGGGTCAAGGTGGAGTTGTCGCCTTACGACCTGACTCGTGGCCGGATCACTTATCGTTATAAATAAGAGGAGAGATGTCATGAAAGTGCAGTCATCGATCAAAAAGCGCTGCAATAAGTGCAAAATCATTCGCCGCAAAGGCGTCAATCGAATCATATGCGACAACCCGCGTCATAAACAGCGCCAGGGTTAACGGGAGGAATTCACGTGGCACGTATAGCTGGAGTAGATTTACCGGACAGCAAACGCATCGAAGTGGGCCTGACCTATATTTACGGTATCGGCCCGACGAGTGCGCGCAAACTTATCGAGATTACCGGCGTTGATCCGGACATTCGTTGTCGGGACCTTCCGGAAGCGGACGCTACGAAGCTGGCGGCCGCGATCCAGAACAACTTCATGGTGGAAGGTGACTTGCGCCGTGAGGTGTCTCAGAACATCAAGCGTCTGATGGACGTTGGTTGCTATCGCGGCCTGCGCCATCGTCGCGGGCTGCCCTGCCGCGGCCAGCGCACCAAGACCAACGCGCTTACCCGGAAAAAACACGGCGTGGGCGGTATTTCCCGTCGCGGATAGTCTTTGGACTTCCCCACTTCATTTTTTGAGGACATAGGATTATGGCAAAGAAACGAGTAGCAGCCGGCCCGCGCAAGGCCAAAAAGAATATCCCCGAGGGTGTGGTTCATCTTCGCGCGACATTCAATAATACAATCATCACCATCACGGACAAGGAAGGCAACGCCATCTCCAGCGCCAGCGCCGGAATGGTCGGCTTCAAGGGTTCTCGTAAGAGCACGCCCTTCGCGGCTCAGTTGGCCGCCGAACTGTGCGGCAAAAAGGCCATGGACAATGGCCTGCGTACGGCAGAGGTTCACGTGAATGGCCCCGGCAGTGGTCGGGAATCGGCCATTCGCGCCCTGCAGAACCTGGGTATTCGCATCTCCCTGATCAAGGACATCACCCCACTGCCCCACAACGGCTGCCGTCCCCCCAAGCGTCGTCGTGTATGATGGTACTGCCTGGTTCCGTGGCTGGATTGGCGGGGTCGGGCTTTGCTATTTCAGGAATCAGTAACAGAAGCGCTCCAATCGCTTTTTTGACAAATGAGGAGGTTTACCTGAATGGATTTCAACTTTAAGCCGCTTATCATGCCCCGTGACTTGCAGTTCAGTCGAGACGGCGCGCCTGAAGCAAGCGCGAAGATTATTGCGGAGCCCTTTGAGCGTGGTTTTGGCGCGACGGTGGGCAACTCGCTGCGTCGGATTCTGCTCAGCAGCATCCAGGGCGCGGCCATTACGGCCATTCGTGTGGCCGGCGTCACGCACGAATACGAAAGTATCAAAGGCTGCAAGGAAGATATTTCCGATATTATCATGAACTTGAAGCAGATTCGCTTTAAGCTGGATGATAACGTGAATGAGGTAAACCTGGCCTTGAATGCCCAGGGCCCCGGCGCAGTCACCGCCGAATCTTTTGAAGAAACGGAAGGCGTGGAAATCGTCAATCGGGGGCAGGAAGTAGCCCATCTTTCCGAAGACGGTACGCTCCAGCTGGAAGTGCATGTGGCCCGCGGTCGCAGCTATGTTCCCGCGCATAAGGAATCGGACGAAGAAGACGAGATCGGCATCATCCCGATCGATTCTTCCTTCTCGCCCATCCGCAATGTGCGCTATACGGTGGAAAACGCCCGTGTCGGCCAGCGAACAGACTATGATCGTCTGATCCTGGAAGTGACCACGGACGCCACCATCGGTCCGGAAGAGGCGGTATCTGCCGCCGCGCGCATCATGCGTGACCACCTGACGCTTTTTATCCGCGCCGAAGACGACCAGGCCGCCGCACTCGAAGCGGAAACGGCCGAAGCCGAGGAAAGCCCCTTTGCCGAACTTGAGGAAAAACTGGACCGCAGCATCGAGGAACTGGAACTTTCCGTGCGTTCCTTCAACTGCCTGGAAGCCGCCGGCATCAAGACGATTCGCGACCTGGTACAGAAGAGCGAGTCGGAAATGCTCAAGTATCGCAACTTTGGCCGCAAGTCGCTTTCCGAAATCAAGGGAATCCTCAAGGATATGGGCTTGCAGTTTAACATGAAGATCGGCGAAGACGGCCTTCCCGTCCTGCCGAAAGAGAAAAAAGACTAAGCGCCAGGCGCGCCAATCGGGCCCACGGGCCACGCGCTGAAAAGGCTTTGCACCGGCCAGCGCATACAGCATATAAACACGAGGTTATAGAATCATGAGACACAGAAAGCATCGAGGAACTCTTGGCAAACCCACCCAGCAGCGTCGCGCGCTCTTGCGCAACCTGGTGGAAGCGGTGCTGATGAACGAAAAAATCCGGACCACCCAGTCGCGTGCCCATGAAGTGCGCCGTTTTGCGGAAAAAATGATCACGCTGGCCCGCCAGGGCGATCAGGCTTCCCGCCGCCGCGCCTTTGCCTTTTTGCAGCACAAGGCAGCCGTGCATAAGCTCTTCGAGGAAATCGGCCCCCGCTTTTCCGACCGCAACGGTGGCTACATGCGTATCGTCAAGGACGGCCCCCGTGCCGGCGACGGCGCCATGATGGCGGTTCTGGAATTTGTCGATCGCGAGATCAAACTGGTGGATCCCGAAGAAGCCGAAAAGAACAAATCGCGCGCCCAACGGATGCGTGATATGCGTCGCTCCATGCAGCGGAACCGCTAAGTTCTCTTTTATCAAAGTCCAGCATTTTGAACCGGAAACTGTGAGCAATTGCAGTTTCCGGTTTTGTTTTTTAGGATGTCTGACTTGTCGGACTGGTATGATAAGTCAGACAAGTCAGACGAATGCCATCAGGATTGAAAAATTCGATAAAAGTGCAATGGAGCAATTGAGGAAAGGCGGTGGTCGGTTGTTCGGGCCACATGCGTTGAGTAGGAGGGACAACCGACAGAAAACATTGTATGGATGACCGGGGCGGGAGGGACGTCATGCCATACGTTTTCAGGTCGGGCGCAATGCTCCCGGGGGCAACCGATACCACCGCCCTGGCTGTCAGTGTGGTGTTGTGTGGCTGGTCAAGAGGGTTTCAAAACGTAAAAATCGCAGACTACAGTCACGGGTTTTTTCTACTCTGAGACCACTGGAAATCGTACATTTGGTGTTTTTGAAACGCTTGACCGGGGCAAAAAATCAGGCGGACAGCCAACATCTGACGTTTTACCCAAACTTGCTCCTAATAAGCACACCCCCATATCTGGTACTATCAGGAACTTCTGCGGCACAATATATAAGCTTATCCACAGCCTTGTCAAGCATTAACTCTTACTTTTTTGAGGATAAAATGCGTCCGACAGGTCGGGCCTAAGTGGTCTATTATCAATCCGAAGGAAAATTACTGGTGAAAAAACGGGCTGCCTCCGCGAAAAAAATCCAGATTTGTGCACAAGTTTTCCACAGAAATCTAACCGCCTGTGCATAAATCACAACGTATGCACCCCATCTTCCGCTTTTGTCAGGAAAATCACCGGTTTCATGCCCCGCGCTTCGTAATAATCCCTTTTCAAGGCCTCTATCAGGGTTTGGGCCTGGTCGCAGGACACGAGCGAAACGGTGCATCCGCCGAATCCGGCTCCTGTCAGGCGGCTGCCAAAGGCGGCCGGGTGCTCGCGAATCATGTCGGTCAGTGCGTCCAGTTCTTCGCACGAAACCTCATAATCATCACGCAGGCTATAGTGGGATTCGTTCAGAAGGCGTCCGACGGTCTCGAAATCGCCATCGGCCAGGGCCTTGGAGCATTCCCGGACCCGTTCTTCCTCGGTAATGGCGTGGCGGGCGCGGATGAACATTTCGTCGTCCATGTCGCTCTTGCACTGTTCCAACTGGTCGAGGCTGGCGGCGCAGAGGCAGGACAGGTTTTTGTCTACCTTTTCCCGGAGCACTTCAAGAGCGGCGTCGCATTTGCCGCGTCTCAGGTTATAGGCCGAGCTGGAAAGACCGCGATGGATGCCGCTATGGGCGACGAGGATCGCCGCCTTGCCGCCAAAATCCAGCGGTACCTGCTCGAACTCCAGCGTGTCGCAGTCCAGCAGGAGGGCATGGCCGGCTTTGCCGTTGGCGCTGATGCCCTGATCCATGATACCGCAATTCACCCCCACGTACTGATTCTCGGCGCGCTGCCCCAGGAGGGCGATTTCCATGCGGCTCAAGTCGCCGCCGTATAGATTCTGGATGGCCCAGGCCGAGGCCACCTCGAAGGCGGCGCTGCTCGACAGGCCCGATCCGCGGGGCACGTCGCCGTCAATCACGGCATCCATTCCAGAAACGCGGCGGCCCAGCTTTTCAAATTCATGGACCACTCCGAAAAAGTAGTTCGTCCAGAAAAGGTCTTCGGTCTTTTCCGGCGGCAGGCTGCCTTCATAGATCTGGTCGAACTGGACGGAGTAGAGGCGGAAATGGCCGTCCTTTCGGGGCGATGCGGCGATTTCCACGGCCTTGTCGATCGCGATGGGCATGACGTGGCCACCGCTGTAATCGATATGCTCGCCGATGAGGTTGGTGCGTCCCGGCGCACGGACATGGACTTTGGGCGATTGCTTAAAGAGTTCCTCGAATTTTTCCCGGACTTGCATGGCTGGGCTCCTGGTTTACTTTTGCTTGTAGTGTTTTCCGCCGCAGTCGCGCATTTTCTGGGCGGCCTGTTCGGGGGTGATGTCACGCTGGGGCTCGGCGCTCATTTCGTAGCCCACCTGGAACTTCTTGACGGTGGCGCTGCGCAGAAGGGGCGGGAAAAAGGCCTGATGCATAATAAGGCCGGGATATTCCTTGCCGTCGGTGGGGCGCTGGTTCAGTCCCATGGAATAGGGAAAGGAGGTTTCGAAAACATTGTCAAAGCGGATCATGAGATCCTTCAGGATTTCGGCCCAGGCGTCACGTTCGCCGGCGTCCAGTTCGTCCACGCTGCTGACGGGGCGCTTGGGCAGAATCATGGCTTCATAAGGCCACACGGCCCAAAAGGGCACGAGTGAGACGCAGTGCTCGTTCTCACCCAGGATGCGGTCCTTTTCGCCGAGTTCCCATTGCAGGTAATCCATCAGCAGGGCGCTGCCCTTGCTCTTGTGGTATTTCAGCTGGGCGTCGATCTTGCGCGCGGGGAATGAGGGGATCGTTTCGTTGGCCCAGATCTGGCCGTGAGGATGGGGATTGGAGCATCCCATGATTTCGCCCTTGTTCTCGATGGTCATGACGTGGGAGATGAAGTTCTTCGAGCCGAGATCCTGATATTGATCGGCCCAGAGGTCCACCACCTTGCGGATGGCGGGCACTTCCATTTCGGCCAGGGTCAAATCGTGGCGCGGTGAAAAGCAGATGACGCGGCAGATACCCATTTCCTTTTCGGCCTTGACGATGCCATCGAGGGCCTCGAATTTGTGGGGTTTCGGATCGTCGTGGAGGAGCGAGGGAAAGTCGTTCTCAAAGACGTAGGTTTCCTGGTAGTCGGGATTCGTTACTCCCGAGGAGCGGGTATTGCGCGGGCAGAGATAGCACTTGGGGTCGTATTGGGGGCGTTCGTCGGCGGTGGCTTTTTCCACCTTGCCGCTCCAGGGGCGCTTGGCGCGGTGGGGCGCTACGAGGACATATTCTTCCAACAGGGGGTTATAGCGACGATGGGGCGCATCGGCAAAAATCGGATCGAGAGGCATGGCTTTCTCCTTGCGTATCATGGGGCGTATCGGCCAAGCCGATATGCAGAGGAATATGCCACGAAGCGCGGCGATTTTCAAAGTATTCTTTGTTTTTCCTTGATCCTTCATACTGATATCTGTCTTGGGTTTTGCGTAAGCCATACCCCACCCGCAAAAGCTGCTTCCGTGGTGATATTCTGACCTTCCCAGAGATCGGAC
>CAYWYC010000053.1:0-20073 GCA_964462565.1 uncultured Candidatus Sumerlaeota bacterium | reverse complement strand
TTCTTTCGGCCACTTGTGATTCGGACTTTTTTGTCGAGGACCTTCAGCCCTCTTTTGGCGCGAAGGTTCGGGGCAAGAAGGGCTTTCCTGATTCTGGGGTCTATGCTATTATGTTTGCGGAAGGAAGTGAGTGATGGCCAAAGGAAAATCTCCAAAACGTTCTGCAAGAAGATTCAGACAGGCGCGTCATCCTCTGCGGTGGAGTCTGAGCATCTATTTCTGGCTCATTCTGCTGGTCTCCTGCAGCATGGCAGGGGTCGCGGTAGGTGGTTTTCTGGGCTTTATTTCGAAGCAATCGCCCATGCCGGAACTCGAGAATTATGATCCGCCCCAACTGACGCGCGTTTATGATGGTAGCGGCAAGCGCGTGATTGCCAACTTTTTTGATGAGAAGCGGGAACTCCTGGCCCAGGCCGAGATGCCGCGGTATCTGAAGGATGCTTTTCTGGCGATTGAGGATGAACGGTTTCGCAAGCACTTTGGTGTGGATGCCGAGGGCCTGGCCCGCGCCATCCGGTCCAACATCCAGCGCGGGAGCATGACCCAGGGCGCCAGTACCATTACCCAACAGCTGGCGCGTAATGTGTCCGAGCGCATCGGTCGCGAACGTTCGCTTAATCGCAAATTCAAGGAAGCATTGGCGGCTTTCCTGATCGAGCAGCGCTACAGCAAGGACCAGATTCTGGAATTTTACCTGAACCATATTTTCCTGGGACATAATTCCTATGGGGTGCAGTCGGCAGCGCGCACCTACTTCAACAAAGATGCCCGCGACCTGAACCTGGCGGAATGCGCGGCACTGGCGGCTATTCCAAAGTCGCCCTCGGCGGTGAATCCGTTCACGAATCCCGACCGGCTGGTGGCGCGGCGCAATCTGGTTTTGAGCAACATGGAACGGCTCGGCATGATTGACGAAGCCGCCAAAAAGCGCGCGCAGGAAAGTGAACTCAAGACCGAACGCTCCCGTACCCCGCGTCTTCAGACGCCCTACTTTATCTTTCACATGAAGGACTGGCTGGCGAAGAATACCGAGTTTGATGAAAACCTTCTCATCGAGGGGCATGGCGGCTATAATATTTATACGACGCAGAACTACGATTATCAGCTGATCGTGGAAGAAGAAGTCCGGCGCTGGTTGCCCGAGATTGAAAAGGAGTGGCAGAACCGTAAATTCCGCAAAGGCATGATCGACCGCTTCAGCCTGGAGCGTCGGCTTTTTCGCAAAATCCATAACGGCTCGGTGGCCCCTCGCAAAGGACAGCACCGTCTGGCCAAAATCATCGAGGTGCACGATGATGGCGTCATGGTTGAGATTGAAGGCTACAAGGGGTTCGCCCCCCTGCGCAAGGAGATGGAAAGCGATCCTGATACAGGCGAACAAAAATGGACGGGCGAATATATAAAGCCCTGGCTGGATCCGGAGATGGTGCTGCAAAAGGGTGAATATATCGATGTTTATATCCAGGCGATTGACAAGAACGAAAGAAAACTGGAACTCAGCCTGTGGGATACGAGCCATGTGCAGGCGGCGGCGGTCCTGCTCGATGTAAAGACGGGACATATTCTTGCGCTGAGTGGGGGCGCGGATTTTTATGACATGCAGAACTCCGGCATGTATAACCGGGCCACCCAACTGCCGGGCCGTCAACCGGGTTCGGCCTTTAAGCCCCTGCTTTATGGCATTGCCCTCGAAAATGGGCGCACCCTCGGTTCCGTCATCATGGATGACCGCACCGTTTTCGGCAAGAAGCCCATGTATGTGCCGCGGAATTATGAGAACGAATACTTCGGTCCGACGACCTTGCTCAAGGCTTTGTCCATGTCGAACAATGTGGTGACGGTCAAGCTGTTCAACGATCTCGGATTCAAAACCACTCTGAACGGTTATCAGAAATTCGACATCGTTTATGAGCGGCCCAGCTGGAATCTGGAGTCTCATCTGGCCGTTTGCCTGGGTTCGCACAACGCTACGCCTCTTTCCATCGCCGCGTCCTATCTGGCTTTTGCGCGGGGGGGCATTGCCATCGAACCCGTATGCGTGACCCACGTCAACAATCTTCAGGGCGAAACGGTCAAGACCATCCGGCCCCGCGAGCGATATGTCATGTCGCCGCAAAACGCCTTTCTCATGAATTACATGATGGAAGAAGTGGTTCGGAATGGTACGGGCCAGCGCAATGTGGGCAACTATTTTGCCTCGATGGACGTACCGGCCATGGGTGGCAAAACGGGAACGACCACCGGCTGTGTCGATGCCTGGTTCGTCGGCTATACGCCAGACCTTGTGCTGGCTGTGTGGGTGGGTTTCAACCAGGTGCGATCCATGGGCCCCGGCATGACAGGTTCGCGCTGTGCCGCGCCTATTTGGCGGTCCATTATGGAACGCGTCCTGGAAACGCGCGATGACTGGCAGATGGAATTTCCCGTGCCCAACGACATTGTCTATCGCGATATTTCGTCCCGCACCGGTCACCTGATCGATCCTGAAGGTCTGCACGGGGATGAACGTGTTATTGCGGACGTTCCCTTTGTCAAGGGCACGGAACCGCGCGTGGTTTCCGACGGCGCCGTTCAGTTTCCTTATTGGAAATATCAGCATCCCGATGAAGACCGGAACCGCATTGCCGGCCCCAATGAGGTGCCCGACGATATGCTCGACGAGTGGCGGCGGACCATGGCGGCCCGTGGCGAAGAGGTACCCCAGCCGGCATTTACCGAGGAGATCACCGGCGAGGAACATTTCTACGAACCCGTCATTGGACTGGACAAACCCTACGAGCATGGTCAGGACAGCGAAGACGGATTTGACTATTCCACCGATCTTCAACTTCCCTATTAGAGCCGTTCTCGAAAGTATTCCGGCTATCCTTTTTGCATGGGCGGCTCTGAAGCCCGAGAAATGGTGCTTTTGACCCTTTCGCAGAATCTCAAGGCTTTTGATTGGCAGAAAGACTTTCGAGATTCGCTATAAAATCATATTCTTTGATTGTCGGATGAACATGGTCTGGCATGGACATGGGCGGTTCCATTTTTCGAAACGCTGAGAAGCGCTTTGCGGGGACGCCTTGTTTTAGCTGCCTGATTTTTTGCCTTGAGGCAGCAGGGGTTGGAGGATGAGGGGGGCCAGGAGGCAGGTGCCGAAGGAGACAAGCACGATTGCATTGAACAGACGATCGGAAACGGCCCATTCTCCGAGATTGTGTCCTTTGTTCATAATGATGAGGGTGATTTCGGCGCGGGGGATCATGCTGATTCCGATGAGCAGGCTGCTTTTCCATGATGTGAACACCAGACTGGGCAGACCGCTGCCGACCAGCTTAACCAAAACCGCTACCACCAGCAGGAGGATTCCCAGCTGCCAGGCCGCCCCCAGGGCAGAGGGCTGCATTTTCATGCCGATGTGGATAAAGAAAAAGGGCGCAAACATGTCGCGTAATATGTCGAAGGAATCGCGCATACCGACGGCTTCGGGATCGCGGCTGTAGCTGAGCCCGGCCAGAAACGCGCCGATCGCGACAGAAAGGCCCAGCAGTCCCGCCAGCGATGCCAGGATTATGGCCATGCCGGCAATGATGAGGACCGGCGTGGATTTGCCGGGAAGTTTTTCGCTGAAGCGGGTGAGATGGGGTTCCATGAAACAGGCAAACAGATAACAGGCAAAGGCGAACAAGGCGAAAATTCCAAGCGCCTTCAGGCCCGGCAGCGCCACGCTGGAAAAAGTAATGGCTTCTTTGTCGCCCTGAAAAAGCGGCGCGATCGCAAAGAGTACTGTCATCATCAATACACCCGAAATATCATCCATTTCGGCCACATCCATGAGCAGGCGTCCATCTTCCGAATCAAGTTTGCCCTTGCTTCGCCATATTTCGGCGGCCACGCCCACGCTGGTAGCAGTAAAGGCGGTGGCCAAAAAGAGCGAGGCCAGAACCTCCATATCCAGAAAGAGCCTGGCTAAAATCCATCCCCCGGCCAGGCAAACCGCCACGTTACCGAGCCATACCAGACTGGCTCCCCGTAATTTTTCGATCAGGCCCTTCAGATTGCTGCCAAGCCCTACATCAAAAAGCAGGACCAAAACGCCCAGCATCCCGAGAAAGCGGAAAAGATCATGTTCCCCTTCAAGTATATGGTATTTTTCGTCCAAGCCTTTCAGGAAAACTCCCAGGCAGATATAGACCAGCAAAGGCGGCAGTTTTATTTTTGTGCAGGCGCCCTTGGCGAATATCGACAAAAAAACGAGAAAGCCCGTAAGCAATAACATGAAGGGAATCTGGGGAAGATCAGATAACATACATCCTCTCAAGCGCAATCAAAGGGATATGTCGATTATTGACAATTTAGCAGATACACCGGAAAATACAAGACAAAGGTATTGCGGGGGATAATGGCGTTTGTCGTCCCCTGGCGGGGTTTTTTGTATGTTTCTGCAGAAAAGATGCAAAGGTATCGGATTTTTCTTGGCAAATGCTCATATTTCGGCTATATTCCTTTTTGTGTGCATGGCTCTAAATTCTTGAAACGACGGATTTAGGCCTGAGGAGTCGCCGGTGTTCCGGATAGAATTTCGGCGGCTCTTTTTTAGCATTCATTTTAGCGTTTAGAGATACTGAAACCAGAAAATATTTTTATTGTGTTTTGATCGGGCGACCAGCTCCTCATCGTAAGAAGGCCTTTATTCAACCGTTCTACGAGATGCGGGTCGCGCGTTTTGCTTAGTTATCATTACCTCGCAGGGGAGATTGTTATGAGCGAAGAGAAAAAAGCCGAGACTCCATCGGAAGCGCAGGATGCGATGGAATCCAAAGTGGAAGCGATCCAGGAAGCCGTAGCGGCAAATCCCGATGACAAGCGTGCGGCGGAGCAGCTGGTCAAGGCCTATCAGATGATGACCCAGGAGGTGGGCAAGTTTATTGTGGGCCAGGAAGAGGTGATCGAGCAGTTGATGATTGCCGTGCTGGCGCGCGGACATTGCCTGTTGCAGGGTGTTCCGGGCCTTGCCAAAACGGCGATGGTGCGGTGTTTGTCGCAGGTGATGCAGCTGTCCTTCCGGCGCATCCAGTTTACCCCCGACCTTATGCCGGCGGATATTACGGGAACCGATATTATTCAGGATGATCCGGCGACGGGCCACCGCGAGTTGGTCTTTGAAAAGGGGCCGATTTTTGCCCAGATGATCCTGGCTGATGAAATCAACCGGACGCCTCCCAAGACGCAGGCGGCCCTGCTTGAAGCCATGCAGGAGCATTCGGTGACCATCGGCGGGCGCACCATGGACCTGGAAGAGCCTTTTTTCGTACTGGCGACGCAGAACCCCATCGAACAGGAAGGCACCTATGCCCTGCCCGAAGCCCAGCAGGACCGTTTTATGTTCATGGTGCGGGTGCATTATCCCACGCGTGACGAGGAGCGGGAGATTATCCACCGCACCACCAGCGGCTTTGATGTGAAGCTGAAGCCCGTGATTACGGGCAAGGCGATTATCCAGTGCCAGAGGATGGCGCGTCGCGTACCGGTGCCCGATCATGTGGTGGACTTTGTGCTGGACCTGGTGCGCAATACGCGTCCCGAGGAGCCGGAAGCCCCGGACTTCATGAAGGAGCTGGTGGAGTGGGGCGCGGGGCCGCGTGCCTGCCAGATGCTGATTACGGCGGGCAAGGTGCGTGCCTTGCTGCGGGGCCGGGTGCATGTGAATCTGGAGGATATCGAGGCGCTGGCTCATCCGGTTTTGCGGCATCGTCTGGTCCCGACCTTTAATGCCGAGGCCGAGGGGGTGAGTGTGGATGATATTATCACGCGCCTGGTGGAAAAGACCCCGAAGAAACAGCCCAAGTCCGTCTTGTAGGCTTGCCGGACGTCCGATTGATTTCATGCAGGAAGCTTTTATATGGCCAAATTAAGCGAAGTACTCACTCCTGAGGATTTACAGAAAATCAGCAATCTCGATATTCTGGCGCGCCTGGTGGTGGAGGGCTTTTGCGTGGGTTTGCATCGTTCGCCGCACAAGGGCTTCAGCGTGGAATTTCGCCAGCATCGGTCTTATGTGCCGGGCGATGAGCTTCGCCATATCGACTGGAAGGTCTATGGCAAGTCGGACCGGCTGTATATCCGCGAATACGAGGAAGAGTCGAACCTGCGCGGAACTCTGCTGCTGGACAAGAGCGGTTCGATGAACTATGGCAGCGGCTCGATCACCAAATATGAATATGGCGTCCGTTTGGCGGCATGCATGTCTTATCTCATGCTGCGGCAGGCCGATGGCGTGGGGCTGGTGACCTTTGACGACCGGGTTCGGGACTACATCCCCTGTCGCTCGCGCCCGGGGCACCTGAAGATTCTGCTGGATACCATGTCGGAGGCAAAGCCGGGGGCCGAGACGAGCCTGGGCGGGGTTTTTCACGATTTGGCGGCTCGTCTGCACCGACGCGGCCTGCTGATCATCATATCCGATCTTTTTGATGATGTGGCCGGTCTTATGTCGGCCCTGGCCCATTTTCGCCATTCCCATCATGAGATCATCATCTTTCAGATATGGGATCCGGCGGAGCTGGATTTCCCTTTCACGCAATGGACACGCTTTGAGTCGCTGGAGCAGGAGGGGGTGCATCACACGGTGGACCCGGCTATTCTGCGGAAGGACTATATGGAGCAGTTGGAGGTATTTCGTGAGGGTATTCGTGCCGGTTGCCACCGCCACCGGATTGACCTGGTGCCCATGATTACGTCGCAGCCTTATGCCGAGGCATTGGCCAAGTATCTGACGCTTCGAAAGAGTTATGGATAGCCTATGACTTTTCTGAATATGGCGCTCCTGGGCGGAACGATTGCCGGAGCCGTCCCCATCATTATCCACTTGTTGAACCGCAGCCGCTTTCGGGTGGTGAAGTGGGGCGCCATGCACCTGCTTGAGAATATCATTCGCACGCAAAAACGGCGTCTCCGTTGGGAGCAGTGGTTGCTGCTGCTGGTGCGGGCGCTGATCCCGATCATGCTGGCTCTGTGCATGGCCCGGCCCGTTATTGTCGGAGTCCAGGGACTGATGGGACAGACCAAGTCATCCGTAACGATCCTGCTTGACAACAGCTATTCCATGAACGCCACAGTTGCCACGCGTTCGCAGTTTTCGCTGGCCCAGCAGGAGGCATCGGCCGTGTTGAGCGGTTTGCCCAAGGGGACGGAGGCTTCGGTCCTGTGGATGGCGGGCGGATCGCGCGAATTAGTGGGGCCGAGTTTTGATATTGCCGCGATCAATCGGGCGGTCATGGGGATGGAGAGGGGTAATGGCGTGGCGAATCCTTCGGTAGCGATGGAGAAGGCCGTAGGTGTTTTGTCCCGTGCGCACTATGCCAATCGCGACGTGCTCATCATCAGTGATTTTCAAAAGACCAGTTGGAGCGATGAAGCAATCCGCGAACGCAAGCGCGCAGCCGAACTGCTGGCAAACATGCCGACTCCGCCGCGGATTACGCTGATGCAGACGGGGCAGGAGGTCACGGAAAACGTGGCCGTGGAAAGCCTGGATTTGTCGCGTCCGATTCTGGGCGTAGGCCAGCAGGTACGGGTCCGGGCGAGTATCAAGAATTACGGCAAAAGAGAATACGGGGCGATGCGGGTTTATTTTCGGGTGGACGGGATTGAAAAGTCGGCTTCGCAGATTGACCTGGGGCCGCGCCAGACGAATCAGGTGCTTTTTTCGCATGTCTTTACGGAATCCGGCTCACACGTGATCGAGCTTGTGGCCGATGCCGATACCTTGAAGGCCGATAATGTGTTGCGGGTGAGTGTCCCCGTGTGGGATCAGCTGCCGGTGCTGTTGGTAAACGGCGATCCCGGACGTGAGATTCTGCAAGGGGAGACGGATTTTCTGGAGATCGCCTTGCAGCCTTTTTCCGAAGCCGGACAGGGCGATCTGGCCGATGTGATCGCTGCCGAGGCCGTGACGCTGGACCGTTTCAGGCCGTCCGACCTGAATGAGAAGAAGGTGGTGGTGCTGGCGAATGTGGCGGCGCTTTCGGAGCCGCAGTTGACCGCGGTGGAGGATTATACGCGGCAGGGGGGCGGTTTGATTATTTTCCCCGGAGACAAGACGAACGCCGCCTGGTACAACGAAAAACTGGGTGAGGGAGGGCGGGGGCTGCTGCCCTGTATGTTGGGCGATCTGGCGGGCAGCCTGACCGATGTCGAGAATGCCGTATCGGTGGTGGCCAGTCATTACGATCATCCGGCGCTTGCTTTTTTCAACGATCCGCGCAAGGGTTCTCTCGATGGCCCCAGCATTCGCGTGTGGTACAGGCTGGAAGCTCCCGATGTGGTGGGCGCGAATCTCTCGGTCATGGCGCGGCTCGACACGGGCGATCCTTTTCTGGTGGAGAAGGGCTATGGCAGGGGCAGGGTGATTCTTTGCTCTACGAGCGCTGACATAGCCTGGACCGATTATCCTTTGAAGCCGATTTATCTGCCTTTGATGCAGCAGATGGTGACCTGGCTGGCGGCACGGGCGGAGCCGTCCCGCAATATCGAAGTGGGTCAGCAATTGGTGGGGATTCTGCCGCCGGCTACGGCAGGCAAGGTGGCTACCATTACCGATCCCGCCGGCCAGGAGCATCGCGTGGTTCCGCAGTTCCGGGACACGCACGCCCTGGTGGAATTCGACCAGACTTCGCAGCCCGGCGTTTATATGCTGCAAAGCCCGGATGAGGCGGATTCGGAGTTGATTCATTTTGTCGTGCGCACGCCGCGACAGGAATCGAATCTGGATTTGCTGACGGCTGGCGAGGTGCAGGCGGTGGCCGATGAAATCGACGCGGGCCTGGTGGAGTCGGGGCAGGACTTTCTGGATGCCGATGAACGGCGTCGTTTTGGCTGGGAACTCTGGAAGCTGCTTCTTCTGGTGACCTTGGGTCTGGTATTTTTTGAGATGTACTTGCAGCAGCGTATTTCGGGGGATATGGCATGATCTTTCCAAGTTTCGTAGGCGACTGGGCTTTCTGGCCGGGCTTTCTGCTCGCGTTGATCGCGGGTGGGGGAGCCTGGTGGTTTTATTATCGGGAAAGCCGCCGTCAGAAAGGCCGTTTGCGCTGGATTCTTCCCACCTTGCGGGCTCTGGCCGTGTTCCTGATCGTAATGATGTTGACGGGACCGGTGATTCGGCATCGCCGCAGCGTTGGACAGTTGGCGCGCATTCTCGTTTATGTCGATGCTTCTTCCAGCATGAGCGTATCGGATACTTTCATGACCCCGGGACGCAAGTTGCTGGTTGCGGCGCGACGGGGTTGGTTGCCGGAAGGTTTGATTTTGCGTGATCTGCTGGAGGCGCAATCCGCGCTGGCTCGTGCGCATCGTCAGGCTACGGACAGCCTCCAGGATATTACGGGCAAGGAATCGGCTTCCGAAATGGCCGAAACTTTTCGTCAGGACATTGAAGCGGCTTATGAAAGCCTCCGCCGGCTTCGCGCCCAGGATATTCAATCCGCGGTGGCTGATGATGATAAGCAGGCGGGGAGCCAGGTAAGCCTTCAGGATTTGCGGCAGTCTTTCCTGCTCGATGTGGTGGAACCGGCGCGGGTGCTTTCGAAGTGGAAGCGTGAGGCCGATTCGGAGTTTAACTCGCGCATATCGGGGCTTTTGATGAAGGTGGAGGAATATCAGCAGCGCCTGAGCCATGCCTTTCAGCAATGGGGCGAAGGTCTGGTCGCGTCGGGCAATCAGCAGGCGAAGGATGCCGTTGCCCGGTTCGACAGCATGCCCCGCTGGGAGCGTCTTCAGGCGAGCCTGCTGGAAGGCGGATCACCCATATTGGCCGACCTGGCCCGGATGCATAACGTGGAAGTTCTGGCGATGACAGAATCCAGTCTGGTCCCTCTATGGCGTGGGCATCTGGCAGATTCCGGCGGGGCCGGGGCTTTTCCGAAGTCCTTTGACCAAACAGCCGACGGCGTGTTTAGCAATCTGGGCCTGGCTCTCGAAGCGGCGATTCAGGAAAGCGCGATGCAGGTGGCCGGTGCGGAAGAGGATGGCGAACAAGCCGAAGCAGAAAGGGATGGCCTTGATATGGTTGAGCCGGTGGCCGCCGTGTTGCTTAGCGATGGCCGCCACAACCAAGGCCCTTCGCCCCTGCGCGCGGCGCGTATGGCCGGTGGGCGTGATGTGCCGGTTTATACGGTGGGCTTTGGAGCGCTGGAAGAACGCGGCGATGTGGCGATTCTGGGCGTGGAAGCGCCGGATTCGATTTTTCATAAAGACCGCGTCCGTGGCAAGATCTTGCTCAACGACACGATGACGCGCGAAAAGGATTATGAAGTTCGGATTATCGCCAATGAAGAAGTGGTCTGGCGTCAGAAAATGCAGGCTTCCGGGGCGCAGCGGCAGATGCTGGAATATGATTTCAGCCTGGAAGAACTTCTGGCCAAGCAGGTACAGGAAGGCGCTGGCGAGCTGAGAAACCTGCCCGTCTCCATGAAGGTTGAATTGCGGGGTCTGGATAATGCCGATTCCATTTCCGCCAATAACGAGTGGACCACCCGCATGCGGGGGATTTTCAAAAAGAACCGCCTCCTCCTCATAGACGGCAGGCCCCGTTGGGAATACCGCTACCTGAAAAATCTTTTCAGCCGGGATGAGCGGTGGAATGTGAACTCCATTCTTTATGATCCTCTGGCGGCGGATATGGGTTTTGCGCGGGGAAATGAGGAGGGCCAGTTTCCCGATGAGCGTAACTTGCTTATGACTTATGACCTGATTATTCTGGGAGACTTTCCGTCGAGTGTGTTTCAGCAGGAGGAGCTGGAGTGGATCCGGGATTTTGTTTCCATTCGGGGCGGTGGTTTGATTTTGGTGGATGGTTCGCGGGATAATTTGCGGGGCTATGGGAACACGGCGATCGAGCCGCTTTTTCCGGTGAATTGGAATGGCGAGGACGCGGGACGGCCTTCGGCTTTGCGGCTGACCGAAAAGGGTGTGTTGCGGCTGACACAGCAGGGACAAAACATCGCGGCGCTGAGCCTGTCGAGCCGGATACAGGATAATGTGGAAATCTGGAACGAACTGAAGCCGCCGCACTGGTTGGCTCCCGTTACTGGCAAGTCGGGGGCGGAAGTGCTGATGGAGGCGGTCGTTCAGGGACAGCCGACACCGGCGCTTGTTTTCATGCGATATGGGGCTGGCAAGGTGTTCTATTCGGCGCTGGATGAAAGCTGGCGATGGAGATTTCGCGTGGCGGACATGCATCACGCGCGATACTGGAACCAGATCGGCACGTGGATTATGGCGTCGCCCTTTTCGGCGAGTGATCGTTTTGTGTCGATCGATGCCGGTCCACTGAGCTATTCGCCGGGACAATCGGCCGAAATCCGCGCCCAGGTGCGTGATGAGCAGGGACGCCCCATCACCGATGCGGTGGTGACGGCGATTGTCATGAAGGGGGAGGATGTCGTGGCGTCCTTGCCTATGGAAGCCGATAAGGAGCGCGGACAGTTTGTGACGGAGACGGCGCCCCTGGAAAAGGGCGAATACGATGTGAGATTGCAGGTGGCGGGATATCCGCAGGACCAGCTCCAGGCCAGCGCGAAGTTCTTTGTGGAAGCGCCGGAAGTCGGAGAAATGTCCCAGTTGACCTTGAACGAAGAATTTCTCAAGCGCATTGCCGCGAACGCCACGGGGGAATACTATCGGGAAGAAAACGCGGCGGAATTAGTGGAACGGTTGCGTCCCCTGAGCCGCGAAAAGATCGTCGAATCGGACACGCCCCTTTGGGAGAGCTATATGTGGTTTGTGCCGATTTTGTTTTTGCTGACGGCGGACTGGGTCTTGCGAAAGCGGGCCGGTATGATATAATGGTGAGATGTTATAGGGACTCAAGTATATGGCCGGATAAATATGGTTCCGGAATTTGGAGGTTGGTACTATGAGCACACAATTCAAGACGCAATTGAATCCTGCAACCCGGCAGCGTTTGTTGGCTTTCGGGCGGCGACGTAAAACCTTGATCGTCTGGCGGGGGATTTGTGTTTTCCTGGTCTCGACTCTCGGTATCATGGCGGTTGTGGCTTTGCTGGACGCGTTTTTTGTTCTGCCAGACATTGTGCGGGTTGTCATGAGCCTGATTGCTTATGCTTCGGTGGCGGGGCTGTTCTGGCATTTTTGCCTGAGCAGGCTGCTCAAGCAACCCGACCTGCGCGAACTGGCGCGGATGTTTGAGGAACGCTATGATGAGTTGAAGGAAGAAGTGCTCTCGGCTGTGGAACTGGGAGAAGACGATCATAACGACGAATCCTCCGAATTCCGGGCCATCCTTCAGGAGGACGTGGCGTCACGCATCAAGCCCGCCGATATGCGCAGTCTGCTTCCGGCGAACATGATCAAGAAATGGTTCGTTGCCGCGGCGGTGGTGGGTGGCGTCATTCTGCTCTTCAGCGTCATCCCCGGTTTTCACCTGCCCCATCGGCTGGCCCGTGCCTTTATCCCGTTGGCTAATCTCGAACGCATCTCCGACGCCCGCATAACGATTGTGGAACCAGCCGACCCCGAGACGCTTGTCGCGCTCGGCGACCCCCTCCCCATCGTCGTTGACGTGGAAGGGGCGGAAGCCGACCATGTGTTTTTGGAATGCTTTGCGCGGAAGGAAGGCAAGACTCGTCTGCGCATGGATGCGATCGGCATTCGAGAAAAAGCGACGGGCGACGGCGACGGGGATTCGGGCGGAAGTATTCTGCGTTACAGCGCCCTGCTGGTGGTGGGAAGCGATGAACTATGGTACCGCGTTCGCGCCGGAGCCGCCATTACGAAAAAATTTCATCTGCGCTCCGCCACGCGGCCCCATGTGCAAGAATTCGAAAAAACGATCCATCCGCCCGAATACACGGGCCTGAGCAAGCGTTCATCAAGGGAAGAAAACGGCAACATCGAAGCCTTGCGTGGAAGCCGGGCCGAACTGCTGATTCATACGGATCAGGCGATCCAGAGGGGCTCCCTCAAGATCGAAACCAAGGAAGGCAGCTCGACGATTCCCCTGGAGATCGTGAAACCGAGGCTGCTCAAGGGCGCGATCGACGTCGAAGAATCGGGAGCCTATCGTGTGGAACTGGTTTCGAAGGATACGGGTTTTGAAAACAAGTTCAGCCCGAATTATGAATTGCAGGCCCTGGCCGACCTGGCTCCGCGGGCCAATATCGAAAGCCCCCGCGACAACAAGGTGGTGCCGGCCAATGAAATGCTGAGCCTTCTGGGAATGGCTTCGGACGATCTGGGTTTGAAAAAGGTGGTCCAGCAGTACCGCATTAACCAGGGCGGCTGGCGGACGATTCCCATCGAGGAAGATTCGGGCGAAAGGGCCGTCATCGAAGAGGACTGGGACCTGAAGCCGCTGAACCTGAAGCCGGGGGATAATGTCTTTACCAAGCTTGTGGCCACCGACCTCAAGGGGACAATCGGGGAGTCGCTCGTGTTGAAGTTGACCATATCGACCCCTGACTTCTCGGCGGAGATGCTTGAGCAGGGACAGGAAGAGCAGGACTTTCAGGACGCCCTGGACTGGCTCTTTCAGGCGGCCCAGGACTTGAAGCGGGAGGCCGACGCGCTCAAGAAAATGTATGACGCCCGCGATGTGGACAAGGCGGAGGCGCGCCGTCAGATTCTGAGCATGTTGACCAAGGCCCAGGAAACGGAAGCCCGTGCGGAAGAGGCCTGGGATAGTTTCATGAGCACCTATCGCGGCAAACTGGACAAGGGCCAGACCGAATTTCTGATCTACCTGGGACGTGGTCTCAGCCGCGCGCGTCACTACTACCTGCTCCGGACCATCTCGGAACTCAGCCGTATCGAGGCCGATCCCATGCTGGCCTATCAGCGTCAGCAGGTGGCGGTGAAGTACGCGCGAGACCTGGAGCATTCGGTGCGCCAACTCTATGGCGCCCACGCCAATTTGCGGGTGGTGGAGGACGCGCGGAATATCCGGGATGCCTTGACGCGTCTGAAGCAGAAGCAAAACGAACTGGCGAAAAAAATCCAACAAGCGAAAAAACCGGAGTTGCGTGAAAGGCTCTCGCTGCAACAAAAAGCCCTCATGCAGGAACAGACCATCGTGGAAGGGCTGGTCAAGCGCCTGATTTCGAATCTCCCCGGTCATCGCCAGCGGGATATCAGCAGGCAATTGGCAGAACTGGAAAAAACACGAGGTGAGATCGAAACGCTGGCCGATGAAGGCAAACTCGTTGCTGAGATTGGCAAGGTTTCGCGGAATCTGGAAAAGCAGTTGGCCGATTTCATGAAGAAGTTTGAGAAATATGAAAAGGACGCTCTCAAAAACCTGGATAACAGCAGTTGGAGCATGCGCAGGTTGGCCCGCCGGACTTCGGAAGATATGAAGGAACTGCGGGAAACTTTTGACAAGGTGCTCAAGCAGGAAGAGAAAATCACGGAACTGGAAGCGGCCGACGTGAAGAGTCGCATCCAGATCGAAGACGAAAGGCGCAAGGCGAATCTCTATCGTGACCGCGTGGATGACCTGTGGCGCGGGATTATCGAACTGCTTGCCGATCGCGCCGATCTGGAAGAAATGCACGGGCGCTACAGCACGGTGTTTGTGAAGGACAACACCATCGCCTCAGGCGCGAGCGAAGCGGTTTACCAGCGCGGCACCGGCAGCGACGAGAAAGAGATGAACGCGATTATCCACAAGATCGAGGAAGCCTACAATACCCTCGAAGGCGGACATTTTCTGCAGTCGGCCAAATTGGATTTCACCAAGGCCCACGCGCGGGAATTTTCTATCGACAAAGACAAGGACCTGGCCCGCAAGGTAGCGGAGATATGGGATGACGCCCGTGGCCGCATGAGTTATGTGGAACGCGACATCGTGAAGAAGTCCTTTTTCTCGAATGAAATCCGCGAAGGCATTCGGGACATCTTCCGCGAAGAAATGGTGCGTGAAGTGGGCAAGGAGATGGAGCAGCGCCGCAAGAAAGATAAGGTAGGCGGCAAAAAAACAGAAGGCCTCGATGAGACGGTGCGTCTGGTGGGGCGTTTTCTGCCCCTGACCATGCAGCCCATGAAGGAAGCCCGCGAATACCTGCAGAGCCTGATGCCGCCGCTGACGGAGCAGCTGCGCGAGATTGCTGAAAAGGCCAAGGAACTCCGGGAGAAGACCGAGGAGCAGGCACAGCAGACGGAACAGCAGGACAAGATTGAAGCCCAGGACCAGGCGCGCGAACTGGAGCAGCAGCAGGAAGAACTGAACGATTTGGTGGAGCAGGTGCGCGATACGTTGCGGCGCGAAGCCAATGCCCAGGATCTGACCGACCCGGAAGGACTGGAGCGGGCGCGCGATGCCGATGACGCATTGGCCTTGCTGCGCGAACCACCCCCCGCCGCCGAACGCGCCCTGGAAGAAGCCGTCGAAGAAGACAATGCCCAGGAGCGCCGCGAAGATCTGGAAGAAGCCGCCCAGGAACAGGAAAACCTGGCCAATGCCGCGGAACAGATTGCCCATCACTTTGAAAACGTGGAAAACAACATGGCCGAAGAGACGCGTGATGAAATGCGTCAGGTGGAAGAAGAAATGGGCATCCAGGAGCAGTTGGACCAGCAATATCAGATGGCGCAGCAATTAGCCGACATGGAAAATCGCTCACCGGCCATTATGCAGGCTTTGCTGGAGTCGGCTCTTCAGAACAACCCCATGATGCAGCAGGAATTGCAGGAGATCGTGGACGAAACCGTTCAGGAGGCTTTGCAGAATATGGAGCAGGTGGTGGAGGATGAAACCGAGATTGATCAGGAACTCGAAGATGCTGCCGAACTGGACAATATGCAGCAGGAGCGTAACGAGATAGAGCAGGCCGAGGCGGAGCAGCAGGAAGTGAACGAGAACGTGAATGAAATAACCATGGACCTGGAACGCATGGCCACGCATGCCCAGCAGATGCAGATGGAGCAGGCGCAGGACATGCAGGAAAACTTTGAGCAAACCCGGGAAATGGCCCAGCAGGAAATGCCCGCCGCCCAAGAGGCCCTGGAACGCGCCACGCAGGCAGAGCAGCCCCAGCCCCAGGTTGAGGCTGCCCGTGATGCCGCCCAGGAGCAGTTGCAGGACTTGGGCGAATTGGCCGAAGCCATCCAGGCTCCGGAGTTTGAACCCCAGAACCTGACCGAGGAACTCACTAACGCCGTGGCGGAACAGATGGCCGTGGCATACGATGAACTGATGGCGGCGCAGCAGATGCAGCAACCCCAATCCCCCCAGGCGCAGCAGGCCATGCAACAGGCCATGCAGATGCAGCAGCAGGCTATGGCCCAGATGCGCATGGAGATGGAGACGGAAGACGGCGAAGCCCAGATCGAGGGAGAACTGGGAGATGCCAGCCGCTTGGCAAAGGCCGATCTGGAAGACCGCGAATGGGGCGAATTACGTTCGCGGGAATCGAAAGATTTGCTGAACACAAAGAAAGAAGCCGTGGCCGAAGAATATCGTCCCATGGTGAGTAAGTACTTTGAAGTGATAGCCAAAAAGGCGAAGGAGCAGCGTCAATGAACTGGAAAAAAGCGATAGCCCTGATGCTGGTCCAGCTGATGTTGATCGTTGGCGCCGGCTCAATGTTGTCGGCCCAACCGGCATCGGTGGACAGCATGAGTGAAGAGGACTGGCAGAAACTGGAGGCGGCGGTCCAGCGGGCGGTGGCCTATTTGCTCAGCCAACAGCACGAAGACGGCCAGATTGTCGATAACAAACGCAACCGCGTGAGCATGACGGCCCTCGCGATCATGGGGATGAGTTCCGTTGGCCACAAACCGAGCGACGATACCAAGGAAGGCCAGGCCATGAAACGGGCCCTTGATTATGTCCTGCAAGCGAAGCACCAGGACAAGGACGGCTATTACGGCATCGATGGCTCGCGCATGTATGGTCACGGTATCATCACCATGATGCTGGCCGAAATGATAGGCATGGCTGCCGATGAGGAGCAGGATAAAAAAGTCCGGGCCAGTTTGCAGAAGGCCATCGACCTGATTGTGAAATCGCAGAACGCCCCGAAGAAAGATCCCAAACACGAAGGCGGTTGGCGCTACAAGCCGAATGATGATACTTCCGACCTTTCTGTCTCGGCCTGGCAGCTCATTGCCCTGCGTGCGGCAAAAAACGCCGGGATAAAGGTGCCCGGTGGCGCAATTGACAAGGCTGTTGACTATCTCAAGCGTTCCTATAGTTCACCCGGTTCCAAGAAAGGCGAAGTCCGCGAAAAAAGTTTCTTCACCTATCAGCCCGGGCAGCGCAATTTCCGTTTCGGCTCGGCTGCTGCGGGTTTGCTGGTTTTGCAGATTTGCGGGGAATATGAAGCCCCCGAGGTGATCGGCGCGGCGGACTATTTTCTGGATTATGAACTTAAGGGCCCCGACAGTGGCGAATACTTTTATTATGGCCTTTACTACTATGCTCAAGGCATGTATCAGATGGGCGGCAAGTATGCCGAAAAGGCCAAGGAAGCCGTGCGCGACGTGCTTTTTGACACGCAACTCGAAGACGGCTCCTGGCAACCCGGCAAAAAAGAACGCGGCGCCGGGCACGTGTTCACCACCTCCATGGGCCTGCTGAGTCTGTCGATCCATTATCATTTCTTGCCCATCTACCAGCGTTGATTTTTTTGGAAACTATGAAAGACCTCATCCTATTTTCAAAAAATATGATGAGGTCCTTGCATTTTAGGCATTCTTCGCATTACGATTGCGCTTGCTGTTGTATTTAGAGTCGCTCTCTTAAGTCTTGCCCGCTAAGGCCGATTCGGATATGTGGCTTTTTATCCACAGATTATGGTAAAGCGCCAAAGGCGCGCCCCATAATAGCCTGGGGTTTTAACCCCAGGTCTGAGGAGTATATAAAAGGAAGAGGGCTGAAGGCCCGATCCATATTCAAGAATCGCTGAAAGACTTTTGAGAATATCTATAAAATCCCCAGTTAGAAAGCAAGCAATATGTCCATACCCCGACCTGAATATCCCCGTCCCCAATTTCGCCGCAATGATTGGCAGTGCCTGAACGGCGAATGGCAGTTTGAAATAGATAAGTCTGACTCCGGCCTGGAACGCGGGCTGCGTGAGCGCGAATTGGAGCAGAAAATCACCGTGCCTTTCTGTCCGGAATCATCCCTGTCCGGAATCGAACACGTGGATTTCATGGAGGCCGTCTGGTATCGCCGTGAGATCGAAATTCCGAAAGAATGGGCCGGCAATGCCGTGCATCTGATTTTTCAAGCCGTAGATTACGAAACCACGGTCTGGGTCAACGGCGAAGAACTGGTGCGTCACCGTGGTGGCTTTACGCCCTTTTATTGTGACCTGACCCGCGTGGCTCAGCCGGGTGAGAGGGTGATTGTCGTTCTTCGCGCGCGCGATCAGCAGGGCATGGCCAAGCCCGGCGGCAAGCAGTCCTGGCATTATGCAAACGCCGGTTGCCTCTACACACGGACCACCGGCATCTGGCAGACCGTATGGATGGAACCGGTGCCCGAGGCCCACCTGAAACGCCCCCGCGTTACGCCCGACCTGGCCGCAAGTCGTTTTCGACTGGAGCAGCCGCTCAGCAACAATACGCGTGGCTATCGTGTCCGGGCGATCCTGAAGGACGACAAGGGCGAAGTCTGCCGGGCGGAAATCTCGGCGGAGAAAGATTTTGCGCCCTCTCTGGATCTGGTGGTTCCCGAAGATCGCCTGCGGCTCTGGCAGCCGGGCGAAGCCTTTCTTTATGATATCGAGATCGACCTGCTCGATGCCGACGGCCAGGTGGTCGATCATGCCGAATCCTATGCCGGAATGCGCAGTATCGCCATTGATGGCCCCGCCGTAAAGATCAATGGCCGTTCCGTTTTCCAGCGCCAGGTGCTCGATCAGGGCTACTATCCCGATGGCATCATGACCGCGCCCAGCGATGAGGCCCTCAAGCGCGATATCGAAATATCCATGGCCGCCGGATTCAACAGCGCGCGCCTCCACCAGAAGCTTTTCGAGGAGCGTTTTCTCTATCACGCCGACCGCCTGGGTTATCTGGTTTGGGGCGAGTATGGCGACTGGGGTTTTCGCGACGGCAGCATGGGCGAGCCCTATTACCACCAGCCTTTTGCCGCCATCATGTCCCAATGGCTGGAAGCGCTGGAACGCGACTATTCCCATCCTTCCATCATTGGTTGGTGTCCCTTGAATGAATCGGGTCAGGCTATCGAAGATCGCATGACCGCCCTTGACGACGTGACGCGTGGGCTTTTCCTGGCAACCAAGGCCATGGACCTCAGCCGTCCCGTTCTCGACGCGTCGGGTTATTCCCATCGTGTTTACGAAACCGACGTGTACGACTGCCATGACTACAACCAGGACGCCGAAGGCTTTGCCAAAAATCACGCCGGGTGCCGCGAAGGCAAGCCCTTTATCAACCAGTTCCGCAAAGGACGCGATGGAAAGCCGCAGGAAGAAAATCTGCCCTACGCCGGTCAGCCCTATTTCGTCAGCGAGTTCGGCGGAATCTGGTGGAATCCCGACGCGAAGGAAGACGAATACTCCTGGGGCTATGGAAACCGGCCCAAGTCGGTCGAAGAATTCTACGAACGCTTTGAGGCTCTGTGCAATGTTCTGCTCGATGATCCCGGCATGTTCGGCTATTGCTATACCCAGCTGACCGATGTCTTCCAGGAACAGAACGGCATCGTCCGATTCAATCGCGACATCAAGTTCGACATGGATAAGCTGCACGCCATCCAGTCGCGCCGCGCGGCGATTGAGGATTAGGCTCCAGTCGGAGGGTGTACGACATAAATAGGGGGCTATTCGAGGTTTTTTGATAAACAGGTATCCTGAGTGCCTCAAAAAGAATCGCTGTTCTCTTCTGAGCGCCACAGGCGCGCTCCATAATAGGCCTGGGCTTTTAAGCCCAGGCGAAGGTCAAATATAAGCAAGGAGGGCTGAAGGCCCGATCCATAAAAAGGCGTGCAGGATCTTGGATCGGGCCTTCAGCCCTCTATTCAAAATCGACCCGAAATCCAGGGGTAAAACCCCTGGCTATTATCGGACGGGCCCTTGGCCCTGAAGATGAAAAAGTACT
>CAYWYC010000052.1:8771-20174 GCA_964462565.1 uncultured Candidatus Sumerlaeota bacterium | reverse complement strand
GATTTTGCCGGCAGGATGCCGGCGGTACGATTTGAAAGGAAGATTTTTGATGGGCTTGCGATTTTGCCTCGGAAGGGCTGGTAGCGGAAAGACCCGATGGTGTGTGGATGCCTTTGTCGAGCGGCTGCGTGAAGATGCCTCCCCCCGCAGTCATCCGCTTTTTCTGCTGCTCCCCGAGCAGGCGACGGCGCAGACGGAATCGCTTATCCTGAAGCAGGCCGGGATCCGATCCATCATGCGCGGACGCATCCTTTCTTTCAAGCGGCTGGCCCAGCTGGTGCTGGAAGAAACAGGCGGTGCGTCGCGATTGTTTCTGGACGAAATCGGCAAGCAGATGCTGCTGCGGTCATTGGTGGCGCGACGCCGCAAGGATTTACTCGTCTTCAGTGGCAATACCCGGGACGCCGGCTTTTTCCAGCGTCTTTCCGCAACGATGAAAGAACTGGCCCAGTTCCGCCATTCTTTTGATGAGGTGGAAGCGCAGTATGCCATGCTCGAAAAATCGGGCCAGGGCGATACCTTGCTGGCGCGCAAACTCCATGACCTGGCAATACTGGGAAAAGATTATTCACACGAAGTGAGTCAACGCTTTTCAAATCCCGATCATTTTCTGGATGAACTGGCCGACCGCATGAGCCGTTCGAGCATCTTTCGGGACGCGGAAGTCTGGATCGATGGATTCGCCTCATTCATGCCCCAGGAATTGCGGGTGCTGGAGCAGATTCTGCAGTCGGCCGGAATGGTGCATGTGGCGCTCTTGCTGGATCCGGCGGAAATGGAGCACAGCAGCGGCCATTCCTTTACGAATACGCGGCTCTTCGGGCAGATCGAGGAAACCTTTTACAAGTTGCGGGGCATGGCGGTGGACCTGGACGTTCCGATTTCACCGCCCGTTCACCTGCCGGAAAAGGCGCAGCCGACCCGCTTTTCCGATGTGCCTGTGCTGGAGCGCTTTGAGAACGCGCTGGCCGATTCGGCCATGATATCCCTCGATAAGAGCGACGCAGAAGAAGCCGCTTCCGAGGCAAGCGAACATCAAGCGGAAAGTCCCGCCCTTCCGGATAATCTTCCACCCCTTGTCTTTGCCGAAGCGGCAGGCAGGCGGGAAGAAGTGGAAGCCGTGGCGCGCTATATTCGCAAATTCTGTCGGGAAGAAGGGTTGCGCTATCGGGACATGGCGCTTATCGTGCGCAACCTGGAAGCCTACGAAAGCCCCATACGCAATATTTTCAATCATTACGGCATTCCATTCTTCATGGACCGGCGCAAGGACGTGGCCCACCATCCGCTGGTGGAAATGCTGCGCTCCTCCGTACGGGCCGTCATCAGCGATTGGCCCTTTGAAGACGTGGCCCATTACCTGAAAACCGACTTTGCGCCCCTGGATCGGAATCTGGCCGATCATATTGAGAACGAAGCCCTGGCGCGCGGGATGCATGGTCGCAATCGATGGCTTCGGGATGATTGGAATGTATCTGCTTCAAGCCGCCAAAAACCATTTGATGCACCTGAAGACGAGGACGACAAAAAGACGCACTGGCAGGAAATACGCATTCGGGCCCTGGAGCCCCTGGCCAGGCTCGATTCGGCATTCCGCGGGAATGGGGGATCCGACAAGGGGCTGCCCCATGAGATTTCTGCCGGGGCCTTTGTGGACGCCATCGAACGATTGATGCTGGACCTGGGATGTTGTGAAAAAATGGAAAGCTGGACGGAGCAGGCCCGCGAGCAGAAGCGCCTGGATGATGCCGATGAAAACAGCCAGGTATGGGAAGGGGTCACGGGACTGCTGAAAGAATTGCGGCAAACGCTTCCCGATACGAGCCTGCCGCCCGATGACCTGGCCGCCATCCTGGAAACGGGTCTGCAAAGCCTGAGTCTGGGCCTGGTGCCGCCGGCGCTGGACCAGGTGCTGGTGGGGACGGTGGAACGCTCGCGCCAGCCGGAACTGCACACGGCTTTTGTATTGGGCCTGAATGACAAGGTTTTTCCCGCGCCCATGGGTGAAGACGTGATATTTTCCGATTCGGAACGGGAAGCGCTTCTGGAAAACGGCAACTTTGAGCTGGCCCCGCCCTCTTATACTCGCTTATTCCGCGAACGAAGCCTGGGCTATATCGCCATGACGCGGGCCTCCAGACGGTGCTGGATGAGCTGGGCCCTGCGCGATGAAGACGGGGTGGAGTTGAGACCTTCGCCCTTTGTGCGTCTGGCGATGGATGCGGCGAGGCAAGCGACTGAAGGCACGGATAATCCTGTACCGGTCCTGCGTATTTCGCGGCAAAGTCTGGATGAATCGATTGACGCCCTGGAACTGCCTTCCCAGGGGATGGAGATGGCAATTCAGGCTGCTCGTAAAAAGATCAGCGATCCGCACCTGCAAAAGCAGGGGTTGGCCTTGCGTCTGAAGCTGCACAGTTTGCCAGAAATGGAAGCGAATCTGGAGGCGATGCTTGCGAAATACGGACAGAACCGGGAAGCGCGGCTCGATCCGGAATTCGGCAGGCGGCTCGTCCATCCCCATTCGGCAAAAAGTGTGAGTCAACTGGAAACGCAGGCGGCCTGTCCGTTTCGCTATTACTGCCAGTATGCCCTGAAACTGAAGGAGCGGGAACTTTTTCAGATTCGCCCCCTGGAGATTGGTAATTTTCATCACGATGTGCTGCTCGATATCTTTCTCACATTGCGGGAAAAATACGGCGAAGCGCAGAACTGGCTGAAAGCTCCCGGCTTTCCAGAGAAGATGTTGAACTGGGGTAAGGTGCGACAGGAAGACGCCCTGAAGGCGCTGGACGAGGCGATCCAGAAGAACCATTCCGACTTTCTGGCAGAAGGCCCCATGCATGAGAGGCAGGTGGGTTTTCTGAAGGATCGCTCGCAGCGGCAACTGGCCGATGCGCTGGCTTGTTTTATCGAGCAGGGCAAAATCGATGCCTTCTGCCAGGTTTCTTCGGAATTTGCCTTTGGTTTTGACGGTCCCGATTCCATGCCCGAATTGCATGTGATGGAAAAAGGCAAGACGGTCCTGCGGCTGCACGGAAAGATTGACCGGCTCGATCTGGCTGCTCCCCAGGGGGACCATCTGTATGCCCGCATTATCGACTTCAAGAGTTCAAACCGAAAGATTGCCTTCGCGCGTCTGGAAGCAGGGCTTGATCTGCAACTGCTCGTCTATCTGGCGGCGGTGCTGGCTATTGAGCCGAGGCGGATATCTCCGGCGGCGGCCCTGTATTTTCCGCTGAAGCCGGTGATCTCCGACGGATTTCCGGACTATCAGCAAGCGGAGGAAACGTCACAGAAAATCATGAAGGCCAGCGGAGCAATTGACGCGGACCAGGCCGAGTTGCTGGATAGCGTGGAACCGGGCGGCTCTTCGGATTTTTACAGCATGAGGCGGACAACAAAAGGGAAGTGGCATAAAATAAGCGATGTTTGGGATGGCGGCGTGCTGCAGAAAATAAGCCGGATCGCCCTGCAAAAGGCCATCCGGCTGCATGAAGAAATACAGAATTCGGTGGTAAGTGTTGCTCCTTACCAGTCTGGGAGTTCCAGCGTCTGTGCCTATTGTCCCTTCAGCGACGTGTGCCGGATAGATATGCACCCGGAAAACGTTCGCTATATGCCCGCGTTAAAAGATGACGCTGCCCTCGCCGAGATGCTGCATACATACGCCGAAAATCCGCCAGTCTTTGAGAGCAGGATCAAGAAGGGCTGAACTATTTTTCCGCGTCCTTCTTTTCATCCCGATCCACCAGGTTCAGGACGACGGAATTGATGCAATAGCGCTTGCCCGTTGGTGCGGGACCGTCATCGAATACGTGCCCCAGATGGGCGCCGCATCGCGCGCAGAGCACTTCGGTGCGCGTCATGAAAAGGCTGCGGTCTTCTTCTTTGTCCACCGCTTTTTCATCGATGGGCTCGTAATAGCTGGGCCATCCGGTTCCCGATTTGTATTTGGTTTCCGAATCAAAAAGCGGGTTGCCACACGCGACGCATTCATAGACGCCGTCTTTTTTGGTATCCCAGTATTTTCCGGTAAAGGGCTTTTCCGTGCCTTTTTTTCGGGCGACACGAAATTGTTCCGGGGTCAGGATTTCTTTCCATTCCTCCTCGGTCTTGACGACTTTTTCTTCCCTCTGTTGATTTGCCATGTTATTACTCCTTGTGCTCGCTTCAAGGCTATCGGTCGTTTCAGCATCCTTTTCGGCCACATCGGGTGCGGACGATGCCTTTCCACAAGACGTGATGAGAATTGCCAGGACAACTGCCAACAGAATCGCCATCATGGCGGTCCAATAGCGTCGGTACGCGTCGTCCCTTGTCATGCAATGTGTAACATTATGCTTTCTCATAATCCTGTCTTTCTGCCTCCCTTGAGACACCTTCCGACTGAAAAGAGACAATCTGGCGCATCTGAGTCCCTTTTTGCCTTCATATCTTATATGGAGCATAAAGCGGACCGATTGTGAGGAGCCGGCTCTATCTTTGCGGTTCGCGGAGCAGTTGAAGACGGTCGATGTTCAGGCTGCAGTAGCCTTCTTCCATCTCGACCTTACCCTCCAGCAGATAAGGGCCGCGCGTCAGGGTCAGCTGGCCGTAGGCCTGATATGCCTTGTCAAAGAGGATCGCCTCGTATATGGCCGTCAAGTCTTCCACAGTCAGGAACTTCATGTAGCTGCCCTTTGACGTACGCAAGCGGCGGCTGGTAACGAGCCAGCCGATAAGTTTGGCGCGGTGTCCGGCATGCTTGTCCAGGTCGCGGGCATCGATGACGCCGGTCTTTTTTTTATCGGGAAGAAAAACCTGAAAACGCTCGAGCGGATGGCAACGGATCGGCGTACCCAGCAGTTCGGCTTCCCGGTCATATTTTTCCTCCCAGGAATAGTCAGGCAAGGCGGGCAAGTCGGTGGAGCGGATATTGTCGAATGAGTCTTGCTCGGAAGCTTTTGACGCTTCCATTTCCAGAATATCCAGTTGGCGGCCCTCGGTGGAGTCGGCTTGTCGTTTTTTGTCAAACCAGCGATCGCAAAACCAGAGCATTTGCGAGCGATGGCGAAAAGGCAGGTGATCCGGGGGATTGGCGCTGTTTCGGGACCACTGTTTATGGGAAGCAGGAATGTTTTCTTCCAGGAAGTCATCGCAGGCCCCACTGAGGATCAGATTTTCCCATTCCGATTTTTCGATGTGAGTGAGCCGCCGCAAAGCCTCCGCAAAGCAGCGGAAAGGGCCATTTGCATCACGGTCGGCGATCAGCTTTTTGATGGATGCGCTCCGCACACTCTTGACCTGGCCGAGACCGCACCGGACATAATCGCGCCGCCCCTTCCACCAGGCCAGGCTGTGATTGATCGACGGCAGCAGAATCCTCAATCCCAAGCGGCGCGCTTCCGAAACATAAGCCGCGCGGTCGTAAAAACCGCCTCCATTTGCAAGGACGGCTCCCATAAATTCCGCCGGATAATGGGCCTTGAGCCAGGCCGACTGGAAGGACAGCACCGTGAAGGACGCGCTGTGGGCCTTGCAGAAAGCATAACCCGCGAAGGCATGCATCTGCTTCCAGATGGCCGACGCGGCCGATGGCGCAATACCGCTTGCCCTCGCCCCTTCCATGAATTCATCCTCCATCTGAGACAGGCGTACCTCGACACGCTTGCCGCTCATGGAACGCCGCATCAGGTCGGCCCGTCCGAGGCTCATTCCGGCGATGGCCTGGGCCACCTTGAGCACGTCTTCCTGATAAAGCATGATGCCGTGGGTTTCGGCCAGCACTTCCTTCAGGCGCGGATGGAGATATTGCGCCTTTTCCGTGCCCTTGTGCCGGCGAATCCAGGCATGGAGCATGCCGCTGTCCTTGGGACCGGGTCGTATTACGGAAGATGCCGCCGTGACCGTGAGAAAATCGCGTGCCTGCACCTTCCGAAGCACACTGCGCATTCCGGGGGATTCGATCTGAAAAACGCCCATCGTCCGGCCCGCGCAGATCAGGTCCCGGGCCGCCTCGTCCTCTTCGGCGTTGAACTCGCGGAAGTCGAAATCTGGCTCGTATTCCTCGCGGATAATGTCGCGCACATCAGCAATCACGGAAAGGGATCGCTGGCCCAGCAGGTCAATCTTGAGCAGGCCGAGGTCTTCCACGGGATACATGTCGTACTGCGTGACAATAAGTCCCTTTGCGGCAGGTTCGAGCGGCGTCCACCGGGTGAGGGCTTCAGGCGACACAACAATACCGCTGGGATGGACGCCCAGGTGCGCGGGAAAACCTTCGAGGCGTCTGGCCATGGGGATGATCGTCTTGAGCGGTTCTTCCGTGAAATCGATATGGCGGCTTTCGGGGCGTTCCTTGTGGATTTTTTCAAAGTCGATATTTCCGAAATGGGGAAGGAAGCGGGTATAGCGGCCTATTTCGCTTTCGCTGAGGCCCATCGCCTTGCCCACTTCCCGCACGCAAGACCGCCCCGCAAAAGTCACGTGCGTCGAAATCATGGCGACATTTTCATGACCCCAACGTTCATAGACATACTCGAGGATATCGTCGCGTCGCCGCCAGCAGAGATCGATATCAATATCGGGCGGTGTGGTGCGTTCGCGGTTCAGGAAGCGCTCGAAGTAAAGATTATACTTGATCGGGTCCACGTGGGTCAGGTCCAGCAGGTAGGAGACAATGCTGTCGGCGGCGGAACCCCGTCCGGTGGAGGGGACGCCTTTTTGACGGGCATAGCGCACGATGTCCCAGACGACTAGGAAATAAGAGGCGTAGCCCATGGAGCAGATGACGTCGAGTTCGTGGTTCATGCGGGCGCGAGCGGCGCTGATTTCAGATGGTTTATAGAGTTTTGTCAAGGCTTCTTCGCAAAGCCGGCGCAGGAATGCTTCGGGGCTGTCTCCCTTCTCGGGCGGAAAAAGCGGATAGCGCTGTCTGCCGATGGGCAAATCAACCCAGGCGCTTTGGGCGATCTCGACACTGGCCGCCAGACATTCGGGCATGTCGGAAAATATCTCGTTCATCTCCTGCTGGCTGCGGAACCAGGCGCCAGGCAGGGCCGTATCGGAGGGTGACAAGGTTTCGACGGTTTTGCGCAGGCGGATAGCGGACAGGACGCGATGGAGATCAAAATCATCAGGTTTCAGAAAATGCACCCGGTTCGTGGCGACCCCGCGAATCGCCAATTCCTCCGCCAGTTGGCGTGTTTGGCGAAATATCAACCGGTCGCGGCGGGAATTGCCCCGATAATATTCCAGAAACAAACGGTTTTCGGGCAATATGGGCTTCAAGATACGAGCACATTGCGGATCCGATGTCAGGATTGTGACGCCTTCCAGGTTTTGCTGGATCAGATCGAGGAGCGGAGGAGCCTCGGGGCCGGCTTTGGGCGGGACATAGTCCGGATCGTCGGGCTTGTCGGTCTTGGGCCGGGCTTTCTGGTCGGCGGAAACAAGACGGCAGAGGCTCCCATAGCCCGTATTATTTCGAGCAATGACAATGATCGACGTGCCCGGCGTGGATCCGGGAAAAGTCGCGCCAAAAACGGCATGAATCCCGGCCTTGCGCGCCGCCTGATAGAAGGGCACGGCTCCATATAGACCCCGATAGTCGCTCAGGGCCACAGCCGGGGCTCCGTCGGCGATGGCGGCTTTTACCAGAGATTCCGGTGAAAAAGTGCCCCGCAGCAGAGAATAATAAGATGCGCAGTGCAGGTGGACGTATGGAATCATGAAAGAGCGTCCTTGAATCATTTTGATGCAGCGGGACTTGAGACGGCAAAAAAGTCAATATCTTGACAAAGATGGGGTCCCGCAGATGGAACCCGAAGCCGAATCAGAAGAAATTTATACTAGATAGAAGCAATATAATCAAGCACATGCGCATATTTCATCAATCAGGAATCTTTATTTGGAAGCGGTGGCATTCTGATTGCTTTATACCATCCCGCCTCGCTTTTGTGAGGCCAGCGCACAGAAGGAGGGCCTGATCATGAAGACGGAAACCGCCAAAAAGGTCACTGTTTGCGCCGAGAGCCTGGATTCGAAAACCGACTCGGACATTCAGGAGTTGAAAAAATTCAACCGTATCCAGATTTTGCGGCAGGTCCGCGTTCGCACCATGCTCCTGCGCTCGATCTGTGAAAACCTGGGGAAGTCCGAAGATTGATGCTTTCCCTGATTCGTACGCTGCACCTTGAAAATTAAAAAATTAGCATCATCTCCTCAATTTGGAGGCTCAACCATTATGAAGGCGAAACCGATAAGAAGTCAATGGGCGTATAGCATTCTGGTCCATGGTTTTCGAAATCAGAGTGCCAAAGACAGCGCCACGGTGGTCAAGGCTTATCGTCACCAGCGGCTCAAGCAAATGGTTCTGAGCACCCTGTATGCCAATTTTTCGCCATCGAAGCCGTGCATTAAGGATGGGGAAGAGCGGCATTTTGTATGATTGCTACTGGAACTTGATTAGGCCGACCATCAAGAAAATCCCGATTCTGACGCCTTGAAAAGATGGCATTTCAAGGCCTTTTGGAGTTAGAATCAAATCGGGATTTTACCAGCAAGCCAAAATAATGAGGAGGTGGAATTGTGGCCGAAGAAGAAACACCGGAAGAAGAGGAAGGTGCAAAAGGTTCTGAAGAGGAAATTGCTCCAAAGAAAAAGAAGAGCATTCTGCCTCTCATTCTGATCATAGCGGTCGCTGCCGCGGTTATCGGCGTGGTAGGCGGCGTGGTGGTTGCCAAGGTGATTTCGGGGGACAAAGCACCCACGGAACACGGCGAAAAACCCAACGAGGACGTGGAACAGCTCAAGGCCGATGCCGAAGATCCCCATGGCGGCAGTTCCGATGGACATGGAGAAGAAGAATCGGGAGGACACGGTAAAAAGAAAGACAAGGGTGGACACGGCGGACACGGCGGCGGACATGGTGAAGAACCGGCCGAAGAAAAACTGCCGATCTATCGTCTGGCCCAGCCCATTGTCACCAACCTTGGCAACAGCCGACGCATCGTGGTGGCCAAGGTCTGGTTCGAGACCAAGAATCCCGATGACGTTTCTTTCGTCGAAAAGAACGAGCACCACCTGACAAACGCGCTGGTCTTCCTGTTCAGCAACAAGACGGTGGAAGACGTGACCTCGATGGAAGGCAAGGAACAACTGCGACGCGAGATTATGCAGCGCGTCAATGAGACGGTTGTGAAGGGCAAGATCAAGGCGGTTGGTTTTGACCAGCTGCATGTGCAATAATATTTCCGCCAGGCCCCAGGAAACGCTCCCTGGGAGCGCTTGGGGTCGGCAACATGGAAAAGAAGGTCGTGAAAGATGGCTGATGTACTTTCACAAGACGAAGTTGATGCGCTATTATCCGGTTTAACGGGCGGCGACATCCAATCGGAGACGGACCAACCACCGGGCGACAAAAGCTACGCGGCCTATGATTTTACCAATCAGGATCGCGTGGTTCGCGGCAAGCTCCCGACTCTGGAAATGGTGCATGAACGGTTTACGCGTTTTTTCCGCCAGTCCATCAGTTCGGCCATGCAGAAGATTGTGGACGTGAACATGCTGAACGCCGATATGAGCAAGTTCGGCGAGTTCATGCGCGCCCAGTCCATCCCGTCGAGCTATCACATCTTCCGGCTGGATCCGTTGAAAGGTTCCAGCCTGCTGGTGCTGGAGGGCAAACTGGTTTATACCATGGTGAACAGTTTCTTCGGTGGCAAGGGAACGTCCTATTACAAGATGGAAGGCCGCGACTTTACGGCGATCGAAAACCGGATGATCAAGTCCGTCGTCGATATCATGCTGCGCGATTACGAACGCGCCTGGCAGCCCGTACAGCGCCTGAGCACCGTCTTGTCCCGAAGTGAAGTCAATCCGCAGTTCGTCTCAATTGTCCCCACGAGCGATATGGTGTGGGTGGTGGAAGTGGAGATGACCTTTGAAGACGTGAGCGAGAAACTGTACTGGTGTCTCCCGTACTCCACGATTGAACCGATGAAGGAAAAGTTGAAGGCCCGTTTCCAGAGCGAGAGTATGGAATCGGAAAACACCTGGATGGGCCGCATCCAGCAGAGCCTGAACCAGGTGCCTGTGGAAGTGAAGGCGCGTTTGGGGACTTCGGAGATTACGGCGCGCGAGGTGCTGGCGCTGAAGGTGGGCGATGTGATCCAGCTGCGGGAACGCGCGGGATCTCCGCTGAATGTGTATGTGGAAGAAGTTCTGAAATTTCGCGGATTGGGTGGCACGTCGCGAAACGCCAAAGCAATCAAAATCACTGAGATTCTTCAGAACAAGAAAAAGGAAGAAGACCAATGGCAGATGAAAACCAACCAGAAGTCGAAGGAATGAGCGAGGGCGAGGACGACGTTTCCTGGGAGGATGCCTTCAAGGAAATGGCCGAAGCCCAGAAATCGGACGAAGACGACGAACCCGTTCATGAAGCCGCCCCGGCGGACATGCAGGACGATGTCATCGGCGTCAGCGAAGAAGCCGATTCACCAAGCATCGACATCGACTTCCTGCTCGACATATCCCTGGACGTGACCGTGGAAGTGGGTCGCACCAAGATGATGGTCAACGACCTGCTCCAACTGCAACAGGGCTCCGTGATCGACCTGGACAAAATGGTCGGCGAACCCTTTGAAGTGTACGTCAACAAGAAACTGATGGCCTTCGGGGAAGTCGTGGTCGTGAACGAAAAATTCGGTATTCGTCTTACGGATATTATCGATCCCAAGGAACGCATCCAGCAGCTGGGTTAATCTCGGTTCCACTTTGCCGATCGCTTTTCTTCTTAATCCGATTTTCCGATCAACCTGTTATTTCGACTCAAAAGCGCAATTACCTTGAAAAACTTCAGCACCATGCACCTCCTCCTGCCTGTATTCCTGTGCCTGCTTCTGGCGGTTCTGGCTTTTGCGCCGGATGCCGCCCTGGGCCAAATCCGAAGCGACCAGGACATCCTGAATTTGGACACGGACCAGCCCGAAGAAAGCAGCGATAGCGAAGAAAAAATCCCCGACCCGCCCGGGCTCTGGGAAACGCTTTTTCGCATGCTGGGAGCACTGGCGATCGTGCTGGGGCTCATGTTTGGCGTGGCGTGGCTTTGGAAAAAATACGCGCCCCAGCAAAAGGCCTCGACGCGGGATGATGTGATCCGCATTGTGGGCTCCCGGATGCTGGGCAACAAACGAAGCCTGCTTCTGGTGCGCGTTCGCGGGCAGACTCTGCTGCTTGGGGTAACGCCGCAAAACATCAGCTGCCTCACCGAAATCCACGAAGTGGAAGGCGAATGGGCGCGTCCGCCGGAAGAAAATGGAGAAGCGCCGAAGAACAAAGCCTTCAGCCGCCAACTGGGCAGCTTTCTGCAGACCGTGGTCGATGACCCGGAAAAAAATCCTCCGTCCAAATCCTGAT
>CAYWYC010000052.1:0-8671 GCA_964462565.1 uncultured Candidatus Sumerlaeota bacterium | reverse complement strand
GCATCCTGCCGGCACCCTTCCATTCCGGATATCCAATACCAATCGGGAAACCCCATTCAAAAAGCTTTCCACTAATCACAGAACCACCATCTTTCGGCATCATTCTTGATCTATATCCTTGCAGCGCCATTTTTCGCCATGAATATGTCGGATTCTTGGCGCTGTCGGATGTTCACGAATCGAGGAATTTGCTTTGAAATTGCGGCATCCCATTCTTCTCTCTTTGCTTTTGCTGGGGCTGCTGATTGCTCCCTGCGTCGTATTCGCGCAACCAGCCTTACCCATTGGCCCGAATCCCCCCAGTCCGCCGTCGCGTCCCCTCTCGCTTAATATCGGCGGATTGCAGGACATGCAGCCCCAGCAATTAACCGTCGGCATCCAACTGCTCATTCTGCTGACAGTGCTGAGTCTTGTCCCGGCAATCCTGGTGATGCTGACGAGTTTTGTGCGGATCGTCGTGGTCCTTGGCTTTATCCGGCGCGCCATGGCTACGCCCGAGGTACCACCGAACCAGGTGCTACTGGGGCTGGCTTTGTTTTTGACGCTCTTTGTCATGGCGCCGACGTTTACCCGCGTCAACGACGAGGCCGTCCAGCCCTATCTGGCCGGACAACTGACGCCCCAGGAAGCCTACACAGAGGGGATGAAACCCGTTCGCGAGTTCCTCTTTTATCACACCCGAAAGACAGACCTGGCCCTTTTCGTAGGGCTGGCCCGAATGGACCGTCCCCAGACGCGCGAAGATATTCCGAACCACGTCCTGATTCCATCTTTCCTGATCAGCGAGCTGAAGACAGCCCTGATTATCGGCTTTGTCATATACATTCCCTTTCTCATCATCGACATGGTAGTGGCGAGTGTGCTGCTGTCCATGGGGATGATGATGATGCCACCCGTGGCGATTTCATTGCCCTTCAAGGTTCTGCTTTTTGTCCTGGTCGATGGATGGAACCTGGTGATCGGATCGCTCATGCGGAGCTTTGGCTGACGAAGCAACAAGGAGCATAACCCATGACCCCGCAAATGGTTGTTGATATCATGCAGGCATCTTTTCGCTGCGCCCTGTCGCTGGCCTTGCCGATTTTATTGTCGGCCCTGATCGTTGGCGTGCTGGTGTCGATCTTTCAGGCGGTGACTTCGATCCAGGAACAGACGATGGCCTTTGTGCCCAAGATGATCGCCGTGATGATCGCGCTGATCGTGCTTTTCAGCTGGATGCTCCAGACGATCATGGAGTTTACGGCAGGACTCTTCCGCAGCATCCCAACTTTTGTTCGTTAATTCTAATTCCGGGACCTTGATCAGAGATTATGTTCAGCATTCCCATAGAACCTCTCCTTGTCGGAATCCTGGTGATGATTCGCGTGGCCATGTTTTTCGCGTTCATGCCGGTATTCGGTGATATTTTCGTGCCGATCCGGGTTCGCATGTTGCTGGCGCTGGCGGTGACGATTATTATCGCCCCCCTGCTTTTTGATGTGTCCTTGATGTTTCCGACCACGGTGGCGGGCTTTGTGACGATGATGCTGCCGGAGGCCTTGCTGGGGATGGCCTTTGGCCTGGTCGGACGGATCGCCTTTGGCATCGTGCAGTTCGGCGGCAACGTCATCGGCGAACAGGTGGGCTTTCACATGGCGCAGACGGTGGATCCCTCGCAGGGGCAGCAGGTTCCCGTCATGGCGCAGACGTTTTTTATCTCGGCACTGCTCGTTTTCTTTTCGATCAATGGCCATCACATTTTTTTCAGGGCCCTGGCATTGTCATTCGAAGAAGCGCCTCCGGGCCACCTGGGTTTCAGTTTTCAACTGCATGACTTTTTTCGGGAGCAGGGAGCCCGCATGTTCGAGATCGCTGTGCAGCTGGCCCTGCCGATTATCGCCGTTGTCTTCATGATCAACGCGGCCATGGGGATGCTGGCAAAGGCCGTGCCCCAGATTCAGGTGTTCTTTGAGAGTTTTATTCTGCGCATTGTGCTGGGCCTTTTTGTCATCAGCATGATCTTCGGATTTCTCGTTCGAAAGATGCTCGAAATATTCTCCTATCTCCAGCCAGACCTGGAGAATCTTATTCTGCTGCTGCGCCCCTAAAGGAATCGCCCCATGGCTGATCAGGATACCGGTCAGGAAAAATCACTCGAACCAACGCAACGGAAGATCGAGAAAGAAAAAGAAAAGGGCAACTTTGTCCGGAGCAAGGAAATCACCACGGTGGCCGGTTTCCTCGCGGCGCTGCTCTTTCTATGGCTGGGGCAGGAATACATGATCGAGCGCGTGTTACGGGCAGGGCGCTTCTTTCTGAACTTTGATCCCTTTCTGAACCTGGGACCGACAACCATCGGCCAGTTTTTTGTTTCGGCGCTCATTTACCTGATCCCGATTGTGCTGCCGCTTTTTCTGCTGGTCTTTGTTTCGGGCGTGGCGGGCGAAACGGGACAGATCGGCCTGCGCGTCTTGAAGGATCCCTTTGAGCCGAAATGGCAGAAGTTGAATCCGGCGGAAGGCTTCAAGCGCATCTTCAGCATGAAGCAATTGGCAGAAGGGCTGAAGTCCATGCTGAAGATGGCGATTTTCGGCTATATGATTTATATCACGGTGGAGGATTCCATGCCCAAACTGATTACCATGACGGAAAATACGCCGGCGCAAGGGCTGCGGATTATGATGGACCTGGGCTTGAAACTGGGCCTGCGAACCTGCCTGTTGCTTTTGGTGCTGGCAGGTTTTGATTACTGGTTTCAGCGGTGGCAATACTACAAAAAACTCCGCATGTCCCACCAGGAAATGAAAGACGAGATGAAGGAAACCATGGGCGATCCCGTGCTGAAGCAGCGTATGCGGAGCATCCAGATGGATATTGCCCGCAAGCGTATGATGCAGGATGTGCCCGATGCGGACGTAGTGCTGACAAACCCGACCCATTATTCGGTGGCGCTGAAGTACGATCCGGAAAAATCATTTGCGCCCGTGGTGGTGGCGAAGGGGCAGAATTATATCGCCTTTCGAATTCGCGATATTGCGGAACATCACAAGGTACCGATTGTGGAAAACCCACCGCTGGCCCGCGAGATTTACAAGAAGGTGGAAGTGGGCAAGCCCATTCCGGCGGCGCTCTTCAAGGCCGTGGCGCAGATTCTGGCGTCGATCTGGCATCTCTCGGCCAAACGCGGACGCAACTGGGCGGTCCAGAACAAAAACCAGGCGGCGTGAGTTTTTCGGGCTTTGAGTTTAACCTTCCGTTCACAAGGCCATTGCGAAGTGCCGAAGTTTAATTTCCAACTCAATCCCCAAACACGACTTCTCTTTGCCTTATGCCTATTGCCTGTTGGCTGATCTGTCGGCAAGCACCTTTTTGTAAACGGCTTCGGTGTTTTTGGCGAGTTGCTCCACGGTGAATTCTTCGAGCACCATGTCGTGGCCGGCATTGCCGAATTGCTTGCGGAGTTCGGGATCCTGGATGAGTTTTTCCAGGGCCTCGGCAAGAGCGTCGGGATCGGCAGGCGGGACGAGGAAACCCGTCTTGCCGTCACGCACCGATTCGCAAACCCCGCCCACATCGGTGGCCACGGCGGGCAGCTTCATCAGGAATCCTTCCAGGATACTGGTGCCCAGAGATTCTCCCGCCACGGGCGAAAGCACGAAAATATCGGCAGCGCTCAGAAGCCGGGGGACGTCCTTGCGAAAGCCTGTCAGGATGACGCGATTTTCCAGGCCGTGCTCCACGATCCGCGCCTCGATATCGGGCCGAGAACGACCCGTTCCGATGCACAAAAACTTGGCCCTGGGATATTGGTCCTTCAATTTTGCCGCGGCATCGACCAGATGGACATGCCCCTTTTCCGGAGCCAGACGCGCCACCATGGCGACGACGATATCATCCTCCGCCAGTCCGAATTCTTCGCGCACCCCTTCGTATTGGCGCGAGCAGTCAAAGCGTTCCTGGTCGGGCGCGCTGTAAATCGCGGTGATTTCGTCTTCCTGCTTCAGGCCCTGGGAAGTCAGGTACACATTGACCTGGGGCGATACGGTGATGACATGGTCGATGCACTTGTGATAAAGCCAGCGGTTCAGCAGGTGGCCCTTGATGGGAAAGATATTGTGCCGCGTCCGAACGAGCGGGATTCGCGGTGTGAACTTGCGCGCGGCAAAGGCTGTGATCCAGGTATCCTGCGATCCGTGGGTGTGGAGGATGTCAAATTTTTCACGCCGGAAAAGCTGGGTCAGGTTTTGCACGTCCCGGCGAAAGGAGGGAATGCGGAGTCCACGCCGGAGTTCGAGTTTGTCAAAGGTCTTGAGCCCGGCCGCTTCGGCCCGCTGGACAAGGGTGCAACGATAGGGTCCAGCGACCCATACTTCGTGTCCCAGTTTTTGCAGTTCGATGGATTTGGTCAGGACGCGGTTCGGCTGGCCTCCCCAGGCGTTGTGCATATTGATATGAAAAATCTTCAAAGGCGACCTTCTTTCTGCAGTGTGTCTTCATATAAAACCGAATAGAGTTCGGCGACCTTCAGGATGTCGTATTCCTGCTCGATGATTTTGCGCCCCTGCCAGCCCATGCGTTGGGCGTTATCCATGTCGCCCAGAAGGCGGCAGACGGCTTCGGCGATGGCTCCGGAATCATTGGGCTCCACCAGCAGCCCCGTCTCTTCATGGCGGACCAGTTCCTCGTTGCCTTCCGTGCGCGTGGCAACGACCGCCTTGCCCAGGCTCATGGCTTCCAGAATGGACAGGGGCATGCCTTCTCCATAGAGCGATGGCAGAACCACCACGTCCATCAGGGCCAGCATGGTCCGCGCGTTATCGCGGTGACCGGTGAATATAACATAATCCCCTATGCCCAGTTCCACTGTTAAGTCTTTGAGTTTTTGCAGATAATCCACGCCCTTGACAAATTCCCCCGAACCCACCATCAGCAGCTGGGTTCCGGGGTACTTTTCGAGGATGGCCGGCATGGCCTGAATCAGTATTTCCGGTCCCTTGCGCGGACGCATGGAAGCCAGCATGCCGATAACGGGTTCCTTGCCTCGGGTCATGCCGATATCGTGGCAAATATGGCTCAGTTCATCAAAGGACGGGATGGGGAACATGGTCTGGATACCGTTGGGAATATGATAAACTTTGTCGTCGGGAGCTCCCTGGTCGATGAGTTCGGCACGGTTGTGGCGGGATACGGTAACGAGGCGATCACTCCATTTTCGCGTGCGTTTGTCGATCCACGCGTTCAACCGGTTCGATTGTCCCACATCATTGATATCGCGGGCAACGGCGGTGTGAACCGTACTGACCACGGGAATTCCGGCAATGCGTCCGGCCAGACGCCCCAGCAGATTGGTGCGGCCCGTGTGCGTGTGAATGACGTCGCACCTTCGGGCCCGCAATACACTGATCATGGGAAAGACCACGGCCAGGTCGCGCCGATGTTCCATGGGCACATGCTTCCAATCGACACGAGAGGCCTGCAAGCGCCTGCTCGTAATGCGTCCCTTGGCCAGACAGATGACCGAAGCGACGGTTTTTGTGGAATCATAAGATTGACACAGATTCAGCACCAATTCTTCAGCCCCGCCGAAATTTTCACCATGCAGCAGATGCACCACATTACGAGGCCCACGCAGACGCGCGTCGAGAGCCATCAGAAAGTGGTTTTCAAATTCGTCGGCCATGTCGGTCCAGCTGCGCTGGGCGGCCATGACGCGATACTCTTCGGAGCGGTCGCCGCCTTCCACAATGGCTTCGGAAACTTTTTGGACAAAGTCGTCATGCGTTTCGCCAACACGCACCAGGTCTTTCATGAACTTGACCACATCGGGAATGGCCGTGGATACGACAGGCTTTCCGCCGGCCATATATTCGAGGGTCTTGACGGGCTGGACAAACTCAACGCCGTCGCTGAGACGATAGGGGACGATGGCGCAGTCAAAGGCGGCAAGATACTTGGGGAGTTCCTCGTAAGGCTTCATTCCCAGAAAATAAACATTCGGTTTTTGCTTGAGAAGGGGGTAGGTCAGCAGCGCTTCCCCGTTTTTGCCTTTGATTCGATAGGAACGAAAGCGCTGATACACCGGGCCGATCAGGACAATCGAAGCCTTGGGCATTTTCTCCGAAAGCGACAGGAGTAACTCCGGATCCATACGCTCGTTGATCGCGCCGAAGTAGCCGATAATGGGTTTGGGCAGAGAGGCGATATCGTCGGGGATTTCATCCTCGGAAAACTCACGGGCAAAGTGAGCGGCTTCGGCCCCGCAGGCCACATAATGCGCCTCGGGCAGAATGTCCTCGTATTGACGCTGTTTGAGCTGGCTGAGCGACCAGGTACCGGTCGTTACCACGTCCGATTGCGAAACTACGAGACGCTCCATGCCTTCCGAATTAGGCGGCGCCGACCCGAAGCGGACCAGTTCGTCCATCACGTCATAAGCACGAACCCGTGCCGGCAGCCAACTGAAGGGCAACGCGAAAAAGGGCGAGTTGGTCATCAGCACCGTCGGGATGCGGCCACGGCTTTTGATCTCCTTTTGCATGGATCGAAAAACGATAAAGGTATTGATGGCGCGGATCATGCCGGAGCGATTCTCAAATGGCAACAGCATCGGACGCAAAACCGTGAGGCTCGCGCTGACCTCTTCGCGATCACTGAAGAAGAAGGCCAGAGACCGAAACCCGACATTATGAGCACGGACGGGCGCGCAATAGACGGCATTCATTTTTCGGGAAAATTCGGACATCAGGTGCTGGGGCCGCTGCCACGCGCCATCCCATTCGATAAAGGACAGCAGCGCGATATAAGGCCGGACCTGGGCATCGGTTTTGCTGTCTCCATAAAAACTGCCGAAGAGCAACTGCAAAAGCAGGCCCGGCAAGGTCCAGAGCAAAGCCCGAACCAGGACGGCCAGATGAACCCAGAAAGAAAATAAGAGCACGAGAAAGCGCATAAGTATCCAAGTGTTTTGTGGCGTCACTACTGCATCGGCAAAATGTGCCAACGACTGAAGTTCACGGTCCTACATGCTGGCGATCTGGCGGAACTTCTCCCAGGCCGCCGCCCACTTTCCGTCGGAGTCTTGCGGTTCGTAGCGACGGATCGCAAAGCCACTCCGGATAAGGCCCTGAGCGTCCACCAGAGAATCAATCAAACCGAGACCCAGCGCCTGCACCATCAGGTTGCCCACCGCCGTGGCCTCTTCAGGCCCCGTCTGCACGGGTAGGCCCGTGGCGTTTGCGGTGAACTGATTGAGCAGCGCATTCTTGCAGCCGCCGCCGACAATGGCGATGATTTCATTATCCACCCCGCAAATGTCGCAGATCGTCTCATTGATCAGGCGATAACTGAGCGCCAGGCTCTCCGCCACCAGACGCAGCATGGTCGGACGGTCTTCCGGCACGGGCTGATTCGTGCGCTTCAGAAATGCGCAAATGGCTTCTTCCATGTTCGACGGGTTGTAAAAGATGGGATCGTTCACATCGATAAAGGCGGTGAAAGGCTTGCCCTGTTCCGTAAGTGCCGTGATTTCTTCCCAAGTCATTTCCTTGCCGTCGGCAATGCGCCAGATGCGACGCAGTTCCTGCACGAGCCAGGCGCCCATGCAATTCTTCAGAAAGCGCACGTTATCAATACCGCCTTCGTTACTCATGTTCGCCTGCATGGCCTTGGGGCTGGTGATGGGTTCGGGGATCAGCTTGCCCACCAGGCTCCACGTACCCGAACTGATGATCATGGCCTTGTCGGGATTGCTCAGCGGAGCCGCGGCAAAGGCGCTGGCGGTGTCGTGCGATCCCACGGCCATGAGCGGTGCGCGATTCAGACCGGTTTCCTGCGCGATAGGTGCGAGCAACTCGCCGATTTTCTCGCCCGGCTTTACGATTTCCGGAAGCACCGCCCGCGGAATGTCCAACTTTTCCAAAATCGAATCGCTCCATTGCTGCGTTCGCGCGTCCATGAGCTGCGTCACGCTGGCCCAGGTAGAATCCACTTTCCAGATGCCGCCCAGGTAGTAATAAAAAAGCGAGGGAATCGGAAAAAAGCGAACGCCGTCAAGCATGAGTTCGGGACGGTTCTTCACGAACCAGTGGAGTTGGTTGCTCAGGTTGAAGGGCTGGAAGTGGATGCCCGTAATGCCGTAAAGTTCTTCGGCGCTGACCTTTTGCTTGACCACTTCGACCATGTTGTCAAGCCGATGGTCGCGATAGGCATAGACCTTGCCCATCATCTCCCCGTTGGGCGCGATAAACTGGCCGTCGGCTCCCCAGGTATCGATGCCGATGCTGTCGATCGTGTCGGCCACTTCGCGACGATACACCCGCAGACCTTCGACAAGATTGTGATAGAGCAGTACATCATCCCAATAAGTGCGTTCGCTCAATTCACCGTCGGGGCTTTGTATAAAAAAAGTCACACCCTCATGGGCAAAACGGTGGACTTCTTCGAGTTTGAATTCCCCATCCTTCAGAATTCCCACAAAGCACTTCCCCCCGGAAGCACCATAATCGGCGGCAAAAAGTCGGCTGGTTTGACTCATGTTTGTCTCCTTATTCAGGCTCACGTCACTGAAGGACGATTTTCGCTGTAGCATACTGTGAGGCCGAAAGAGAGGCAAGGCTTTTTCAGGAAGATATCATGATGGGGTGCACGACAAAAATAGGGGGCTATTCGTAGTTTTTTTGATAAACAGGTAGCC
>CAYWYC010000051.1:0-20383 GCA_964462565.1 uncultured Candidatus Sumerlaeota bacterium | reverse complement strand
AGCCGCACATGCGGGCGATGGAGGCGATTTTGTGCTCCGTGTTTTCCAGCAGAGTACGGGCGCGGAGGATGCGGAGTTGATTGAGATACTCCACAGGCGTAATGCCCTTTTCGGCCTGGAAGGCGCGCCAGAGGGTGGTGCGGTTGACACCGAGGTGGTGCGCCAACTCGGCCACGTTAATGCCCGTTTCCATGAGTGCCTCGATGGTCATGGTGCATTCGGCGATGAGGTCGGCATGGCTGCGGTCCTGCTTTTCAGGGGGCGGCTCCTTTTTTCGGGTGACTGTGATGAATTGATAAAACAGAGCCAGCCCCTCAAAAAAATCACGGTCCCGGCGGCCCCAGTAGTCGTAGAGCGTGCGCATCGACTGGATCGCTATGCGCGGCGAAGGGGTACGCAGGACCGGATTCTCCGCGCTGACTCCCCACTCCTGTCCCAGTTCTATCAATTTATCACCCCCAATGCGCATCCAGTAAAACTCCCAGGGATCCTCGGGGTTTTCCCAGAATTCGTGTGGTACTCCCGGCCACAGGAAAAACATATCCCCCGCTTCAATCGGATGTTCGCCATAGGTATTCGTAAAGGTACCGCTGCCCTTGACGATCAGGTGGGGAAAAAGTTGGACCTGGATATTGGCGCGACGGCTGAAGCCGTAGGTAACGAGCCGCCCAATGCCAAAAGGCCAGGTACCGACTCCCGCGGGAATGGGGTCGAGTCTCCAGTGGTGGAATGTAATATCTTCGCGAACCATGCAACATATATACACCTTGGATAACTATTTTGCACCTCTTTTTACTGTATGCGGGTGGTGATTCGCTATATTATACATATTCAGCAGGAACATATATTCACCCGGAGAACATCAAAATGACTTTCCTCGAGCGACGTAAGCAATTCGACGATGAGCTGGAAATATATTATGGACGGGAGTTGGAGGATTCGGAGGGATGGTATGCCGAATTGGAAAAGACCAGCGCCCAACACCCCGATTGGCTGCCTTATCGCAAAAAGGCGGCGGTCTATGAACTGGCGGCGGAAGCCTGCGAGGTCAAGGTCTTTCGGCATTGTCCCTTTTACTTTCAGGCCTCCACGGGCCAGTGGCGGCAGGGCTACGGCGGCGGCATCGGCGCGTGGATGCGCAAAAACGCCGAAGGCCAGGCCTATCAGGAGCAATCGGAAGCTTGGCGCACACTGTGGAAATCGTTCGTCAATTTCAACGGGCCCGTCGACAGCGACATGGACCATCACAGCATCGGCTACGACCATATTTTCGAGCTGGGCCTGAACGGTCTCATCGCCAAGGCCGAAGCGCGTCTTTTGGCCTGCGACGAAGAAAAGGGGCGGTCCTTTCTGGAGAGCACCATCATCGGCCTGAAGGCGCTGATCCGATTTTCCGAACGCTTTGCCGACGCCGCCGAAACCATGCTGAAAGCCGAAAGCGATCAGTCGGTACGACGCAATCTCAAGCGTGTGGTCGATACGGCCCGGCGCAGTCCGGCGGAACCACCGAAGACTTTTTACGAGGCGCTGAACACGATTCTCTTCACGCGGGAATTGATCATGGTGCTCGAAGGGGCGCGGCCCAGTACGTATGGTCATGTTGACCGCCTGGCGGGGCCGTTTCTCGAAGCCGACCTGGCCGCCGAGCGCATCACAATGGACGAAGCCCGTGATCTGATCTACGCCTTCCTCGCCATCACCGACACCAAATACATGAGCCGCACGGAACGCACCGAACCTTCCACAACCGTGGTCATCGGCGGATGTGACGCGACAGGACGGCCGGTCTTCAACGAGGTGACAAAGATGATCATCGACGGCTACAGCGACATGCACCTCGTGAATCCGAAATTTTTACTCCGCATTTCACCGCGCCATCCGCAAGAGTATTTTGACATCGTCGGCGAATACGTCGCTTCGGGCATCAACAATTGCGCCATCTATAACGACGACATGGTCATCGAGTCGAACGTCAAGTCAGGCAAAGCCATCGAGGACGCGCGGCTCTACGTGGGCGGCGGCTGCCAGGAGAACGTCCTTCAGAATTGCGAAATCAACTCACGGGCGACGATGTTTTTCAACCCGCTGGCCGTCTTCGAGATGGGCATGTTCCCCGAGCGATGGAAGGAATTCACCGATTCGGAAGACCTGGACTTGAGCCAAATTTACAAGGCCGGAAACTTTGAAGAATTCTATAAAGGCTATCTTGAAAACCTTCATAAAGTCATCGCGAAACTTGCCTGGCATCGCAATCAGTTGGAGGCCGACGCGTGGAAGTACAACCCCTGTCCGCTCATGTCGGCGACGCTGGGTGATTGCATCGAAAACGCGCGCGACATGACGGAGGGCGGCTGCCGCTACAGCACGGCGGCGATCGACCTGGTCGGCATCGGTACGCTGATCGACTCGCTCTGGGCAGTACGCGAAGTGGTCTTCCAACGCGGCGAGGTGGACCTGGAACGCCTGAAAAAAATACTGGCCGAAAACTTTGAGAATGACGAAGCCTTTCGCCATTACCTGCTCAAGACCGTTGCCAAATATGGTCGCAAGAGCAACGACAAACACCAGGCCTTCGTCGCCAAGGCCTTTAAGGACATCGCCGCCGCATCGAGCGGTATGCCCAACTCGCGCGGAGGCAAATACGTCGCCAGCCTCTTCGCCCACCGCAGCAATGTCAGCCACGGCTGCCGAACCGGCGCAACCCCAGACGGACGCAAGGCCGGGCACATTCTATCCAAGGGTATGGGGCCGAGTAACGAAAGCCTGGGCCAGCGCGCGCCAAGTGGCGACATATTGCAGTCTATCGCGCCCATCGAGATGACGGATTATCCCGTCATCTCGCTGCTTGATCTCAAGATGCCCGTGGTGGCAGGCGTCAAGGGCGGGAAGGTGATCGAGTCGGTTTTGCGGCGCTTTCTCGAAGTCGGCGGTTCGACCGTGCAGTTCAACGTCGTCGGCCCCGAGATACTGCTCGAAGCCCGCGAGCACCCCGAGTCCCACCCCGACCTGATCGTCCGCGTCAGCGGCTTCAGCGCCTACTTCGCCCACCTGGGCGACGACGTAAAAGACGAAATCATAGAACGCACGCTGGCTGAGGCGGGGGCGTAAAAGAAGGGAATACCTTTTGTCAGACAGACCGAGTTTTTTAATATTCTGCGTTGACCAGATGCAGGCCCGATGCCTTGGAGCAGCTGGACATCCCGACGTGAAAACTCCCAACCTTGATAAGCTGGCCACCGAGGGCGTGCGCTTTGAACGGGCCTATTGCGAAAGTCCCGTCTGCACCCCCTCGCGCTTGACAATTATGACGGGGATGTCGGCGCGGCAACACGGGGCGCTGACCAACGGCTCCTTCTTGCCCGAGACGATTCCGACGGTCTGCTCGGTGCTTCGTGATGCGGGTTATCGCACCAAGGCCTGTGGCAAGATGCATCTTCAGCCGTGGAACAACCATGACCGCGAACGGCGTAAAAAAGACCTGCCGCACATGCGCTCGTGGGAGGAAAGCGCTGCTTGGCAAAGCGGCGAAATCACATCGATTCCCGAGGGATTTTTCGGCTTTGAAAGCACCGATTTCATTGGCGGCCATATCAGTTATTTCTGTGGCGATTACGCCAACTGGCTCAAAGAAGCGTCGCCAGAATGGACGCAAAGGCTGGCGGAAAATCAACACGGCCCGGTAGCCTGGTATCACAAAAACCCCGATCAGATCACTCCCGAGAGCATCGCCGACTGCTGGCGTAGCGAGCTGCCGCTGGAATTCCATCACAACACCTGGATCACCAACCGGACGCTCGATTATCTCGACAGCCTGGGCGACGATGAAGACTTCTTCCTCTGGTGCTCCTATCCCGACCCGCACCACCCCTTCGCCGCCAGCCGCCCCTACAGCGAGATGTACGATCCCGACGACATCACCCTTCCTGAAAACTTGACAGAGACTGCCCCCGATATCGGCATCCCCAAGGTAGCCCACGGCCTGACGCTCGACCAGTTCAACGAAACGGGACTGCGCGAGATGCTGGCCCAGACCTACGGCATGATCACGCACATCGACGATTGCGTCGGTCAGATTATCGAAAAGTTGAAAGCATCGGGCCGCTATGAAAACACCGTCATCGTCTTTATGGCCGACCACGGCGATTATCTGGGTTCGCACCACATGATTCTCAAGGGCAAGTATCCCTATGAAGAACTCGTGCGCGTGCCCTATATCTGGCGTTCGCCAGAAAGCATGAAGAACGTCAGCAAGACGGAATCGACACCGGTGTCTTTGCTGGATTTTGCACCAACGGTTCTGGATTATGCCGGTGCAGATGTATCAGCGCTCCAGCCGCATCCCAGGGGCCCCGTCAGCAATGAAGTGGAAATTCCGTGGATAGGTGGAACCAGCCTGGCCGGACGCATCGACGGAAAAGCCGAACTGGACGAGCGAGCCTTCATCATCCAACTGGACGAGACGAGCGGCAACCGGCTGGACTCGGGACGCATGTTTCGCGGACGCTGCTTCATCGACGGCCGCTACAAGATGACCATCCACAATCGCGGTGAGGGCCAACTCTTCGATCTCGAGGAAGACCCGAAAGAATTGAACAACCTCTGGAATGCCCCCGCGTCGCAATCCATCAAAAACGCACTCTTACTCAAATTTCTGCAAGAAGAAATCTGGACCGAATGGGCCGGCGTCGGCCGCATCGGAGGAGCCTGATAATGGACACAACTAAAATAAAAACAATGGGCTTCATTGATGAATATGAATCGTTTCAGAGCGAACTGGACGCATACTATGCCTCCTATCCGTCGGACATGTCGGAGGTGGAGGCTGAGATCGACCGCGTCAGCGCGGAGCACCCGGAATGGGGGCCGTGCCGGCGAAAGGCTATTATCTATGAAACAGCCGCCGAGCGTTGTCCTGTGAAGGTCTTTCGGCATTGCCCCTTCTTTTTTGAGCACGACACGGGGCTGAATCGGCGCAGTTGGGGTAGCCACAACCATAACGCACCGGGTATCGGCGCCTGGATGGCGCGGCAACCAAAACAGCGGGAGCTGGAAAAATGGGCACACGAGCAGTTGGAGCCTGCCAATAGCTCGGGGATTTGTTATGGGCCACCCGTCTATGACTTTGATCACCATTGTGTCGGCTTTGACAATGTCCTTTCTAAAGGTCTGGAGGGCATCATCTCTCAAGCGCGAAAGCGCTTGGGAAATGACGGACTGGACGAGCGTCAGCGAGACTTTCTGGCAGGGGTGATCATCGGTAATCGCGCGCTGGTGCGAATCGCCGAGCGCTTCGCCGAAGAGGCCGAGGCTCTGGCGGCTGACGAGGATGTCGCGCATATCCGTCGCCGGCTTATTCGCATGGCTGAGGCAGCCCGTCATGTGCCTGCGCGACCAGCCCGCAGTTTCTATGAAGCCCTTGCGGTCATCATGTTCATGCGCCAGGTGCTCGCCGGTCTGGAGGGCCTGGGCGAAAGCATCTACGGCCATCTCGACCGCATGTTGCAGCCCTATCTCGATGCTGACCTTGCTGACGGTTCCATCACTCTGGAGGAGGCCGAGGATCTATTACAGGCTTTCCTGGCCGTGACGGACGTCAAGTTCGAGTTACATAACAATGGAGGCGTCACATCCACGACGATCGTGATAGGCGGTTGTGACCGCGACGGCACGCCGGTTTTTAATGACGTGACGCGCATGATCATTGGAGCTTATCCCAAGCTGGGACTGATAAATCCGGAACTGAATGCCCGTCTGTCCCAGAATCATCCTGACGAGTATTTCCAACTGCTCGCGGAGCTGAGTGCGCGCGGCATGAACGTCACCGCTCTGTTCAACGACGATGTGCTGATCGAGGCCAACACCCGCATGGGAAAAGCCCTCGAGGACGCACGCCTCTATGTCGGCGGCGGCTGTCAGGAGAACGTGCTGCAGAACACCGAGATTAACTCGCGGGCTTCTATCTACACAAACCTGGCACACATTTTCCTGATGGGCTTCATGCCCGAACGTTGGCAAAACTATATTGATTTCCACGGTTTGGATATTCAGATCTACGAAGGTGCTGAAAATTTTGAGGCATTATACAAACGCTTCCTGGCGAATCTGGAGACTGTGGCCAATCAGTTCATCGACCAGCGCAACATGACGGAGAAGGAGGGCTGGTGGTACAACCCCTGCCCGGTGCATTCCTCAACCTTGGATGACTGCATAGAGAAGGCGAAGGACATGCTCGACGGCGGGACTCGCTACGCCGGAGCCAGTGTCGGCATGACGGGAGTGGGAACCGTTGTCGATTCGCTTCGCGCCGTCCGGCAAATGGTCTTCGATGAGCAGCGCGTGAGTATTGCGGAAATGGCGCGGCTGCTCCAGACGGATTTTGCGGACGCCGAAGAACTGCGGCTCTACGCAATCAATCGCGTGCCCAAATTCGGCAGCGACGACCCGGAGATGGCGCGTTTTGCCGCTCAGGTATTTCATGATATTGCACAAGCCACGACTGGTCGGTCAAATACCCGAGGCGGACGCTACGAGGCCAGTTTGTTTGGTTTCGTCGCCTTTCGAAACATGGGAAAAGAAACCTGTGCGACTCCGGACGGCCGCCGCGCAGGAGAACCGCTCAGTCCCGGCATGAGCCCAACACCCGAGGGACTGCGTCGCAGCGGCGGCGTCTCCGCGGCGCTCGGTGCATTGGAATCAATCGACCTCGCCGATTACGCCGTGGTGTCTGTGCTCGACGCGAAACTCCCCTGGACGCTGGCCGGCATGAACAGGGATGTGATCGCAGCAATGATGCGGCGGTTCCTGGAAGTGGGCGGCTCAGTTGCGCAGTTCAACGTGGTCGAACCCCAAGTGCTGTTGGACGCACGGAAACATCCCGAACGTCACTCCGACCTGGTGGTGCGCGTGAGCGGTTTCAGCGCGCGCTTTATCAATTTGCCCGAGGATGTTCAGAACGAAATTATTCAACGCGAGCTGATACGAGTATAGATCTCGAAAGAAAGAGAGAATTTCATGAGCAATTCAAAACAACCCAACATTCTTTTTATCTCGATGGACGACATGAACGAGTGGTTCGGCTATCTGGGAGTCAATCCCGATGTGAAGACGCCCAACGTGGATCGGCTGGCGGCCGAGGGCATGGCGTTTTCCAACGCCGTGTGCGCCTCGCCGGTTTGCAATCCCTCGCGCACGGCGTTCCTGACCGGAATGCGGCCGACCACGAGCGGCTGCTATATGCTCTGCGATAACCTGGAAGACTCCCCCAAGCGCGAGACGGGTATTCCCTTTCCTCTGCACATGAAGCGCAATGGCTACCACACCATGATGGCCGGCAAGGTGGACCATGGTGGAGAACCTATCGACCGGGCCACCGAAAAGACCTTTGGCGAAAGCATGTGGTCCGAATGGGGCGGTTATTTTAACGGACAGCAGTTTGACCTGCATTCCCCGTATCGCGAATGCATGACCGACCATCCGGGCTTCTACAAATTTGCTTTTCATTGGGGCCCGCTCGATGATGAAATCGAGGAAACCCTTTCCGATGTGCAGGTGGCTGGCTGGGCCAGTGAGCAGCTGGAAAAAGATTATGACAAGCCCTTTCTGCTGGCGGCGGGCTTCTATCGGCCTCATTTGCCGCTGATCGCCCCGAAGCGCTACTTCGACATGTATGATCCCGACTCGCTTTGGCTGCCGCCCACGGGTTCCGACGACATGGAAGGCATGCCGGCGGCGGCGCGACAGGTGGCGCTGGCCAGCTACCAGGATTCGGCCACGGGCATGCATCGCAGCATCCTGGACGCGGCCAAGCGTCGCGAGATTACCCAGGCCTACCTGGCCTGCGTCAGTTTTGTGGATGACTGCATCGGCCGCGTGCTGGATGCCTTGCGCAAGAGCAAGTACGCCGACAACACCATCGTCGTCCTCGCCTCCGACAACGGCTGGGGACTGGGCGAGCACTTCCACTGGAAAAAATGGTCGATATTCGACAACGGCTCGAACATCCCCTTCATCATCAAAGCCCCCGGCATGGGCGGCATGGGCAAGCCCTGCGAGGCGGGCGTTGACCTGACCGACATCTATCCCACGCTGGTGGACCTGTGCGGCCTGTCCAATCCGGGACACCTGGAAGGCGAAAGCCTCCGCGCCCTGCTCTCGGGCGAACAGACCGACCGCGAACGCCCCGGCATGACCAGCTTCGGACCGCACAATCATTCGCTGCGCACGTCGCAATATCGCTATACCCGCTATGCCGACGGCTCGGAAGAACTTTACGATTATCACGAGGACCCCTGGGAGCATCGCAACCTGGCGGGCGATCCCCAACTGGCGACCGTTAAGGAGGAACTGGCAAAATGGTTTCCCGAGAATCCCGTGCCAGCGCTCACGTCATCGCCCAAACCCGGCGGTCCCATCGAGGTGAAACCGGGCGACACGGTCTGGTTCCGCGCCTTTGAGGATGGCTTTGCGGGGCGGCGGGTGACGGTTCGCGCGAAGATAAAAATAGACGGCGACGAAGGCGTCATCGTCCATCACGGCAGCTACTTTTCGGGCTACTCGCTCTATGTGCGTGACCGGCATCTTTGCATGGGCGTGACGGAAGTACCCACGCCGCTTCGCTGGGATCAACTCGAGACCAAAACCACCATCGCCCGAAGCGACGCTCCCTTGCCCGAGGGCGAAATAGAAGTCGAAGGCATCTGGGAACAGGATGGCGCCATCACGCTCAAGGCTAACGGCCAGGTAGTCGGCTCAGCAAAATCAGAAGCGGGCCTCGCTATCTATCCGGCGGGACGGCTCGAATGCGGTTTTGTAAAAGACTGGCAGTTCGGCAATTTTCCCAAACAGGGCGACCCGCCGCTCAGCGACGAATTTCCGGGAACATTAGATTCCGTGCAGGTGCTTTTTGACGCCTGATCCGTTGCCCTTGGCTTGAATGCTTGCCGGTCAGTCTGACTTATGCCGCCATTGCGTGGGGGTCTTGCCGGTGATCTTTTTGAAACAGCGCATGAAGTATTTTTCGTTTTTGAAGCCGCAGCAATAGGATATTTCTTTCAAGCTAAGCTCATTATTCGTGAGGAAAGCGCAGGCCCGCTCGATTCTCTGACGCAGAATCCACTCATTGGGCGTCTTGCCGGTTTTTTCTTTAAAAGCACGCCAAAGGGTGATGCGGCTAATGCCCAGCATGTCGGCAAGTTCGTTGACGTTAAAACCGTTCTCGAGCATTGACTCAAAGATCATCTCGCTTTCAGTGACAATTTCCGAAGCGGAAAGTTCTCTGCGGGTTTCCTGGTCCGGCGGGCTGGAAATCGCAATCAGGCTACAAAACAGCGAAAGCCCGTGATAGGGGTTGCGGGAATTGCGGCCGCCTCCAAGTTTTGCATCTCTATGAATAATGGTTGACTTTTGTCGGGGATTTTGGGGGAATACTCGGACCACTTCACCGTCCCGCGCGGATGGGAGGGAATGTTTTCCCGGGAAGGAGACTTCGGATGAGTGATCCGATTAAATCATGTATTATCAGTGTTTCAGATAAAACCGGTCTGGGCGAAATAGCCCAGCACCTGCATCAGTATGGCGTTCAGATTTATTCGACGGGCGGCACTTTTCGGGCCTTGCAGGAATTCGGCGTCAAGGCTATCCCCATCGATGAATTGACCCAGTTTCCCGAGATTATGGATGGGCGCGTCAAAACCCTGCATCCCGCCGTCTTTTCGGGCATTCTGGCCCGGCGCGACAAGGCCAAGGACATGGAAACCCTCAAGGCCCATCAGATGGTATCCATCGATCTGGCTATCGTAAATCTGTACCCCTTTCGGAAATATGCCGACCAGGCCGATCTCGACCCGGCGGAAGTCATCGAGCACATCGACGTGGGCGGTCCGGCCATGTTGCGCGCGGCGGCGAAGAATTTTCGGCATGTGGCCGCGCTGGTGGATCCAGTGGACTATGGCGACGTGATCGAGGAGATGCTGGGCGGTCAGGGCGTGATCAGTCTGGAAACGCGGCGTCGCCTGGCGGAAAAGGTCTTTGCCCATGTCTCGGAATACGACGCCGCCATCGCCGCCTATTTCAAAAAACTAAACGAAGCATAAGGCCCCGAGTGGCTTTTGAGGAAAGAAGAAGATTATGCCGATCAGTTCCGGAAACATCAGCTGCCGCGCTTACAGCCTGATGTCAAAACCTGCCCCCGACTTTATGAGCAAGCTGGGCCAGGATCTGAAGCGCCATGCCTTTCAGCCCGTGCGGCCCGAGCGGTCCCCCCGATCCATGGGATGGGTCTCGCCGCGCGACGTTCTCGATACGGACCTGGCGACGGAGAAGGCCGTGTTCGACGATTTTATCATGCTGGGCTTGCGCGTGGACAAGGTTGCCGTCAACACCCGCATCCTGAAGGCCCATTTCCAGCAGGCCGTGCAGAAAACGCTTAAGGAACGGGACCGCAAGCAGCTCACGCGGGACGAAAAAGCGGCGATCATGGAAAAGACGCGCGTGGAACTGATGCTCCAGCAGACCCCGTCCACCAGTTTCTACGAAATGGCCTGGAACCTGGAAAACCATCATGTCTATTTTTCCGCCACGGCCAGCACCGTGAATACCGACTTCTGCGACCTTTTCCAGGAAACCTTCCACGTGGGCCTGACGCCCATGTTTCCCTATCTGCGGGCCGAAGAAAAGGCGACGCTTGATGGCAGCATGGACGTGCTGCTGCAATCGGGTCCGGCGCGGTTCAATCTAGCGGGCGGTGTCGAATAAGGTCTGGATGTTTACTAAAGGAGAAATAACGTGGCACTTTTGGAAATGATAAACGAGAAGGCCTTTCTGGGCATGGAATTCGCCACCTGGCTGTGGTACCTGAGCGAAGGCGAAACGCGGGGCATCGAGATTCCCAAACATGGCTTTTGCGAAATCGCCCTGGAAAAAGACCTGCTCCTGAGCAGCGAAGTCGGTGAAAGCCAGAACAGTACCTTCAAGGGCGACGCGCCAACCCTGGCTCCTGAAGCAGCCACCGCTTTGCTGGCAGGCAAGAAAGTCAAGCGCGCAAAAATCATCCTCGAACTCGACGGCATCAAATACGAACTCTCGCTCAACGCCGAAAGTTTTGACTGGAGCGGCCTCAAGATTGATACGCCGCCCAGCCTGCCCTTCGAGGAAGCCGTTCCGATTCGCCTGAACGCGCTGGAAGAATTTCACAAAATCTTCGCGGCCCTTTACAATATGTTTCTGGACCTGCGGCTCGATCCCGAAGCCTGGGAAGCGGAAGAGGGCAAAATCCGGGAATGGGTCCACGGCAAAACCGAAGGCGGCAATGAAGACGCCGAGTAGATTTATTCTCTATTTATTAAAGGCAAGGAGAATGGCTGATGTCGATTTCGCTCAAGCGGAATGGTACTCTTTTCGTAGTGGCGGCCCCATCGGGCGGCGGAAAATCCACGGTGCTCAAGGCCCTGCTCAACAGCATCGATGGCCTGCAATATTCCGTATCCGTCACCAGCCGCAAGCCCCGCGGCCAGGAAAAGGACGGCGTGGACTTTCATTTTGTGAGTGAGGAAGAATTCCACCGCATGGTGGAGGACAAGGAATTCTACGAATGGGCCAAGGTCCATGGCAACTATTACGGTACCCGAAAAAGTGTGGTCGAGGATATCCTGCGCCAGGGCTATGACGTGACCATGGACATAGACGTCCAGGGCGCATGCCAGATCAAGGGCATGAAGCCCGACGCCGTGACTATCTTTCTCCTGCCCCCATCGATCAAGACCCTCGAAGAACGCCTCCGCCGACGCGACACAGATGACGAGGAAGTCATCCGCGTCCGCCTGCGCAACGCCACGGCTGAAATTTCGCAATGCCACTTGTTCGACTACCTCGTGATGAACGACGACATCGATCATGCCATCGACCAGATTCGCAGCATCATCGAAGCCGAACGCCAAAAAGGATCCCGCCAAGAGGTGGTCATTCAGGACGAACCCGGATTGCGATAATAGGCTGAAGGCATTTTTCAGACTTTGATCGAATAGAAGAAATCGCGACGGGCGGGTTCCAGGTCGAGGTCCAGGATAAGGGCCTCGATCTGATCGGGTCCCAGTCGAAAGCGTCTTCCGGCGGCGGCGACGACGTTTTCTTCGAGCATGGTGGAGCCCATATCGTTCGCGCCGAAGAGGAGGGCCATCTGGGCGATTGCGCTGCCCTGGGTGAGCCAGCTGGCTTGCAGGTTTTCCACGTTATCCAAAAACAATCGCGCCACGGCCAGGATGCGCAGGTAAGCCACGCAGCTTGCGCCGTATTGCTCCATGACGGGGATGCGGACGCTGTGCCGGTTGCCCGTTTCGGCGGACGGCTGGTGGCTGGTGGTGGCGATTTTTTCATGGAGCGGGGTGTGCATGGGCTGAAAGGTCCAGGGAATAAAGGCCGTGAAGCCGCCCGTTTCGTCCTGCAGGGCGCGGATGCGTTCCAGATGCTCGATACGTTCACGGGGAAATTCGCCGAGGCCGATGACCATGGTGGCCGTCGTGCGAAGTCCCTCATGGTGGGCCACGCGCATGATGCCGATCCAATCAGCCACGTGGCACTTGTGCGGACTCACGCGCTTGCGCACGCGGTCGGCCAGGATTTCAGCCCCGCCTCCGGGTATGGAATCGAGTCCGGCGGCGTGGAGGCGCTTGATGCACTGGCCCCAGCTGATGCCCGCCTGCTCCGCCAGAAAATGAATCTCCGGAGGTGACAAGGCATGGATATGCAAATCCGGCCAACGTTCCCGCATCCACTGGAAAAGGTCGGTGTAGTAGTCCAGCCTGAGTTGGGGATCGAGTCCGCCCTGGAGCAGGATCTGGGGCTTGGGATTGCGCGGGCCATCGGCTTTCTTCCCGGCGATTTCGTCATAGACCTTGTAGAGTTCGTCGATTTTGCGGGCGAGTTCTTCGCGCCCGATACGCCAGGCATCGGCGGACTTGTGCTTTACGGCGAAGGCGCAAAACTCGCACAGCGAAACGCAGGCATTGGTCGTGTTGATGTTGCGATCGACGTTATAGGTAACTGTCGGTTCCGGGTGCAGGCGCAATCGGACGGCATGGGCGGCGCGGGCCAGGTCGAGCAGGGGCGCGCGCACAAGCAGCCAGTCGGCCTCTTCAGCGCTCAGGCGATGCTCGCCCGCAGCCACGGCGTCGAGTAGTTCCTCTGTTTTGTCGGCTGACCGGACCGGCCTGGCGGAGTTTGCTTCGGGCAGGTTTTTCCAGTCGGCCCCACGCTCAACCGGTTCCCAGCCGCCATCGCGGATCATGGCGCGCATTTCCTCGGCGCTCATGCCATCGCCGCTTTCGGCTCCGGCGCTGTCGTGGATGCGTTCGCGGACCACCGTACCGTCCAGGTCATCGGCACCCCATTCCAGGGCCAGCCGGCTGATTTTTTTGCCAAGGGAAACCCAATAGGCCTTGATGTGGGGGATGTTGTCAAGCACCAGCCGGCTCAGGGCAATCGTCTCCAGGATGGCCCTGGCCGATGCCTTTTCCAGATAATCGAGATTGGTATTTTCGGGATGAAAAACAAGCGGCACGAAAGCCGTGAAGCCGTGGGTCTGGTCCTGGAGGCGTCGCAGGCGGCAGAGATGATCGACCCGGTCTTCGCGTTTTTCCAGGTGCCCGAAGAGCATAGTGGCAGTGGAGGTGATGCCCATTTCGTGGGCCTGGCGATGGATGCTGAGATATTCCTCGCCTGAAATTTTGTCCGGGCAAATCTGCTTGCGCACACGTTCGGCGAATATTTCCGCACCGCCGCCGGTCAGCGCCTGGAGTCCGGCGTCCTTGAGTTCGGCCAGCACATGGCGCGGGGCTTTTTTAGCGCGGCGAGCCATGTAGTCGATCTCCACGGCGGTGAAGGCCTTCAGGAAAACGCCCGGAAAGCGCTGCTTCAGGCCTTGCAGGATTTCCACATAGTCGGCGACGATCAACTCGGGATTCAAGCCGCCGACAATATGAAATTCCCGCACATCCTCGGGCGCGTGGGTCTCGGCGTATTCCCAGACTTCGTGGGGCGACATGGTGAAAGCGCCGAAGTCATCGGCGTCCTTGCGATAAGCGCAGAAATCGCAGCGCCCCTCACATACGTTGCTGATATTGATGTGCAGGTTACGGATATAAGTGGTTCGACGTCCGTATAAGCGCTCCCGGCGCAATCCGGCAAGGCGTCCCAGTTCGACAAGATCGGCCTGCTCGACCAGCCACAGGGCGTCCTGTCGCGAGACACGATGGCCCGCCTCAATCGTGCGGCGGAGGGGTTCTATTTTTTTCGAAAACGCTTCACTCATACTTCACCATTATATGCTTTTCATGCTTTCAAAAGCAAGATGGGGACTCGCTATATTTCCGTCAGCGACTGGACCGTTTTTTTGTCAAGCCGCTGGACGACAGCCACGACGAGATCGATGCAGGCCTGGATGTCGTGCAGGTCGATGATGCCGGCGTGGCTGTGGATGTGGCGCGTGGGAATACCCAGGTAAATACTCGGGCATCCGGTTTTGGTCTTATGCACGGCGGCGGCATCGGTAGTGCCCCGTCCCAGGCTGGTGAGGACATGGGGAATGTTTTCCTTTTCGGCGGTCTCGATGACGAGTTCCTTGAGGGCCTGGTTCGGGATCATGCCGCTATCGTAAGTGGTGATGGATACGCCGCTTCCCAGGGCGGTATTGGACTGGTGCTTTTCGATACCGGGCACGTCTCCGGCAATGCCCACATCCAGCGCCATGCAGACATCCGGCTCGACCATATAACCGCTGGTGGTCGCGCCGCGCAGGCCGAGTTCCTCCATGGTGGTGGCTCCGGCAACGACGGTGTTGGGATGGTCGATTTCTTTTTTTGCCAGGGTTCGCAAAACTTCCACGGCAATAAAGAGCCCGGCGCGATTGTCAAAGGCCTTGCCCATTGCCAGGGTGGCCTTGCCGGATTTTTTGCCGTCTTTGTATCGCGCTTTTTCAATGAGCGAAAAGGTCGAGTCGGCCACAACGGCATCGCCCACACGCACACCCATGGCGCGGGCCTCGTCGGCATTCGAGCAGCAGATGTCGATAAACATGTCCTTCTGCGAGACCATCTTTTTCTTTTCCTCGTCGCTCATGAGATGCGGCGGTTTTGACGCGATCAGACCGGGCACGGGGCCGTCTTTGGTGAGGACACGGACCCGTTGGCCCAGCAGCACCTGGTCGGGCCATCCACCGATCGTGTGGAATTTGAGAAATCCGCTGTCGTGAATGGCGGAGACGAGAAATCCGATTTCGTCTGCATGGCCGGGCAGGAAGATGACGGGCCTTTCCTTCTGGCCCTTGCGCGAAAAAGTCATGGAACCGAGTTTGTCCGATTCCATTTTGTCGCAATAGGGCTTGACATAATCGCGAGCCAGCCGGACCGGTTCGCGCTCAAAACCGGAGACGCCGGGGGCGTTGCAGAGTTTTTCAAAAAACTGGATGGATTCTTTTCGCATGGATGGCCTTTCCTGGCTTATGGTTTTTCGGGTGCGTCAAATTCTTTCAGGGGCGGCAGGTTCGGGTTCAGCGCTTCTTCGAGCGTGGCAAAAGTATATCCCTTTTCGCGGAGAAAGGGGACGATTTTTTTGAGAGCGGCGTTGGTGGGTTCGGCGGCCAGATGCATGAGGACGATGGCGCCGTCGAGGGCCTTGCCGGGGTTCTTCTGGAAAGGCTTGACGCAGACTTCCTCAAAGACCGTATCGACCGTAGCCGGTGGATCGCTGTACCAGTCGCGCGAGTCGATGGTCCAGCCAATGGACTGAAAGCCGATCTGAGCCGTAGCGTGGAGGATGCGCTGGTCGCGGTCGCCATAGGGTGCTCGCCAGAATGGCCGTGTGCTGAGTTCGATATTCTTTTTTGTCGCGGACTGGCGAACCCGTTCTTCCAGGCTGATGAGCTGGTCCTGCATCTGATGGGCCGCCAATTTCGAGAAATGGGGATGGCTGCGGGAATGGTTGCCCAGGTCATGGCCGGCCTCGTGAATGATCCATGCGGCGTCGGGTGCGTTATCAAGAAATATGCCCGTCAGAAAGAAGGTGGCGCACACATTGAGATCGTCCAGCGTCGCCAGCAGTTTGTCCAGGTCTTTCCGCGTGGCCCAGCCGCAATCAAAGGTCAAACATATCTGCATGCGTCCGGCAAGGCCGCGCGATATTTCAAAATCACTCACCCGTGGCGCGGCGGTTTCGCTGTCGCCAAAGGGCACACGCAGTGTCTGGCCCGGTTTCAGGCCAAGTTCCTGGAGTCCCGGATTGAGCCTGGCCAATTCGCGCGAGGGAACATTTCCAGACCGGGCGATTTCGCTCCACGTATCGCCCCATCGGACCACGTGCAGGGCGTAGGGGCCTTCTATTTCGAAAAGCGGGGGATAGGTCCATTGGACGCCCATGTCGGGCAGGTCCAGCAGGGAAGGATCGGGCGCGGTATCGTCGGCAGCCGGCACGGCAAGAGTTCCCAAAAGGAACAGGGCAAGGATGACATGAAGTATTTTCATAGAAGCGCCGCCTTCATTTTTCTCATTACAGAATACCGCCTTGCGCGAAAGGAGGCAATCAGCTTTTCCCGTGAAAAATCGTGAGGGGCCATAATCATGATTCGCCTTTACGCAAGGCGGGGATAGTGCGATAGTAGGGCATTGGGCGCATGATTTTGTTGGAAGGAAACAGGAGGCAAATGGCAATATGAGCGACAGCCACGAAAAAAAACCGGCGGAATATCTGCGGGCGGTGCTTAACGATACCAAGGAAGCCTACGCCCATCTCCTGGTGCTGATTGAGCAGAACTTGCAGTTGGATCCTGTTGAGGATGAAGAACAGGTGCGCGTTTTCCAGGGGCAGATCCAGAACTGGATGAACCAGGCGGACACACGGCTGGCCATGCTCAATGAAATCATCCAGCCCTGGGACGAAAAACAAAAACAATACCCCCAGGCCCTTGTTGCCGATGTCGACGCCTTTTTGTCTTTGCTGAAAACCGGTCTCGAAAGCCTGAAGAAACAGGTCGATCACAAGCAGGAAAAACTCCAGAAAGAACAGAAAAATATTCGCGAAGCCCTCGACAAACTCACGAAACAGCGCAAGGGCTTTCAGGGATACAAGCAGGTTTCGGAAGGCAAAGGCCGCATTCGCAAAGAGATTTGACGGCTCAGGCCTGTTCTTCGGGGCGTTGCATTCGGAAGGATTCCAGGAGGGCGTGGAAGTCCCTGCGGTCGAGGGGATTGGTGGGGCTGTGGAAGAGATGCTGTTCACAATTGCAATCGGAGCAGCCAAAGCCGATCGGTCCGTCGTCCATGATCTTGTCGGCTGCCCTTGCAATCTCGCATTCCCGGCGCAGGCTTCCGCGAATGGGCAGGGCCTTGACTTCGTCCGCCGCCTCGCGCAGATAGTCGATATGCCAATGCATCCGTTTGCGACGGCTCAGATGGCGGCGCACCCGTGCCGACAGGTTCTGCATGGCCGATCCCACATAGACATAATATCCCGGCTTGAAGACGATTTCTCCCAACGAGCCGATCCCGACGGACCGCTGCTTTTTCAGCCGCAGAATCAGCAGATAGGCGCCCCGGTCCCGCGCTTCCCGTGCAATATGTTTCCAGGGAATGTTCAGCAGACGATACTCCGGCTCCAGTTCCAGTTCTTTGTTCCAGCCGATGGACAGGGGCAGAAAGCGCACCCGGTCTCCCACTTCCACAAAGGCCTGACTGAAGGCAAGGTCCGTGTGGTAATCGGGCAAAAAACGATCCACCGAGAGTGAATGCACCAGAAAAAGCGTCACCGGACGCACATCGGGGGGCATCTCCGCCAGTTCCAGGATATGCCGCCGTCCGCGTTCCGTAACGGCATCGGGAAACATGGCCGCGCCATTTCCAAAAAGCGTGACCGACTTCACCTCGAGAAAAAAGCGGCGGCCCTTTTCTTCCATGAGAAAGTCAAAACGGCTTCGGCCATGTTTCACTTCGGCGGCCAGGGGCCTGGCCTTTTCCAGACCGGGTACCAGACCCTTGCCCAGAAGCCAGGCGGCCACATCATTGGTGCGGTGCGTGTGCAGGAAGACAGGTGCGCCCTCACGCTCCACGGCCAGGATAGTGTAATCCGTACGCCGCGGAACTTTGGTGTCGTCCAGTGCGGGGGCCTTCTTTTCCAGATAAAGTTCGGCATCGGGCAGGAGGAGTTCCTGCAGGCGGCCCGGGTTGGGCATATAGGCCTTCACGCGCCGGCCATTGCGCAGCCGCACCCAGACCACGAAGCGATTCGGTCGTTCGATAAAGCGGGCGCGCACCAATTTGCCGGAATAAAAGCGGGGGCGGGGTGCTGTCCGTGGAGACATAGGCAATGGTTCCGCGGAAATGATTATTCCTCTTCGTCGCGGCCGTTTTCCAGGTCGGAATAAAGTTTTTCCACACAATCGGGGCAGAGGCTGTGGCTGAACTGGGCCTCGGAATGCTCATGCAGGTAAACTTCGAGTTGCTTCCAGTACCCGCCGTCATCGCGGATTTTCTTGCAGTGGGAGCATATTGGCAGCAGCCCGCGCAAGGTGCGTATCTCGTTCAGGTTGCGTTCGAGTTCGGTATTCTTGTCGGTCAGTTGCTTGAAGAGCAGGGCATAGGGGTTTTGCAATCCCTTCACGATCACGGCCTTGTAAACCAGGTAAAAGGAAATCAATTTCAGATAATGCCCAATGGCATTAAGAATACCATAGACATCCTGGTAGAGGGTAAAGGCCAGTTCGGCGGCGATGGTCAGCGCAATGGCCCACATCACCATTTTTCGCACGGCCATGTCAATTCCCCGGCCACGGAAATAGAGAAAGACTATGGCCCCGATCAGTATGAGGCTGATGACATATTCGCTTACGTATTTGAATAAGGTGATCGATTCCACTTCTTCATCATAGCAGTCGGGGAAAATATTCCAGTAGGTGATAGAAGCTATCAGCAGGACTGTGACCAATCCCATTATCAGAAAAATCCAGCGCGAGCGCACGCGCTTGTCGATAAAGACCGGCGAGATAAGCAGGACCAGCGCCTCCAGGTATCGTGCGGCGATCCAGAATTCCGTGGCCAGGTTGGCCCCCGTATCGGAAAAAACATTCATCCCTTTATAGGCCAAGGTATGGAGCAGGTCGATCAGGGCGACACAGAAATATCCAGCCCCCACAAAGACCAGATAATCGTTTCGCATGAAGCGTCGGGCGTTCAGAGCGAGCAAAAAAACGCTGCATGCCACGATCACGCTGAAGATTTCAACGAGACTATGGAAAAGAAGATAGTTCCGGGCTTGAATCAGATGCAGGCCCGCCAGGACCAATAAAAGGACCAGCCCTTCAATCAGAGAGAAAGGGAAAAAGGATTCTTGCTTGATATATTCCGCATCACTTGTCGGGGGAGTATTTTTATTGAGCATATTTCCGTATCCGGCTGCCTGCATGAATTATATGGCCTGATCCGAAAACCTTTGCCAATATGAGGAGCCGGTAGAATTGTTACAAAACACACAAGAGACATGCTATAGGATTCCGGTCTGAAAGTCCAAATAAATATAGCGCTTTCAACCTTGTTGCCTGTCTGCGGAAATGCGAATAAGTTCTCGTGAACCGGCTTCCGGGAGTACAAAATTCTTGACTTCGGGACAATCACCGCCAAAACTGGGGGCTGCATGTGGAATCAAGAAAACGAAAGGCTGCATCATGAAAGATTTTTATCGAAGCCCGCAAGTGGAGGAAGGCGTCCACAATATTATTTTGCAGAATCGCTGTGGAAACCGGCTGACTTTGCTTTGCCATGAGGATGAAACGGAACTGGAGTTTGTCTATAAACCGAACGCCTTTCGCCGCAAGGATTTTCGGGCGCGGAATTTCTCCAACCGCGACAACTTTACCCTCTGCTTCGATCGGGTCTGGTGGCCGGACATCAAGGCCGGGGACTATGCCGCCTTTCACTACGATCCCTTTCATACGCGGCTGGAAATAAAATCGGATTCCGAAGCGAAAAACACGATCCACATCATTAACATCGCCGACGAAAACTGCTTTGCCATCGCGGCGCGGCAACCCTTGCTGATCGCGATCAGTTGGCCCGTTTTCATGGGTGTGAGTGACGGTATCATTATTGATGATGAAGAGGATCGCGGCGAAACGTTTCATCGCTTCATCTCCTTTCCCGGCTTCGATGAGAATCGCTATCGTAAGAAGGGCAATGACATCCATGTCATCCAATTGCTGGAAAATGACGTGGCCATATTCGGTGCGGAAGAAACACAGTCGCAGGCCATGCGTGTGGTGAAGAAGTTCAAGGGCATGAGCCTGAAAGAACTCATTGCCTATAATGAGGAACGTATCGCGCTGCCTTTGGCCAGGGGCAAGATCAAATAT